>NZ_JBSFEV010000049.1:37953-56625 GCF_053594615.1 Streptomyces sp. NPDC001858
AATGCGCCATCGTGGCCGGTCGCGCAGTTCCCCGCGCCCCTTCAGGGCGCAGCCGGACCGCAGCCGGAAAGGTCCTGCCCGACACGTGCCGCGATGTGCCGTCGTGGCTGGTCGCGCAGCCGACCGCGCCCCTCAGTCCTGTTCTTCCAGTAGTCGGCGGGCCGTGCTCGTGTCTGTCACCAGGGCGGTGATCCAGCGGCCCCGCAACGCCCCCCGCACGGCTGCGTACTTGCGCGGACCGCCCGCGACGGCGATACGGCGGGGGACCGAGCGGAGCTGGTCCGCCGAGACGCCGATCGTCCGCTCGCCCAGCCCCGCGTCGACGTACACCCCGTTCTCGTCGAAGAACCGCTGGCAGATGTCGCCCACCGCGCCCAGTGATCGCAGCCGTGCCAGTTCGTCCTCCGCGACCGCGTTCCCGCTGAGTCGCAGCAGCGGCGAGGGCTCGACGCTGCCGATCCCGACCAGGGCGACGGTCAGCTGCTGCCAGGCCTGGCTGACCTCCGCCACGGTCGGGTCGTGGAGCAGGGAGAGCCGGGCCTCGGCGGAGCCGACCAGCCCCGGGGCCCGGACGAAGAGCGGGGTGCTGCCGGTCAGGTCGGCGAGACGGGCGGCGAGGTGGGTGGCCTGGACCTGGCCCTGGGGGTCGCCCATGCCGCCCATGAGCTGGACGACCTTGTCGGCCACCTGCTGCTTGGCCGGCTGCATCACGTTGGCGGCGGCCAGCAGGGTCTCGCTCCAGGTGGAGACCCCGATCAGGTCCCCGGGACGGAAGGCGGTCTCCAGATAGCTGGCCGCGCCGGAGCCGAGGGCGCGCAGCAGGCTGCGCGGGTGGTCGAGCAGGTCGTCCCCGTCGATGATCACCACGTCGGCCAGCTGGTAGCAGTCGGCGACCGCGTCCTCCAGGTCGCTGTGGATCCCCTCGGGGGAGACCACGACGGTGCGCACCACGCCCAGCTCGGCCGCGCTGCGCAGCAGCCGGGAGACGCCGGCCTGGGAGAGGTTCAGCGCTTCGGCGATCTGGGCCTGGCGCAGGCCGCGCTCGTGGTACATCCGGGCGACACGAACGATCAGCCGGAGTTTGTCGACCGACTCGTGGCCGGTGAGGTCAGGATGTGGGGACACGCGCTGAACACTACTGAGATTCGGGCCGGTCCGGCCCCCGATTGCAGGGCTCATGACATGGGCACCTTCCCCGCGCTGCGGCTGCGCGCCACCGCGTCGTGCCAGGCCGCCAGTCGCCGCAGCCGTTCCGGTTCGGCGAGCGTCGGCGGGTAGACCTCGGCGTCCCGGGCGGGCGCGGCCGACCGCTCCCGGCCGATGAGTCCCATGGTACGGGCGGCCAACCGGGCGGCGCCCACGGCGGAGAGCCCGCCGGCCCGCGGGCGTTCGACCGTACGGCCGGACAGGTCCGCCTGGAGCCGCATCAGCGCGGCGTTGCCGCTGGGCCCGCCGTCGGCCAGCACCACGGCGACCCGCTCCCCGGCCCGGTCGACGGCGGCCACCACGTCCTCGACCTGGAAGGCGATCGACTCCAGCGCGGCCCGCGCCAGTTCCGGCAGACCGGAGCCGAGGGTGAGGCCGCTGATCAGGCCGGTCGCCTCGTTGTCCCACCAGGGGGCGGCCAGCCCGCCGAACGCGGGCACCAGGTGGACGCCTCCGGAGTCCGGCGCGGCGGCGGCCGCCACCTCGGCCTCGGTGCGGCCGACCAGCCCGGCCAGCCAGCGCAGGGTGGCGCCGGAGGAGCGGATGTTGCCCTCCAGAGCGTAGGCGGGACCGCCGCCCTCGGTGCCGCTGTCGTCCCAGGCGACGGTGAGGCACAGCGCGTCACCCTCGCCGGGCACCTCGGGCGAGGCGACGAGCCCCATCACGGAGGAGCCGGTGCCGTAGGTGGCCTTGACGCGTCCGGGGGCGAAGACCCCGTGCCCGAAGAGCGCCGCGTGCGAGTCCCCGAGCACCGCCCCCACCGGGGTGCCGTCCACCAGCGGCGCCACGCCCCGCACCGGGGGGAAGGGCCCGGTGGAGGCCACCACCCGGGGCAGTGCGGCGTGCGGCACGCCGAAGAGGGCGAGCAGGTTCTCGTCCCAGTCCCGGCGCCGGATGTCCAGCAGTTGGGTGCGGGCGGCGTTGCCGACCTCGATGACATGGTCGGCGCCGCCGCCGAGCCGCCAGAGCAGCCAGGAGTCGACGGTGCCCAGGCACAGCTCGCCGCGCCGGGCCCGGGTGCGGTCCGGGTCGTACGTGTCGAGCAGCCACTTGGCCTTCAGGGCGCTGAACATCGGGTCCAGGGGCAGCCCGGTGGCGGCCCGTACCCCGGGGCCGGCCCCGTCGGCGAGCAGTCGGGCGCAGTCGTCGGCGGTGCGGCGGTCCTGCCAGCCGAGCAGCGGGCCGACGGGTTCGCCGGTGGCGCGGTCCCAGAGCAGCACCGACTCGCGCTGGGTGCTCAGGCCCACGGCGGCGACGGCCGCCGGGTCGTGGCCGGCCAGACAGTCGCGCACCGCCTCGGTCACGCTCCGCCAGACCTCCTCGGCGGACTGCTCCACCCAGCCGGGCCGGGGGTAGGCGCCGGCCAGCGGGACGGAGGCGGAGGCCAGCACACTGCCTTCGGGGTCGGTGAGGACAGCCTTGGTGGCGGAGGTGCCCTGGTCGACGGCGAGGATCAGCGGCCCCCGGCCCCCGCCTTCCCCACCTGCACCCGCTCCCGCACCCGTACTCGCATCGGCTGCCACGCCCGTCACAGCCGCCACATGCGTCCCACGCATCCCATCTGCCGTGTCTGACATACCCGTCACTCCCGTCACCCCCGTCACAGCCGCCCTGCCCGTCATACCGGTGAGGATGACAGAGCCAGCACCTCGTGGACCGCCTGCCGGATCCCGTCGGCGGTGAGCCCGAAGTGCTCCAGCAGATAGCTCGCGTCGCCGGTCGGGGCGAAGCCGGTGACCCCGAGCAGCCGCAGCGGCACCGGCCGGCGCTGGCCGACGAGCGAGGCGACGGCCGCGCCGAGACCGCCGCTGAGGGTGGCCTCCTCGGCGACGACGAGGGCGCCGGTCTCGGTCGCGGCGGCCAGCACCGCCGCCTCGTCCAGCGGGTCGACGAAGGGGGTGTTGAGCACGCGTACGGAGATGCCTTCCGCGGCCAGCGCCTCGGCGGCGGCCAGGGCGCGCGGCACCAGCGTGCCGATGGCGATGACGGTGGCGTCGGCGCCCTCCCGCAGGGTGACCGAGTGCCCGGGGCCGAAGGGGGCGTCGGGCGGGACGACGTCGGGCACCTTGAAGCGGGGGATGCGCAGATAGCAGGGGCCGTCGAAGGCGTAGGCCCAGCGGATCGCGGCCCGCGTCTGCTCGCGGTCGGTGGGGACGAGCACCGGCAGGTCGGCGACGGCCCGCAGCCAGGACAGGTCCTCGACGGAGTGGTGAGTGGGGCCGAGTTCGCCGTAGGCCATGCCGGGGCTCTGGCCGCAGAGGATCACCTTGTGGCCGCTGTAGGCGCAGTCGGCCTTGATCTGTTCGAGGGCCCGGCCGGTGAGGAAGGGTCCGGCGGCCGACACGAAGGGGATCATGCCGCCGTTGGCGAGCCCCGCGCCGACGCCGACCAGGTCCTGCTCGGCGATGCCGACGTTGATCAGGCGGTCGGGGAACTCGGCGCGGAAGCCGGTGAGGTTGCTGGAGCCGACCGAGTCGTTGCACACGGCCACCACCCGGGGGTCCTGGCGGGCGAGCGCGATGAGCTCCTCGGCGAACACCTGGCGGCAGTCATAGGTGGCTTCGGCGACGGCGTCGGCGCGGGCAATGGTGTTCGTCAACGGGAGAGCTCCTCGATCGCGGCCTGCACCTGCTGCTTGTCGGGCACCTTGTGGTGCCACTCGACGCGGTCCTCCATGAAGGAGACGCCCTTGCCCTTGAGCGTGTCGGCGATCACCGCGACCGGACGGCCGTCCCGGGACGGGCCGAAGGCGGCGAGCAGGGCGGCGTGGTCGTGCCCGTCGACGACCCGGGCCTCCCAGCCGAAGGCGGTCCACTTGTCGGCGAGCGGTTCCAGGGTCTTGGTGTCCTCGGTGCGGGCGCCCTGCTGGAGGCGGTTGCGGTCGACGACGGCGGTGAGCGAGGTGAGGCCGTGGTGGCCGGCGGTCATCGCGGCCTCCCAGTTGCTGCCCTCCTGCATCTCGCCGTCGCCCAGCACCACCACGGTGCGCCAGTTCCCGCCGGTCAGCCGGGCGGCCAGGGCGCTGCCGACGGCCACCGGGAAGCCGTGGCCGAGCGGTCCGGTGTTGGTCTCCACGCCGGGGACCTTGCGGCGGTTGGGGTGACCGTTGAGCGCGGAGAGCGGCGCCATGAAGGTGTCCAGCTCCTTGTCGGCGAAGTAGCCGCAGTGCGCCAGCGTGGCGTAGAGGGCGGCGGCGCAGTGGCCCTTGCTGAGGATGAAGCGGTCCCGGCCGGGGCGGCGCGGGTCCTCGGGGTCGACGTCGAGGACCGCGCCGAAGAGGGTGACCAGGATGTCGGTGACGGACAGGTCTCCACCGATATGGCCCAGCTGGGCGGCGTCGATCATCTTCACGATCCGCACCCGGACGTCGGCGGACATGTTCCGGAGCAGTTCCAGGGCTGATTCCGGACGACCGTCCCGGGTGGCTTGCCGCAGATCGCGGTAGTGCGCCGCGACTGCATGGTCAGCGGTGAGCATGTGAATATCCATTCACGCAGTGATTTATATGTTTCGGGATAGTGCGCCACCTCCCGCCATCACGTCAAGACGGTCGACGCAAGGCGTTCGGGCGGCGGCCGGGCGGGGGTCGTCGGGGTCCTATAGGTCGTTTACGGCGATTGGGAAACATGGTGGCAACACTCTTGACATGCCCAACAAGCCCGGCTTACGTTCCCGGCCATCCCCCATTCACCGGTGGCTGAATATTAATTCAGGAGGATCTTGTGTCGACCACGCCGCGCACTTATGCCGGAGGGATGTGGAGTTTCGGCCGCATCATCGACCGGTACGCCACCGACGGCTACGGCCCGCCGGTCGGCACCCTCGACACCATCGAACTCGCCGCGAAAACCGGCGAGCTGGCGGCCCTGGACCTCAACTACCCCTTCGACACCGGAGTTTCGGTCGCCGACGTCAAGTCCGCACTGGCCGCCCACTCCCTGGCCGTCACCAACATCACCCCGGTGATCTACGACCGGGGCTTCCGCAGCGGCTCCTTCACCGGCGCCGACCCGGCGACCCGCCGCGCGGCCGCCGACCTGGCCCACGAGTCCGTCGACGTGGCCCGCCAACTCGACGCCCGGTACGTGAAGTTCTGGCCCGGCCAGGACGGCTACGACTACCCCTTCCAGGTCGACTACCCCACCCTGCGCCGCCACGCCGTCGAAGGCATCAGGGACGTGGCCCGCAACTTCCCCGACGTCACCTTCGCCATCGAGTACAAGCTCAAGGAACCCCGCAACCGGCTCTTCTGGAGCACCGCCGCCGCCAGCCTGCTCGCCATCGAGCAGATGGACGTCGACAACGTCGGCCTGGTCATCGACTTCGGCCACTCGCTGTTCGCCAAGGAGAACCCCGCCGAGGCGCTCAGCCTCGCCCACAGCATGGGCCGGCTGGTCGACGTCGAGGTCGACGACAACTACCGCGAGTGGGACGACGATCTCACCGCCGGCGCCCTGCACCTGGTGGAGACCCTGGAGTTCCTGCACGTCGTACGCGAGATCGGCTGGCAGGAACCCCTCAAGCTCGACCTCTTCCCCTACCGCGAGGACCCGGGCGACGCGGTCCGCGAGTCGATCGCCACCCTGCGGGCCCTCGAAGAGCGCGCCGGGCGCCTCGACCTCGACGCGCTGCGCGAGGCCCAGTCCCGGCACGACGCGATGGCCGCCCAGCGGATCGTGCGCACCGCGCTCCTGGGCTGACCCGCCGCCCGGCACGTCGTCCCCACACGTCGTCCCCGCCGCGACGTAGGTCACCCGCTGTCGTCCACGAGGAAACAAGGATCTGGAGAAACCAGAAATGCGCAGAACTCTCATCGGCGCCGGTGTCGTCGCCGTCCTGGTCGGCACCGCAGCATGCTCCGGCGGGTCGGCCGCGAGCGGCGGCAGCGGCTCGGGCAGCAAGACGCTGACGCTCGCCCCGCTCGTACCCGCCCAGCCCTGGGACCTGAAGGACGCCGGCCTCGGCAACAACACGCAGTACTACCAGCCGGTCTACGACTCGCTGCTGCGGCTGGACACCAAGGCCGAGCCCACCCCCAACGTCGCCACGAAGTGGGCGTACGACAGCACCAACACCGTGCTCACCCTCACCCTGCGCACCGGAATCACCTTCACCGACGGCAGCGCGCTGGACGCCGCCGCCGTCAAGGCCAACCTGGAGCACACCAGGACCGGCGCCAACGAGGCCGCCGGACAGCTCAAGGGCATCAAGACCGTCGAAGCGGTCGGCGCCGACACCGTCAAGGTGACGCTCAGCGCCCCCGACCCGTCCTTCGTCGCCAACCTCGGCTCGGTGGCCGGCATGCTCGCCAGCCCCAAGGCCATCACCGCGGGCACCCTCAAGGACACTCCGACCGGCTCCGGCCCGTACACCCTGGACAAGGCCGCCACCACCAACGGCAGCGTCTACACCTTCGTACGCAACAAGAGCTACTGGAACGCCAAGGCGTTCCCCTTCGAGAAGATCGTCCTCAAGCCGCTGACCGACCCGACCGCCGTCCTCAACGCGCTGCGCTCCGGCCAGGTCGACGGCGCGCTCATCACCACCCCCAAGAACGTCGCCGTCGCCAAGTCCGGCGGCCTGAACGTCCTCCAGTACCCGCCGGGCGACGTCGCGGGCGTCTACATCTGGGACCGCGGGGGCAAGATCAGCGCGCCGCTCGGCAAGCTCAAGGTGCGGCAGGCCATCAACTACGCCTTCGACCGTGACTCGTTCATCAAGTCCGTCTACGGCGGCATCGGCAAGCCCACCGCGCAGGTCTTCAACCCGATCAGCACCGCCTACGACGCCTCGCTCAACGACGTCTACCCCTATGACCCCGCCAAGGCCAAGGCGCTGCTCGCCGAGGCCGGCTACCCGAACGGCTTCAGCGTCGACGTGCCCGACCTGAGCGCGATCTTCCCCGAGGCCCAGGCCGCGATGGTGCAATCGCTCGCCGACATCGGGATCAAGTGCAAGCTGGTGACCATCCCGCCGGGCCAGACCATCAACCAGCTGCTGGCCGGCAAGTTCGCGATCTCCTACTTCTCGCTCGCCTCCTTCCGCTCCTGGGACACCGTCACGATCCAGGCCAAGCCCGACTCCTTGTGGAACCTCTTCAAGAACTCCGACCCCAAGCTCACGGCCCTGATCGACAGCGCGCAGAAGAGCACCGGCGACAGCCAGACCGCCGGCTTCAAGGAAATCGACAAGTACCTGGTCGAGCAGGCCTGGAACGCCCCCTGGGCCAACGTCGAGAACTCCTACGCCCATGCCAAGGACGTCAAGGTGACCGCGCAGGCCTTCACTCCCGTCCCCGGCATCTACAACTTCACGCCCGCAGGCTGACGCACCGGCCGCGGCGCCCGACGGGCGCCGCGGCGGCCTGCGCCCCACCCCGTCGTCCATGGCGTACAACCGGGAGAAGCAGCCATGAAGACATTCCTGGCCCGCCGACTGTTGTCGGGCGTGGTCCTGGTGTTCGTGATCTCGTCCATGACGTTCGTCCTCATGCGGATGACCGGCACGGACGTCGCCCGCAACATCGCGGGCGCCACGGCCACCACCCAGCAGGTCGCCGCGAAGAAGGCCGAACTGGGCCTCGACCGGTCCGTCGTGGTCCAGTACTGGGACTGGCTGACGGCAGCGGTGCGCGGTGACCTCGGGCGCTCCTGGTTCAGCGGCGACACCGTCACCTCCTCGCTCACCGACAAGCTGCCGGTCACCCTCTCCATCGTGCTGGGCGGTCTGCTGCTGTCGGCCGCCGCCAGCGTGCTGCTGGGGGTGGCGGCGGCCGTCCGGGGCGGTCTGCTCGACCGGCTCGTCCAACTGCTCGCCATCATCGGCTTCGCACTGCCCAGCTTCCTGGTCGCGCTGATCCTGGCCCTGTTCGTCGCCGTGAAGTGGGGCTGGCTGCCGGCCACCGGCTACACCCCCTTCGCCGTCTCCCCGTCCGCCTGGCTAGAGTCGATCATCCTGCCGTCCGTGTCGCTGGCGGTGGGCGCCATCGCGGCCACCGCCCAGCAGGTGCGCGGCGCCATGGTCGACGTCCTGCGCAAGGACTACATGCGCACCCTGCGCAGCCGGGGCCTGAGCCGCCGCAGCCTGCTGCTCAAGCACGCGCTCCGCAACGCCGCGCCGCCCGCCCTCACCGTGCTGGGCCTCCAGTTCATCGGCCTGGTCGGCGGGGCCGTGGTGGTGGAGAAGGTCTTCGGCCTCACCGGGATCGGAAGCGCCGCCAACGCGGCCGCCTCCAGCGGCGACTCACCGCTGCTGATGGGCGTGGTGGTCGTCATGGTGCTGCTGGTCGTGGTCGTCAACCTCCTGCTGGACGTCGCCCAAGGGTGGCTCAACCCCAAGGTGCGTGTCGGATGACGCTCCCCCTGCCCCACCCGGCCGCCGCCACGGTGGGCGAGCCCGCGGCCGTCGCGATCCCGCGCCGGGACCGCATCCTGCGGCGGCTCCTGAAGGACCCGACCGCCGTGGTGTGTCTGTCGGTGCTCGCTCTGATCGCGCTGGCCAGTGCCGCGGCGCCGCTGCTCACCTCGCACGACCCGCACACGTCGAATCTGGCGGACGCGCTCGCCGCGCCGAGCGGCAGTCACCCGCTCGGCGGGGACGGCGTGGGCCGCGACGTGCTGTCCCGGCTGCTCTACGGAGGCCGGACCAGCCTGCTCGGCACCGCCCTGGCCACCGCCGTCGCGGTCGCCATCGGCGTGCCGACCGGCCTGGTCGCCGGCTACTTCCGGGGCTGGTTCGACGGACTGGCCGGCTGGGTCGCCAACCTGGTCATGTCCATCCCCGCGATCATCCTGCTGCTGGTGGTGCTGGGCACCGTCGGCCAGAGCACCTATCTCGCGATGGGCGTGTTCGGCGTGCTGATGTCGCCGGGCGTCTTCCGGCTGGTGCGCGGCTCGGTCAACGCGGTCCGCGAGGAGCTGTACGTGGACGCGGCCCGGGTCTCCGGGCTGTCGGACGCACGGATCATCCGCCGGCATGTGCTGCCCGTGGTGCAGGCGCCGGTGATCATCCAGGCGGCGCAGCTGTTCGGCATCGGCATCCTGATCCAGTCCGGGCTGGAGTTCCTGGGCCTGGGCTCGACCGCCGAGGCCAGCTGGGGCTCGATGCTCAACGACGCCTTCGGCAACATCTACACGAAGTCGCTGCTGCTGCTCTGGCCCGGCCTGGCCATCGCCCTGACCGTCGCAGCGGCGGGCCTGCTGGCCAACGCACTGACGGATGTCCTGGTAGGCGGCCGCCCGCCGAGGCCGAAGCGTCGCAGCCGCAAGCAGTCGGCCTCCGCCGGAACACCTGAAACCCCGGGAACGGCTGACGCCCCCGGGACGCGTGAATCCGCGGGGACGGCTGAAGCGCCTGGGACACCGGAGACCGCCGGGACGGCTGGAAACCCCGGGACGCCTGAAACCGCCGGCACGGCTCGAACCCCTGGGGCGGCTGAAACCCCCGGGACCGAGGTTCCGGCCGCCGCCGACGGCGGTCCGGGCACCGGGGCGGACGCTCCGACCACCGCCGACGATGGCCCGGCCACCGGGGCTGAGGCTCCGACGACCGCCGACGACAGCCGGCGCACCGCGCCAGAAGGCCCGGCCGCCACGGACAACGGCCCGCGCACCACCGCCGATAGCACGGCCACCGCAGTTGAGGGCCCGGACGCCGCGGCCGAAGGCCCGCTCGCAGCCGGCGACCCAGCCGCCAGCACCACCGCTGACGACGGTGGCCCAGCCACCGCCACCGCCTCCGCCTCCGCCACCGCCACCGCCGTCGGCCCGGGCGTCGTCGCTGCCGTCGGCCTGCCCGCGCAGCGGGTCCGTTCCGGCGAGGCCGTCGGGGACGAGCTCCTCTTCGTTCGCGACCTGCGCGTCGCCTACGGCGACTCCGTCGTCGTCGACGACGTGTGTCTCTCCGTGCGTCGGGGCGAAGTCCTGGGGCTGGTCGGCGAGTCCGGCTCCGGCAAGAGCCAGACCGCGTTCGCGGTGCTCGGCCTGCTGCCGCCGGAGGCTCAAGTCTCCGTCGGCGCCCTCTCCTTCGGCGGTACGGAGCTGACCGCGTCCGGCGCGGAAGCGGGCGGCGCCGGCATCCTGGGCCGCCGGATCGCGTACGTCCCGCAGGAGCCGATGTCCAACCTGGACCCCTCGTTCCGGATCGGCGCCCAGCTGGTCGAACCGATGCGCAGGCACCTCGGCCTGAGCCGCGCGGAGGCGAAGAAGAAGGCCCTCGCCCTGCTCGACCGGGTGGGCATCGCCGACCCGGCCCGGGTCTACGCCGCCTACCCGCACCAGGTGTCCGGCGGCATGGCCCAGCGGGTGCTGATCGCCGCCGCCGTCTCCTGCGACCCGGACCTGCTCATCGCCGACGAGCCGACGACCGCCCTGGACGTCACCGTCCAGGCCGAGGTCCTCGACCTGATGCGCTCGCTCCAGAAGGAACGCGACATGGGGATGATCCTGGTGACCCATGACTTCGGCGTGGTCGCCGACATCTGCGACCGGGTCGCCGTGATGCAGACCGGCCGGATCGTGGAGTCCGCGCCGGCCGCCGACCTCTTCGCCGCCCCCCGGCACCCGTACACCCGGATGCTCCTCGCATCCACCCTGGAGGACAGCGAGCCGCGCGGCCCGCTGACCGCACCCGCCGTTCCCGAGGGAGTTGAGGCATGAGCACGGTGGCACCGGCCGAGCCGGCCCCGGCGCGGGAGACCGGGCCCCTGCTGTCCGTCGACCAGCTGGTCGTCGAGTACCCCGGCAAGGGCCGGGGCAGGCCGCCCGTGCGGGTGCTCAAGGGCGTCAGCATCGACGTCCACCCCGGCGAGACCCTGGGCCTGGTCGGCGAGTCCGGCTCCGGCAAGACCACCCTGGGCCGCGCCATCCTGGGCCTCGCCCCGGTGACCGGCGGCACGATCTGCTTCGGCGGCCGGGACATCTCGGCGATCGGCAGGAAGGAGCGCCGGGCGCTCAGCGACGACATCCAGGTGGTCTTCCAGGACCCCTACACCTCGCTCAACCCGGCACTCACCGTGGGCGACATCCTCAGCGAGCCGCTACTGGTCACCGGCGTCTCCGGCGCCGACGCCGACCGCCGGGTCCGCGATCTGCTGGACCAGGTGCGGCTCCCGGCGGACGCCGCCGGACGGCTGCCGCGCGAGTTCTCCGGCGGGCAGCGCCAGCGCATCGCCATCGCGCGTGCGCTCACCCGCTCCCCGAAGATCGTCGTCTGCGACGAGCCGGTCAGCGCCCTGGACCTGTCCAACCAGGCCCGGATCCTGGACCTCTTCGTCGAGATCCAGGAACGCACCAGGGTCGCGTACCTCTTCATCACCCACGACCTGTCGGTGGTACGGCACATCAGCCACCGGGTGGCCGTGATGTACCGGGGCGAGATCGTCGAGACCGGCGACGCGTCCACCGTCACCTCGACGCCCGAACACCCCTACACCCGGCGGCTGTTGCTCGCCGCCCCGGTGCCCGACCCGGCGCGCCAGGCCCAACGGCGCGCGGCCCGGCTGGAGTTCGCCGCCCGGCAGCCGGCCGACGCCCCGTCCGGCACGCCGACCGCCGACGACATCACCTCCTGACCACGTACCGACCAGGTACTGACCACGTACTGCCCACTTCCTGAGGAAGCCCATGACCTCCACCCCCGCGCCGAAACGGCCGGACGCCCCGGACACTCCGAGCAACCCGCTCATCCCCGGCTTCCACCCCGACCCCAGCATCTGCCGCGTCGGCGACGACTACTACATCGCCGTCTCCAGCTTCGAGTACCTGCCCGGCATCCCGCTCTTCCACAGCCGCGACCTCACCGACTGGACGCTCATCGGCCATGTCGCCGACCGGCCGGGGCAGTTGGACGTGGGCCGGGTGCCCACCCTGGGCGGGGCGTGGGCGCCGACGCTGCGCCACCACGACGGGCGCTTCTGGTGCGTGGTCACCGACGCGATGGGCCGGGGCAGCCTGATCTTCACGGCGGAGCGGCCGGAGGGCCCCTGGTCGGACGGCACCGTGATGCGGGGCGTCGACGGCATCGACCCGGACATCGCCTGGGACGAGGACGGCACCTGCTACGTCACCTACTCCGGCCTGCGGCTGGCCGGTGACACCCCCACCCACCTGGGCATCCAGCAGGTACGGATGGACCCGGAGACCGGACAGGCGCTGGAGCAGCCCCGCTCGCTGTGGTCCGGCACCGGCCTGATGTTCCCGGAGGCCCCGCACCTCTACGCCGTCGACGGCGCCTGGTACCTGATGATCGCCGAGGGCGGCACCGAGCGCGGCCACAGCGTCAGCATCGCCCGCTCCGACCGCCCCGACGGCCCCTTCGAGGGCTGCCCCGCCAACCCGGTGCTCTCCGCCCGCAGCACCGACCGCCCGATCCAGAACACCGGCCACGGCGACCTGGTGCGCACCGCCGACGGCTCCTGGCTGATGGTGCTGCTGGGCATGCGGCCCCGGGGCCTGACCCGGGCCTTCTCACCGATGGGGCGGGAGACCTTCGTGACCCCGGTGCGCTGGGCGCAGGACGGCTGGCCGGTGGTCGAGCCGGTCCGCCTCACCGAGCCCCGCCCGCCGGTCAGCCGCCACCAGGACTTCGGCGGCGGTCCGCTGGGCCACGAGTGGGTGGCGATCCGCCGCGCACCGTCGGACGTGGCCTCGACGTCCGAAGTCCCGAACGCACTGCGCCTGCACGCCGACGGCAGCGACATGAACAGCGCGCGGCCGGTCTTCGTGGGCGTCCGCCAGGAGCATGAGGAGTCCTCCTTCACCGCCGAGCTCGATGTCAGCGCCGGCACGGGCGGTCTCAGCGTGCGGATGGACGAGCACCACCACTACGACATCGAGGCCGACGCCGACACCGTGCGGGCCCGGGCCCGAGTGGGCGGGATCAGCCAGACCTGGGAACTCCCGCTCCCCGGCGACCCCTGCGCCGTGGCCCTGCGGATCACCACCGGGCCCGTCGTCGGCGACTTCGAAGGCATCGGCCTGGAGCGCCGCTCGCCCGACGTCGTCCGCCTGTCGGTCCGCACCGGTGCCGCCGCCGACGACGGCGACTCCAGCGACGACTGGCAGGAGCTGACCGCTCTCGACGGCCGCTATGTCTCGGCCGAGGTCGCCGCCTCCTTCAACGGCCGCGTGGCCGGTCTCTACGCCTCCGCCGGCGTCGTCGACGCCCGCTGGTTCCGCTACGAAGGCCACGACACCAAGCGCTGACCCCCGCCCCCGCCCTTATCTCCCGGGAGTTCCCCGATGCCGTACAGCCCCGATTCCCTCCTCGGCGACGTCCTGCGCAACCGGCAGGCCACGGCCGTCGTCCGCAGACACCTCTCCGGCATCGTCAACGCCCCCTTGGGCGTGCAACTGCGCCATGTCAGCCTCGCGCAGGTCGTCGGCTTCCTCGACAACACGCGGGCCGACCCCGCGGCCCGGGACGCCTTCTTCGCCGAACTCGCCGCCGTCGACGATTCCCTGGCCGAACCACCGCGCCCCGCGGAGACGGTGATCGTCCCCTCCGACGACTACGAAGGACCCGAGGTCGCGCTCGGCGGCGCCGACGCCGAATGGCCCTCCTCGGTCACCCGCTGGCACCCGTTCGAGCTCGAACTCCACGGCCCCGCCCACGGAAACCCCTTCACCGACGTCGCGTTGAGCGCCCGGTTCATCCACCAGGAGACCGGCCGCACGCTCACCGCGCACGGCTTCTACGACGGCGACGGCGTCCACCGGCTGCGCTTCATGCCCGACGAAGAGGGCGCCTGGGGCTTCGTCACCGCCTCCAACTCCCGTTCCCTGACCGGCATCGGCGGGACCTTCGACTGTCTGCCCGCCGCCCCCGGCGAGCACGGCCCGGTGCGCGTGCACAACACCTTCCACTTCCGGCACGCCGACGGCACCCGTCATCTCCCCGTCGGCACCACGGCGTACGCCTGGACCCATCAGGGCGACGAACTGGAGGAGCAGACCCTGCGCACCCTCGCCGGGTCGCCGTTCAACAAGATGCGGATGTGCGTCTTCCCCAAGGCGTACCTCTTCAACGCCAACGAGCCGCCGCTCTACCCCTTCGCCGGTTCTCCCGAGGACGGCTGGGACTTCCGGCAGCCCAACCCCGCCTACTTCGCACATCTGGAGGACCGCATCCGCGGGCTCGGCGCCCTGGGCGTCCAGGCCGACCTGATCCTCTTCCACCCCTACGACCGCTGGGGCTTCTCGGACATGGGCGCGGTCGCCGACGACCGCTATCTGCGCTATGTGGTCGCCCGGCTGGCCGCCCTGCCCAATGTGTGGTGGTCGCTGGCCAACGAGTACGACCTGCTGTGGGCCAAGACCGAGAAGGACTGGCACCGGATGGCCGCCGTGATCGGCGACACCGACCCGCACGGCCACCTGCTGGGCATCCACAACTGCATGGCCTTCTGGGACAACTCCGTCGACTGGGTCACCCACTCCAGCGTGCAGCGCGTCGACGTGTACCGCACCGCCGAGAACACCGACGCGTGGCGCACCGAGTGGAACAAGCCGGTGGTCATCGACGAGTGCGGCTACGAGGGCGACATCGACCAGGGCTGGGGCAACCTGACCGCCCAGGAACTCGTGCGGCGCTTCTGGGAGGGCGCGGTCCGCGGCGGCTACGTCGGCCACGGCGAGACCTATCTGGCCGAGGACGAGGTCCTGTGGTGGTCCAAGGGCGGCGTCCTCAAGGGCGAGTCGCCGGCCCGTATCGCCTTCCTCCGCCGGATCCTGGAGGACTCCCCCGAGGACGGCATCGGCCCGCTCCCCGGCGACTGGGACGTCCCGGTCGGCGGCGTCGAGGACAGCTACCGCCTGGTCTACTTCGGGTTCGGTCAGCCGCGCTACCGCACCTTCGCACTGCCGCCCGGCATCCGGTGGAAGGTGGACGTCATCGACACCTGGGGCATGACGATCACCGAACTCCCCGACACCTACGAGGGCGTCTTCCGGATCGACCTGCCCGGCCGCCAGTTCATGGCGGTCCGCCTGCACGCCGTATAGGTTCAGGAGGAGTCGTTGGAGTCGGCCGCCAGCGTCTTGCCCGTGGCTCCTGACCGGGTGACGCCGTCGACTGTCACGCAGATACCGAAGACACGATCATGGCTGGTCCAGCCGTTGACGAGGCCACGGTTGTTGCTGATCTGCACCCGCTTCCTGGCAGCGTCCACCGACGACACCAAGTGCAGGTAGACCGTCCCCGCGACACGGGCGAGGACGATGTCTCCGGCCTCCAGCTTCGACGGGTCGACCGGAGCGACGACCACCAGTTGCCGACTGCGTATCAGCGGGACCATCGACGAGCCGCTGGGCCGGAACGCCACAGTCGCCCCGCCGGCGACTCTGCCCGCCACCGCATCCAATGCACCCATCCGACGATCGTGGCAGGTTCCCCTGCCCCACCCCATCGAATTACTTCTCCGTGCTCCACCAGCGCGGCGCGCCTCTGCTGTGCGGGCGATCGGCCGTGGAGGATCGGTGGCAGGCCATCCCCACCCCCACCCGCACCACCTGAAAGGTCCTGCCATGAGACTGTTCGACGACGGCATGCTCGGCGTCGCGTCCTCGGCGGCAAGGTGACCGCCGTGCCTGGCGGCGGCTACGGCGAGGCCGTCTTCCGTCCCGGACAGGCGGGCGAAGGCGAGCGCATCGACTTCGGTGCGCTCGCCTACGACGACATCACGATGGCGCGACTGCGGGCCCTGGGGGCCGGCCCGGGATGGCGCTGCCTCGACCTCGGCGCCGGCACGGGCACGGTCTCACGGCGGCTGCTGGACGAGGCCGGGGTGACGAGCGTGCTCGCCGTGGACCGCGACGTACGCTTCCTCACCGAGCGGGCGGTGCCCGGCCTCGATGTGCTGAAGGCCGACATCACCGCGCCAGGCTTCGCCCCGGGCCGGTTCGAACTCGTCCACGCCCGCTTCGTGTTGATGCATCTGCCCGACCGTGAACGCCTGATCAGGCGGCTCGCCGAACTCGTCGTGCCCGGCGGTGTGCTGGTGCTCAGCGACGCCGTAGATCTGACGAGCGACCGGCCGCCGAGCACTCCGTACACCGTGGTGATGCGGGCGATGTGGCAGGGGCTGCGGGCGACCATCGGCACCGATGTCTCCTGGGTGCCGTCGTACCCCCAGCTGCTGCGCGGGGCGGGGCTCGTGCCCGTCGCCGCCGAGATGCATGTGCCGCCGCTGCTGCCCGGGAGTCCCATCAGCCTCTTCTGGGCGGACACCTGGGAGCGCAGCAGAGCGCCGATGCTCGCCACCGGCCTGGTCGACGACGACGCCGTCGACGCGGCGATCCGCTACCTCGGCTCCGAGGAGTGCGCCGCGCTGTCCGCCGGCATGCTCACCGCCTGGGGACGCAGACCGGAGGAGACCGCCCCGCACTGACCTGCCCCGCCCGGCATGACCGGCACGACGACCAGCGCGGGGCACCCCTACCCGCAGGCGATCAGGCGCCGGCCTGCAGCTCGGCGAGTTCGGCCTCCAGGTCGGCCATGGCTTCGCCGCCGGCCATCAGGTCGGTGATCTCTTCGCGGGTGCGCTCGCCCTTGTGGAAGTCGTCGGCCTTCTGACCGCGGATCAGGACGGCGAAGTGGTCGCCGACCATCATGGCGTGGCGGACGTTGTGGGTGACGAGGATGACCGCGACGCCCTTGGCCCGGGCCTGCATGATGATCCGCAGAACGTGCGCGGCCTCCTTGACGCCCAGGGCGGCGGTCGGCTCGTCCAGGATCAGGACGTTCGCGCCGAAGTAGACCGCGCGCGCGATGGCCAGGGCCTGCCGCTCACCGCCGGAGAGGGCCCCGACGAGGCGGTCGCCGTCGGTGACGCGGGTGATACCGAGCGACTGCATCTCCCGTACGGCGATCTCACCGGCGAGCTTCTTGTCGAAGATCTTGAACGGGCCGAAGCCCTTGGTGGGTTCGGCGCCGACGAAGAAGCAGCGGCCGACGCCCATCAGCGGGAAGGTGCCGCCGAACTGGTGCACCGTGGCGATGCCCCGGGCGCTGGCGTCGCGCGGGCTGTCGAAATCGACGCGTTCGCCGTCGACTTCGATGGTGCCGGTGGTGGGCTTGTGGAAGCCCGAGAGGATCTTGATGAGGGTCGACTTGCCGGCGCCGTTGTCGCCGAGCAGGCACAGCACCTTTCCGGCGTCCACCTCGAGGGAGATGTCCTGCAGCGCGTTGGTTCCGAGGAACGACTTGCTGACGCCGGTGAGGCGGAGGAGAGGCGTGGTCATGATCAAGCCTTCTTCGCGGATCGGGGCTTGTAGGACAGGGCGAGCCGACGGAACGTGTTGTTCATCAGGACGGCGGTGAGGATGAGGATGCCGAGGATGAGGCTGGCCCAGTCGGAGTTCCAGCCGGTGTAGTAGATGCCCTGGTTGACGATGGCGAAGGTCAGGGTGCCCAGGACCACGCCGAGGACCGAGCCGTAGCCGCCGGTGAGGAGGACGCCTCCGATGACCACGGCGATGATGGAGTTGAAGACGAAGGACTGGCCGTTGGCGACCTGGGCCCCGTTGTAGAGGATGGTCTGGATCACGCCGACCAGGGCGGCGCCGAAGCCGCTGGCGATGTACAGGGCGATCTTCACCTTGTCGACCGGGATGCCGGTGGCGCGGGCGCTCTCCTTGTCACCACCGATCGCGAAGATCCAGTTGCCGTACTTCATCATCTGCAGCACCACCGTGACCACGACGGCGATGCCGAGCCACCAGAAGATCGCGACTTCGAACTGGCCGCCGATCAGCTCGCCGAACAGCGACTTCGACACCGAGTCCGGCTTGATCGGAACGCTCGTGGTACCGGTGGTGACGCGGGACAGGCCCAGCGTGAGACCGGCCATGCCGGACAGCGTGGCCAGTGTGACGACCAGCGAGGGAACGTTGGTGCGCGTGACGATGACCCCGTTGAGCAGGCCGGTGAGGACCCCGAGCCCGAGCGCGCACAGAATGCCGACGATCATCGGGGCGCCCCAGTGACCGGAGACGATGGCCAGCGTCATCGAGCTGCCGGCCAGCACCGAACCCACGGACACGTCGAGCTCGCCGGCGATCATCAGCAGTCCGACCGGGATGGCGATGATGCCGAGCTCGGCCGCGATGTTCAGCCAGCTCGCCGCGCCCGCCGGGGCCAGGAACTTCTCCCCGCCGAAGATCGCGAAGAACACGAAGACCGTGATCGTTCCGATGAGCGCACCGACCTCGGGACGATGTCGCAGCTGCCCCAGCGGGCTCTCGGACTGCTTCGGGGGAGCGACGGCGGCCTCTTTCTCGGCCGTCGTGTCGGGAATTGAGGTAGTCATCGGAATGGAGTCACCTTCGTGAATCTGGAGGGAGTGCGAGGCGGGAACCTGGGGTTGCTGTGCCGGGCCCTCGCACAACGGCGCCACCATCAAGACCATCCCGATCTCCGCCGGCTCGCCCGACAACACGACGTACGAGGGCAAGATGGTGATGTCGGAGA
>NZ_JBSFEV010000050.1:0-55613 GCF_053594615.1 Streptomyces sp. NPDC001858
CCATCCCGGCCTTCATGGCGATCGCGGTGATCCCCTTCGGCCCGGCCGGCAACGAGATCTCGATCTTCGGCCAGCGCACCACGATGCAGCTGACCCGCTTGGCGCCGAGGCGTGCCGCCTGGGCCTGCTGCCGGTCCTCAGCCCTGCTTCTGCCGCGGTCGCCGCTGGGACCACCACAGTCCGGCCACGCCCGCCGCGAGCAGCGAGGCCCCGGCCGCGCCGAGCGGCAGCAGGTCGCGTCCGGCGCCGGTCTTGGGCAGTTCGTCGCCGCCGGGCGCCACGGGCGTGTTGTCGGTGCCGAGCAGCAGCGGGGTGGCGGGCGCGTTCGGCGACGGGTTCGTCGTACCGAACGGGACCGGGCCCTGCTGCCAGAACGTCTTCGCCCCGTCACTGGTCTGGACGGGCAGACAGATCTTCCCGGTCTTGCTCAGATCGAAGGTCGCGTCGACGTCGTACGACTTCGACGCCCCCGCCGCGAGATTGGCTATGGGGCAGGCGAAACCGCTGTTGGATCCCTCCGGAAGATCTTTCTCCGCGATGGCGTCACACCCTTCGACGTTTTTGACCGTGAGTCCGTCGAACCCGACGACCAAAAGCCTTATCTGTCCGCTGTCCTTCGTTCCTTCGTTCTTCACCGTCGCGGTGATGGCCGTTTTATTCGAACTGTTGTCGACCGAGATGGACTCCGGCAGCGTGGTCGTCGTCTTCACGCCTGCGGGCGCCTCGTCGACCGGCTTTCCCCCCTTGCTGCTGCCGGGCCCTTGGTCGTCCGCCCCGGCCGGGAACGAAAAGATCAACACTGCCGAGAAAGATGTCACGACCAGCGATCCGGCAATGGTCGTCGCGCGACGAGAACTCATGTTCGGCCCCCTTGGCTGCGCCTGAATTCGCAGTACTTGAAGAGGTACCACAAGATTTCTCCGCACTATGCCGGTACGGCACTAAGTGTGACTATTGTGTTTCAGGGGCCGGGCAATGCGGGGCAATGGAGGGGGTGCAGCGGATTGCCGGGAAATTCGGGAAACACAGGGAATCCGGGGGGTCCGGGGAGCCCGGGTAATTCCGGGAGCGAGGGTTTCCCAGGGATGATCGTGACAGGCCGCTATCGGCTGGTCGAGAGTATCGGCCAGGGGGGAATGGGACGGGTGTGGCGAGCCACCGACGAGGTGCTCGACCGGCAGGTCGCGGTGAAGGAGATGCGCATCGACGGCCTCGACTCGGAGGACACCCGCACCCGCCGCGAACGCACCCTGCGCGAAGCCAGGGCCACCGCGCGCATCGACCACCCCAACGTGGTGCGCGTCTACGACGTGGTGGACGAGGGCGAACGCCTCTGGATCGTCATGGAGTTGGTCGCCGGCCGCTCCCTGGAGCGGATCATGGCCGAGGAAGGCCCGCTGGACCCGTGCGAGACCGCCCGCATCGGCCTCGGCCTGGTCACGGCGCTGCGCCAGGTGCACGCCGGGGGAGTCCTGCACCGCGACATCAAACCGGGCAACGTCTTGGTGGAGAACGCGAGGCCGCCTGTGCAGACCGTCCCGAGCGCGCCTGGCGGGCCGGGCGGGCCGAGCGGGCAGAGCGGGCCGAGCGGGCCGAGCGCGCAGACTGTCGAGAACGGAGCGACCGGCGGTGGCCGACGCATCGTCCTCACCGACTTCGGCATAGCCGCGATCCAGGACGCGAAGGCGTTGACCATGGTCGGCATGCTGGTCGGTTCCCCCGACTACATGGCCCCCGAGCGCATCTCCGGCAGTCCACAGGGCCCGCCCTCCGACGTCTGGTCCCTGGGCGCGACGCTGTGCGCGGCCCTGGCCGGCCACTCCCCTTTCACCCGACACACGACGCTGGCCACCCTGCACGCCGTCCTCTACGAGGAACCCCGACTCCCCGCCAACGCGGGCCCGTTGCAGGCCGTCCTGGCCGACCTCCTGACGAAGGACCCCACAGCCCGCCCGACCCTCACCGACCTGGAATCCGCCCTCGCCCCCATCGCGTTCCCGCGCGCTGCAGAAGCAGAAGGGGAGGGAAGGCCGGAGGAAGGCCGGGGAGCAGGGGACAGGAGCGCGGGCCCCACGCCGACCGCGGCGGACCTGCCGCCGAGGGACCTGCCACTGACGAACCTGCCGCCGACGGAGTTGCCACTGAGGGAACTGCCGACGCGCGCGCTCCTGGACGCCACCAGGCCACCGCCCCCGCCACCGTCCACGTCCCCGGCCCCACCCCCGCCCCCGCCCTCGTCCCCTTCCCCGTCTTCGAGCGGTGCCGGAACCCCATCCCCTCGCTCAGGCGTCTCACTGGCCCGCTCCCAGGCGGTGACGGAACGCAGGCCCGTCCCGGAGACGGGGGAGGAGCCCCCGACACCGCCGCCGGCAGTCCGGACCCGCCGGGCGGGATTGCCACCCGGCGGCGAACTGCCAGGTCCCGCCGTCCCGGCGAGCGCCCGGAACGGGTGGACGGCGGGCTGGACAACTCGGGGTCGCCGTACCGGAGCGGTCGCCGCCGTGGGCGTCGCGGCGGTCGTGACGGTCGTGGCGATCGTGGCGATCGTGCTGGCGTCGGCCCCCGGCCCGCCCAACGGCGACGACCAGGCAGGCGGCGCCGCACCCAAGCCGTCAGCAGTCACCAGCACGACTCCCGAGACGACCACCGCCCCGCCGTCCCCCTCCCCCTCCCCCTCCCCATCGCCGTCGTCGACGGTCGAGGGGACCTTCAGGCCGCCGAGTTTGCTGCCGGGCACACACCAGGAGGCCGGCGGCTTCGCGTGGGCGACGCCCAAGGGCTGGCGGCGGGACGTGAAGACGGGCGCGGAGGTGCACTACACGTCCCCCGACGGCACCCAGGAACTCGTCGCGAAGTCCTCCCTGGCTCGCGGCGACCTGATCGACACCTGGCGGACCTCCGAGCGGAACGCCCAACAGGGCCGGGACTACCGCAAGATCCGCCTGGAGGAGACGACGTTCCGAGGCCGCCCGGCCGTCGTCTGGGAGTACACCTTCACCCTCCAGGGCACCCCCTGGCACGCCCGTCTCCTGGGCTTCGACGAGGACGGCAAGTCGTTCCAGATCAACACCTGGTACCAGCCCGAGACGGAGACGGCGGCCCTGAAGACGTACGAGGGGGTGAAGGACAGCTTCAAGGTGATGTGAGAGCGAGGTGAGGTGAGAGAGGGACGGAAGAGTCAGCTCACGGTGCCCTTGTCCTGACCTTTGGCCTTGATCCCGCCCTGCCTGACGAAGGCGATGACGACCACGACCGCCGCGACGAGCAGCGACAGCAGCACCGTCGTCCGCCCGCTGCTCTCCCCTTCGGTGTCGGTCAGCATGTAACCGAGCACGAAGACGATCAGCGCGGCCGTCGCCCAGGTCAGGTACGGGTACAGCCACATCTTCACGACCAGCTTCTCGGGCGCCTCGGCCTGGATGATCTTCCGCATCCGCAGCTGCGAGAAGCAGATCACGAGCCAGACGAACAGGGCCACGGCCCCGCTGGAGTTCACGAGGAAGAGGAAGACGGAGTCCGGGAACTTGTAGTTGAAGAAGACGGCGACGAACCCGAACACGACGGAGACGACGATGGCGGCGAGCGGAACGCCCCGCCCGGTCGTCCGGGCGAAGACCTTGGGCGCGTCGCCGCGCTGACCGAGCGAGAACGCCATCCGGGAGGCCGTGTAGAGCCCGGAGTTGAGACAGGACAGCACGGACGTCAGCACGATGAAGTTCATGATCTGCCCGGCGTGCGCGATGCCGAGGGAGTCGAGGGCGGCGACGTAGGAGCCCTGCTCCTTGATGGAGGCGTCGTCCCAGGGCAGCAGCGTGACGACGACGAAGATCGACCCGAGGTAGAAGACGCCGATCCGCCAGATGATGCTGTTCGTGGACTTGGTGACGGCCCGCTGCGGGTCCTCGGACTCGCCGGCCGCGAGGGTCGCGATCTCGCTGCCCATGAAGGAGAAGACGACGAGCAGCACGCCGGTGAGGATGGCGCCGGGCCCGTTGGGCAGGAAGCCGCCGTGCTCGGTGAGGTTGCCCAGCCCGGCCTTGTCGCTGTCGACGCCGGGCAGGACGCCGAAGACGGCGAGCCCGCCGACGACGATGAACGCGCCGATCGCCACGACCTTGATCCCGGCGAACCAGAACTCGAACTCACCGTAGGAGCCGACGGACACGAGGTTCGTGGCGGTGAGCACGACCATCACGATGAGCGCCCACCCCCACTGCGGGACGGCGGGAATCCAGCCTTCGAGGATCTTGGCGCCGGCGGTGGCCTCGACGGCCAGCACGACGACCCAGAAGAACCAGTACAGCCAGCCGATGGAGAACCCGGCCCAGCGCCCGAGTGCCCGGTCGGCGTGGGCGGAGAACGAGCCGGAGGTCGGATTGGCCGCGGACATCTCGCCCAGCATCCGCATCACCAGCACCACCAGCGTGCCGACGAGAGCGTACGAGAGCAGGATGCCGGGCCCGGCGGTGGCGATGCCGGAGCTGGAACCGACGAACAGTCCGGCGCCGATGACGCCGCCGATGGCGATCATCGACAGATGGCGGTTCTTGAGCCCTGCGTGAAGCCCGGAACCGGAGTGTCCGGGTTCTCCGGGGCCTCCGGGGCCGCGGTCGGCCTTGGTGAGGGTCGGCTGCGAAGTCATGGGGGGTGGTTTTCCTTTGCGCCGCGTGGTGGGGGTCTTACGAGCCGGTCCAGTGAATCGGAGGTAAATGAATTCAGGAACCTTTGATTCCGTATCGTTACTTGATGTTTCCCTGGGCTTCTGTGGGATTGCCTACACTCTTTGGACGCGGCACCCGGCGCTGCTACCCCGCGGCACCCGTGTCACACTCATCCCATGCGCGTGTATCTCGGCTCGGACCATGCCGGCTTCGAACTCAAGAACCACCTCGTCGAATGGCTCAAGGCGGCGGGCCACGACCCGGTCGACTGCGGACCCCACATCTACGACGCCCAGGACGACTACCCGCCGTTCTGCCTCCGCGCCGCTGAGCGCACCGCCGCCGACCCCGACTCCCTCGGCATCGTGATCGGCGGCTCCGGCAACGGCGAGCAGATCGCGGCGAACAAGGTGAAGGGCGTCCGTGCGGCCCTGGCCTGGAGCGAGGAGACGGCGTCGCTCGGCCGCCAGCACAACAACGCCAACGTCGTCGCGGTCGGCGCCCGCATGCACACCGAGGACGAGGCCACGAAGTTCGTCGAGACCTTCCTGGCCACCCCGTTCTCCGAGGACGCCCGCCACATCCGCCGCATCGAAATGCTGGCGTCCTACGAAACGACGGGCACCCTCCCGGAAATCCCCCCGCACCACCCCCAGCAGTAGCGCGGCCAGGGTGCCGGGGGGGCAGGGGGCGGAGCCCCCGCAGAGTCTGGGGCGAAGCCCCAGACCGCCTCCACCTCCCGGCCCACCGAGTCGGGCGGGTGGGTGGGCGAGGTTTTTTGAGGTGAGCCCCGTCAGGGCGCGAGGACGCAGGGGGTCCGGGGCGGAGCCCCGGGGAGGCCCACCTCCTGGCCGACCGAGTCGGGTGGGCGGGTGGGCGGGACGGGTTCGGGGCGGAGCCCCGAGCGAGGGCGACCTCTCGGCCGACCGAGTCGGGCGGGTGGGCGGGAAACACAGGGAGACCCCGGTGCCGGAAGGGCACACGATCCACCGACTGGCGCAGGACTACGCCCACTTCACCCACCAGCCCACGCGACTGACCAGCCCCCAGGGCAAGTTCACCGACGCGGCAGCGCTCCTCGCCGACACCCCCCTCACCCGCACCGAGGCCCACGGCAAGCACCTCTTCCTCGGCTTCGCCGGCCCCCGCTGGATCCACATCCACCTCGGCCTCTTCGGCAAGGTCAACTTCGGCCCGGCCCCCGCGCCCCCGCCGACGGACACGGTCCGCCTCCGCCTCACCGGCCCCACGGCCTACGTGGATCTCCGGGGCCCCACCACCTGCGCCCTGATCACGGACGAGGAGAAGCAGGCCATACACGCCCGCCTCGGCCCGGACCCCCTCCGCGCCGACGCCGACCCGCACCTCGCCTACACCCGCGTCTCCCGCAGCCGTACGACGATCGCCGCCCTCCTCATGGACCAGAAGGTCATCGCAGGCGTCGGCAACGTCTACCGCGCCGAAGTCCTCTTCCGGCACGGCATCGACCCCTACCGCACGGGCCGGACCCTCACCCCCGCCGAGTGGGACGCGATCTGGGCCGACCTCGTCGACCTCATGCGCGAAGGCGTCCGCAACAACCGCATCGACACGGTCCGCCCGCAGCACACCCCGGAGGCGATGGGCCGCCCGCCGCGCGTGGACGACCACGGCGGCGAGGTGTACGTCTACCGCCGTGCGAACCAGCCCTGCCACATCTGCGGCGAAGCGATCCGCACGGCGGACCTAGCGGCCCGCAACCTCTTCTGGTGCCCCACCTGCCAGAAAAACTGAGAACCGCCGACGCGCCCCGCCCCCTGGAACCCGTAAGAACCCGTTAGAACCCGTCAGAACCCGTGCGGCAGCCAAGGCGCGGCAACCGCCCCGAACCCCACCGCCGCCTCCGCCAGCGCCCCCTGCCTGAGCTCCCCCACCCGCCCGGCCGCACCGAGCGCCCCCAGGCTCACCCCGCCGAGGTACGCCGCCCCCAACTCCCGTACCGACAGAGCGAGATCGGCCGCGTCGGACGTCCGCCCGCAGACCGCCCCCTTGGCGTCTCCGGACAACCGCCAGCGCCCCGAGTTCCAGGGGCAGAAGGCGTCCTCGACGTCGAACACCACATCCACCGGCGTCTGATACGTCCGCGCCTCCAGCGCCGCGCCGACGTCCACCAGCCGCACGTACAGCGAGTCCCGCACCCGCAGCTCACACCGCCGGATGTCGGAGACGAGATGCTGCCACGCGTCGTCCATCGGCCGCCCCCGCACCTTCAGCGTGGTCGTGAGGTCGATCCCGAACAGGAACCGCCACAGTGCCGCCTCCGAAGCATGGTCGAGCCCCGCCAGGTCCTGGAGCAGCACCTGCCCGTTGTGCCCGCGGTCCGTCCACTCGGGCCGCACCCGGAAGCGGGCGAACCCGACGACCTCCCCGCCGCGCTCGGCGAGCACGCACTGCAACTCGGACGCCCCGTTGCGCTCGCGCTCCGGATCGATCAGCGCCAGCCGCTCCCACCCGGGCCGCCGGGCGAGCATCCCGGCCCGCTCGGGCACGGTCCGCGCGTACACCGTCTCGCACGCGTCGAGCGCCGCGCCGGGGTCGGCGTACCGCAGCCGTACGTCGTCCGTGCCGGCCGGGACGGACAGCCGTACCCGGTCGGTGTCGATCTCGGCGTGCAGTCCGAAGGTCGCCGCGGCGTACCCGAACCGTCCATAGATGTCCGGCTCGGAGGCGGTGAGCGCCGCGAGCGGTTCGCCCCACGCCCGTACGTCGTCCAGCTGCCGCCGCATCATCGACGTCAGCACCCCGCGCCGCCGGTGCGTCGCGCGCACGCTGACCATCGTCACGCCCGCCGTGGGCACCGAGGCGCCGCCGGGCACCGTCAGCCGGAAGTCGAAGGCCCCCGCGGTGCCCACACAGCCGCTGTCCCGGCTGTCCCCGCCGGCCCCCTCCCACACCCCCACGGAGCGTGGGAACGGGGTGAGCGACCTCCACAGCTCCCGTTCCTCGGCCGTCTCGCGCAGTCCGCCGAAGGCACGGATCAGGGTGTCGTACCACTCGTCCCATTCGTCCGGCCGCAGCACCCGCGGACCGGTCGTCGACCGGTCCGCACCGTCCTTCGCTTCACTCGTCATGGACTCATGCCTAGCAGCCCAATGCGGGACGAGCCAGGGAATTTCTCTCTCTTCGCAGCGCGAGCGCTTTCCGTGAAGTTCACTGTGAAGTTGGGTCTCGGACGGGGGACAAGTGGGACCTCCCGTGCCAAGCGGCGGGTTCGATGGATAGGGTCCCGAACTAATGGCAGCAGGACGACAGCGGCGCGCGGAAGCCGAAACGTTCACGGCCCGGTTGAAGCACTTGTGGCACCGGGTCCGCACCGGCCTGCGCAGAAGCGCCGTGGACTACTTCCGCGGCGACGGCTCGGACTGGATCGCGCTGGCCTTCCTCCTCCTCACCGTCCCGCTGATCGCCGTCACCACGCTCGCCAACTCCGTGTGGTGCTCACCGGCCGCCCTGGTCCTGCCGATCGTCGCGGGCGGCCTGCTGCTGCGCCCGTCGAGCCTGCTCGGTCTGTACGCGGCGGCGGCCACCGCCCTCATCGTGGAGTCGGTGCAGCTGGGGCCGTACACGGAGGGCCCGTCCAGAGTCACCCCGGGGGTGGTCCTGGTCGTCGCCGCCTGCGGTTTCTTCGGCCTGCTCATCGCCCAGTTCCGCAGCCGGGTCGGCGTGCCCTGGCGGCGCGGCGGCACCATGCTCTTCGACCTGCGCGAGCGCATCCGGGTGCAGAGCAAGCTGCCCGGCCTGCCGCCGGGCTGGCACCGCGAGATGGCGCTCAGGCCCGCCGGCGGCCAGTCGTTCTCCGGTGACTTCGTCGTCGCGGCCCGGACGAACGGCGGCCGCACCATGGAGGTCGTCCTCACGGACGTCTCCGGCAAGGGCATGGACGCGGGCTCCCGGGCCCTGCTGCTCTCGGGCGCCTTCGGCGGCCTGCTCGGCTCCCTGCCCCCGCACGCCTTCCTCCCCGCGGCAAACGGTTACCTGCTCCGCCAGGACTGGGACGAGGGCTTCGCGACCTCCATCCACCTGGTCCTCGACCTCGACTCCGGCGACTACGAGCTCTACTCCGCCGGTCATCCGCCGGGCCTCCAGCTGAGCGCGGGCAGCGGCCGCTGGGAGGAGAAGGCCGCCGAGGGCCCCCTCCTCGGCGTGTACGACGGCGCCCAGTTCGACCCGGTGAAGGGCTCGCTGCGCCCCGGCGACGTGCTGATGCTCTTCACCGACGGCCTGGTGGAGACCTCCGACCGGGACATCGTCGAGGGCATCGACCGCCTCACCGGCGAGGCGGACCGCTATGTGGCCGGCGGCTTCCAGGGCGCCGCCTGGCATCTGATCGAGGCGGTGGCGAAGGACGTCAACGACGACCGGGCCCTGCTGCTGGTCTGCCGAGAGGGCCCGACGTCCCAAGCCGTGTCGCTGTCCTGAGCCCTGAGTCCTGAGTCCTGAGTCCTTCCGAGCTCTCCCGAGGGGGACCCGTGCCGCTCACCCTGTCCGAGGTCGAGGCCCTTGCCCGCGCCGCCCACGAGGGCCAGACCGACAAGGCGGGCCGGCCCTACGCCGAGCACCTCCAGGCGGTCGCGGAGGGCGTACGCGCGCGTGGCGGCGACACCGACCAGATCGCGGCCGCCTGGCTGCACGACGCCGTCGAGGACGACGCCCTGTCCGAGGCCTGGCTGGACGACGCCCCGCTGAGCGAGCGCACGAAGGCGGTCGTCCTGGCGCTCACCAAGCGGCCGGGGGAGCCCCCGGAGGCGTACGCGGGGCGCATCCTGGCCACGCCGGGCGCCCTGCTGGTGAAGCAGGCGGACCTGGCCCACAACGCGGACCCGGCCCGGCTCGCGGCCCTGGACGAGCCGACCCGGACCCGCCTGACCGAGAAGTACGCCCGCATGCACACCCTCCTCGGCCTGACGGCCCACCCGGGGCTGAAGCGCTGAGCGCTCCGCTGGAAGTGCCGCCATGTGCCCTCGTTCTGCTGCGGCGCCGTCGTGGCTGGTCGCGCAGTTCCCCGCGCCCCTTCAGGGCGCTGCCGACTTCGCCCGACCCGCTCAGACCCGGACCTTTCCGCCCTCGACGCGCCCGGTCTCCTGCCGGGTCCCACCCGGTGTCTTCCGCTCCCGGGCGAGTTCGGCGGCGTCCCGCCGGAAGGCCCACTCCATCTTCGGCTCGATCGCGAACCGGAAGACCCGCCGCACGGGCGGGGTGCACAGCAGCGTGACGGCCACGGCCACGGCGACGCTGACCGCGATCTCGCCGAGCGGCCGGTGCAGCGAGGGGTGGTCGAACCAGCCGCGGTAGTCGGCGGTCTTGATCAGGAAGCCGTGCAGCAGATAGCCGTACAGCGTGCCCGCGCCGAGCACCGTGAACCACATCGTGCGGCCCGGCACCCAGGAGAAGAAGCAGGCTGTCAGCAGCACGGAGCTGCCGAACAGGGCGAGCTGCATGACGGGCCCGGTCCACCAGGGTGCGCCCAACTCCTGTGCGGCGTCGCGGTGGTAGAGCCACGAGGCGTTCATCCGCGGCACCGCCCAGTAGGCGAAGGTCAGCGCGAGGGCGAACACCGGCACGGCCGCGATCCGCACCGAGCGGCGGCGCACCAGCCGGAAGTGCTCGGGCCGCAGACACAGACCGAGGACGAAGCAGGGCAGGAACTGCAGCACCCGCTGGAGGTCCAGGTCGTCGCCCATGCCGGGGGTGAGGGCGGCCAGCATGGCGATGCCGAGCGCGAGCGGCAGCGGATGGCGGACGAGCTTCCAGACGGGGGTGGTGAGCCGCCAGATGAACAGCGCGCACAGGAACCAGGTCAGATACCAGGGGTCGAGGAGGCTGATCTCCTGGGCGGGGTTGTGGTCGACGACCCGCCGGAAGATCGGATACGCGGTCTCGAAGACGACGTACGGGACGGCGACGCCCGTGATCAGGCGCTTCAGCCGGCGGGGACTCCCGTCGAAGCTGCGGGAGAAGTAGCCGGAGATGACGATGAACGCCGGCATGTGAAAGGTGTAGACGAACATGTACGCGGCCTGCAGCACCCGGCTGCCGCCCTTGAGCGGCTCCCAGGAGTGACCCACCGCGACCAGCACGATCGCCAGGTACTTGGCGTTGTCGAAGAACGCGTCACGTCTCGCGGAGGGTCGCGGGGACGGTGAGTGCGAGCGCGAACTCGGAACGACAGACGAAGCGGCGTGGAACATTCGAGGCACCCTAGCGTCGAGTACGCGTATTCGTAAAACGCCCCAGGTCATTCCTCGTTATCGCCCTTCATCGCCCTACGTGCGAAAGCCGGACCGCATGCCCGCACGGCAAAGCACCGCCTCACGATCCACCCCCACCGTCCAAGATGTCACGATTGATCCGGAATAAAAGGTGCATAACTCCGGTTGCGCATCCGTGGTTGACGTAGCTGTGGCCGCAATTCGAATTCGCTGTACCGGTGTTGTGTGGACATGGAAACGAACTCGCTCAATTTCCTGTGCCGGTAGGCGATCCCATTGCCGTACGGCACTCGCGCAGCCGCAAGGCCCGCGCGATGATGCGTCACGGGCAGCATAGGGAGGCCGTGTTGGTGGCACGATGGAGTCGGGAGTGCGGACCGACCGAGGGTGTGTGATCAGTTGTGGCCATTTCACTGTCAGTGGTGCTGCTGTTGGCGATCATCCTGGTGGTACTGATCAGAGGAGGGTCGATCAAGGCGGGTCCGGCCATAGTCGCGATCCTGTTCGGCTTCTTCCTCGCCTCGACCGGCATGGCCCCGTCGATCAACCGTTTCCTCGACTCCCTCGCCGAGTCGATCAACTCGATCAGCTTCTGAGACCCGCCCCTCGCCGAGCCCGGTCACGGCCGCGATCACGATCACGCGCCCGAGTTACGTGCCGGAGCACGACGAGGGCCGGGTCGGAGAAGGGAATCTCCGACCCGGCCCGGGTCATTCAGAGCGGGCGACGGGAATCGAACCCGCGTAGCTAGTTTGGAAGACTAGTGCTCTACCATTGAGCTACGCCCGCACAGCGCGCGCCGCAGGTCGGTGGACCGCGGCACTGCCAGCATCGTAGCGGGTCGGAACCGTGTGTCGCACACCCCGTTCGCCCGCCCCGCCGCGGCTCGCCCTCGGGCTCGGCAAATGCGGCGGTCGGGCGGCCTGCGGGCATGTACCCTACGTCTCGCACCAGACGGGGTGTGGCGCAGCTTGGTAGCGCGTCCGCTTTGGGAGCGGAAGGCCGTGGGTTCAAATCCCGCCACCCCGACCACCGACCGGCAATCGACCGACCGGTGACCGACCACCTGTGCGGTCACCTCGCTTGATCGCCTTTGGGGCGTGTCCTCGCTGCCGTTACTATGCAAGCTGCACGCCCGTATGTCTCATCTCTCTTGAAGTCCTCCGGGCGGCGAATCCGCGGGAGCCGGTCTGGCTCCTGCAGAACCCAAGAAGTCAGCCCCCAAGGAGACCGAACCGTGAAGAGCGCCGTGGAGACCCTGAACCCGACTCGGGTTCGGCTCAGCATCGAGGTGCCCTTCGAGGAGCTCAAGGACAGCCTCGACGCGGCGTACAAGAAGATCAACCAGCAGGTCACGGTGAAGGGTTTCCGCAAGGGCAAGATCCCCGCCCGGGTCATCGACCAGCGCTTCGGCCGCGGTGCCGTGCTGGAGGAGGCCGTCAACGACGCGCTGCCGAAGTTCTACACCGAGGCCGTCAACGAGGCCTCGATCGACGTGCTGGGCCAGCCCGAGGTCGACATCACGGAGCTGAAGGACGGCGAGACGCTGAACTTCACCGCCGAGGTCGACGTCCGTCCCGCCCTGGAGCTCCCGGAGGACTTCTCCTCCATCGAGGTCGAGGTCGACGCCGTCGAGGTGTCGGACGAGGACATCGACAAGTCGGTCGAGCAGCTCCGCGAGCGCTTCGCCTCGACCTCCCCGGTCGAGCGTGCCGCCGAGGACGGCGACGTCGTGACCGTGGATCTGGAGGCCAAGGTCGACGGAGAGATCCTGGAGGACGGCGTCGCCAGCGGCGTCTCCTACACGATCGGCTCCGGCGAGCTGCTGGAAGGCATCGACGACGCCGTGAAGGGCCTGGAGGCCGGTGGCGAGGCCACCTTCACCTCCGAGCTCAAGGGCGGTTCCGCGGCCGGCAAGGAGGCCGAGGTCACCGTCAAGGTCACCCAGGTCGCCGCCCGTGAGCTCCCCGAGCTGGACGACGAGTTCGCGCAGCTCGCCTCCGAGTTCGACACCCTCGACGAGCTCAAGGCGGACAGCCGCAAGCGCCTCGAGAACATGAAGCAGTACGACCAGGCCACGCAGGCCCAGGAGCGCGTCCTGGAGAAGCTGCTGGAGCTCGTCGAGGTGCCCGTCCCCGAGAAGCTCCTCGAGGACGAGATCAACACCCGCAAGCACAACCTGGAGCACCACCAGCTCGGCCAGATGGGCCTCGACCTGGCGAAGTACCTGGAGATCCAGGGCAAGACCGCCGAGGAGTTCGACACCGAGACCCGTGAGGCCGCGGTCAAGGGCATCAAGACCCAGTTCGTGCTCGACGAGCTCGTCAAGCGCGAGAAGCTGAACGTCAACCAGGAGGAGCTCACCGAGCACCTCATGCGCCGTGCCGCCTCCTCCGGCATGTCGCCCGACCAGTTCGCCCAGGCGGTCGTCGAAGGCGGCCAGGTTCCGCTCCTGGTCGGCGAGGTCGCCCGCGGCAAGGCGCTGGCCACGGTCGTCGAGTCCGCCACGGTGAAGGACACCAACGGCGAGGTCGTCGACCTGGACGACGAGGACGAGGTCGAGGCCGCCACCGAGACGGTCGAGGCCGTCGAGGGCGCTGCCGACGCCGACGCCGAGTCCGAGACCGCGTCCGAGGAGAAGCCCGAGGCCTGAGCCTCGAGTCGCCTCTGACGCTCTGATGTGCGTACGACGGGCCCCGCGGACTTGTCCCGGGGCCCGTCGCCGTACCCGGGGCCCGTCGGCGTAGCTGGGACCGGGTACGGGCCCGGCCTGCGCGGCCCCCGCGTGCAGGCCGCCCGAGGCGGGCCCGAAGCCTGCCCGGGCACGCGCGCGTGGCGGCGATCCGCGGCCCCGCCGCCCGAGGCACCGGCTACGCCCCCGGCGAACACTCTCCTCTCCGGGATTCCCCGAAGGGGCCCGCGCGTTAGGGTCCATGAATACGAGGGCAGGGGAGTCCCCGTTGCCCCCGGCAGTACACGTGAGACGGCCCGGCGCCGTCGTAAGACGAGCAGGTGGATACGTGACGAATCTGATGCCCACAGCCGCCGGCGACCCTATCGGTGGTGGCCTCGGCGACCAGGTCTACAACCGGCTGCTCGGCGAGCGGATCATCTTCCTCGGCCAGGCGGTCGACGACGACATCGCCAACAAGATCACCGCACAGTTGCTGCTCCTTGCCGCCGACCCGGACAAGGACATCTACCTCTACATCAACAGCCCCGGCGGCTCGATCACGGCCGGTATGGCGATCTACGACACCATGCAGTTCATCAAGAACGACGTGGTGACCATCGCGATGGGTCTCGCGGCCTCGATGGGGCAGTTCCTGCTCAGCGCGGGCACCCCCGGCAAGCGCTTCGCGCTGCCGAACGCCGAGATCCTGATCCACCAGCCCTCCGCGGGCCTGGCCGGCTCGGCCTCGGACATCAAGATCCACGCCGAGCGGCTGCTGCACACCAAGAGGCGCATGGCCGAGCTGACCTCCCAGCACACCGGTCAGTCGGTCGAGCAGGTCACCCGCGACTCGGACCGCGACCGCTGGTTCGACGCCTTCGAGGCCAAGGAGTACGGCCTCATCGACGACGTCATCCCGACGGCCGCCGGCATGCCGGGCGGCGGCGGTACCGGGGCGGCCTAGGGCCGTCTCTGACGGCGGCAGGGCCGCTCGGGGCGCCTCCGGCGAAGCCACTGAGCCCCCCGGGCCCCTGAAGCCCCTGAGCCCCTTCTGAAGTTCCAGGAGCCCTCCGAGACCCTCCCGGAGTTCCAGGAAGCCCTCCCGGCCTCCCGGAGCCTTTCCGGGGGTGGTCGAGGGGCCGGGGACCCCGGAAGCCGTCAGGGCCGTCAGAACCCCCTTCCAGCCCCTCCAGTCACCGCCCCAGCCCTCTCTCCAGGAGACACCGTGAACGACTTCCCCGGCAGCGGCCTCTACGCCCGCACCGAGGCCGAATACACCGGCCCCCGCGCCGAATCCCGCTATGTCATCCCGCGCTTCGTCGAGCGCACCTCCCAGGGCATCCGCGAGTACGACCCGTACGCGAAGCTCTTCGAGGAGCGCGTCATCTTCCTCGGCGTGCAGATCGACGACGCCTCCGCCAACGACGTCATGGCGCAGTTGCTGTGCCTGGAGTCGATGGACCCCGACCGGGACATCTCGGTCTACATCAACAGCCCCGGCGGCTCCTTCACGGCGCTGACCGCGATCTACGACACGATGCAGTTCGTGAAGCCCGACGTCCAGACGGTCTGCATGGGTCAGGCGGCCTCCGCCGCCGCGATCCTGCTGGCGGCCGGCACGCCGGGCAAGCGCATGGCGCTGCCCAACGCGCGCGTGCTGATCCACCAGCCGTACAGCGAGACGGGCCGCGGTCAGGTCTCCGACCTGGAGATCGCCGCCAACGAGATCCTCCGGATGCGTGCGCAGCTGGAGGACATGCTGGCCAAGCACTCCACCACGCCGATCGAGAAGATCCGCGAGGACATCGAGCGCGACAAGATCCTCACGGCCGAGGACGCGCTCGCGTACGGCCTGATCGACCAGATCATCTCCACCCGCAAGATGAACAACAACTCTCTGCGTTGACACGCGAGGTCGTCCCGTTCGAGGGCCCCTCGGCACGGTGTGACACGGTCCACGTCGCAGTGAACCGTGCCAAGGGGGGCCCGAACGGGGGGCCAGGCAAGGTACCGTCGGAATAAGGCAGCACCAGGAGCCGCTGGATTCGAAAGCGTCCAGTCGTCTCCCAGGCGAAGGGGAAGCACACCGTGGCACGCATCGGTGACGGCGGCGATCTGCTCAAGTGCTCGTTCTGCGGCAAGAGCCAGAAGCAGGTCAAGAAGCTCATCGCAGGGCCCGGTGTCTACATCTGCGACGAGTGCATCGATCTCTGCAACGAGATCATCGAAGAAGAACTCGCGGAGACGAGCGAGGTCCGCTGGGAGGAACTCCCGAAGCCGCGCGAGATCTACGAGTTCCTCGAGGGCTATGTGGTGGGCCAGGAGCCCGCCAAGAAGGCCCTGTCGGTCGCGGTGTACAACCACTACAAGCGCGTCCAGGCCGGCGAGAACGGCGGCGCCCAAGGCCGCGAGGACGCCATCGAGTTGGCGAAGTCCAACATCCTTCTGCTCGGCCCCACCGGCTCGGGCAAGACGCTCCTCGCGCAGACGCTGGCGCGCATGCTGAACGTTCCGTTCGCGATCGCCGACGCCACCGCCCTGACCGAGGCGGGATACGTCGGCGAGGACGTCGAGAACATCCTGCTGAAGCTGATCCAGGCCGCCGACTACGACGTCAAGAAGGCCGAGACCGGGATCATCTACATCGATGAGATCGACAAGGTCGCGCGGAAGAGTGAAAACCCCTCCATCACGCGTGATGTGTCGGGCGAGGGCGTGCAGCAGGCCCTGCTGAAGATCCTGGAGGGCACCACCGCCTCGGTCCCGCCGCAGGGCGGCCGCAAGCACCCGCACCAGGAGTTCATCCAGATCGACACGACGAACGTGCTGTTCATCGTGGGCGGTGCCTTCGCCGGCCTCGAGAAGATCATCGAGACCCGCGCGGGCGCCAAGGGCATCGGCTTCGGGGCCACGATCCGCTCCAAGCGCGAGCTGGAGTCCAAGGACCAGTTCGAGGCCGTCATGCCCGAGGACCTGGTCAAGTTCGGCATGATCCCGGAGTTCATCGGCCGGCTGCCGGTCATCACCTCGGTCCACAACCTGGACCGCGAGGCGCTCCTGCAGATCCTGATCGAGCCGCGCAACGCGCTGGTCAAGCAGTACCAGCGGCTCTTCGAACTCGACGGCGTGGAGCTGGACTTCGAGCGCGAGGCCCTGGAGGCCATCGCCGACCAGGCCATCCTCCGCCAGACCGGCGCGCGCGGCCTGCGCGCCATCATGGAGGAAGTCCTCCAGGCGGTCATGTACGAGGTCCCGTCCCGCAAGGACGTGGCGCGCGTCGTCATCACGGCGGACGTCGTCCTGTCCAACGTCAACCCGACCCTGATCCCCCGCGACGCGCGCGGCGGACGCGGCCCGGGTGAGCAGAAGACCGCCTGAGCGCTCCGCTGGAAGTGGCGCGATGCGGCGTTGTTCCGCTGCGGCGCCGTCGTGGCTGGTCGCGCAGTTCCCCGCGCCCCTTCAGGGCGCTGCCGAACCGCCGCCGACCTCGCCCGACCCGCCTAGCCGACACGTACGACGAAGGGGCCCCGGTCAACCGACCGGGGCCCCTTCGCGGTTGGGACGGCAAGGCCGCTACGCCCTGTCTACGCCTTGATGCGGACCTGGTCGCGCAGCTTCGTGGTCATGTCGATCGCCGCGTCCTTGGTGATGCTCTTGGTGTTGTCGCCCGGGGACACCATGGCGATCGTGCTGTAGTCGGACCAGACGCAGAACCAGTCGGTCGACACCTTCTTGGTCAGCGAGTTGGTGCTCTTCGCCGCCTGGCACTTCATGACCGCGCCGTCGATGTCGGCCTCTTCGGGCTCGCCGAGCAGCTCGGTCTTGCCGTCGGTGCTGCTGGAGGACTCGCTGCTCTGGAGCTCCTGCTGAATCGCCGCGAAGTATTTGTCCAGGGTGCTCTCGGGGTCCGCGATCTTGCCGTAGCCGCCGAGCATCGTGATGCCCTTGGCGGTCAGCAGCTCGGCCTCGCCCGGCAGGTCCGCGGGGTCGGGGTTCTGCGGGTCGTAGTCGCCGAAGTCGGCCGTCGACCACTGTCCGACGACGGCCTTGCCGCCCGTGACGCCGCTGGCCGTCAGGTACTTGGTGGTGTCCGAGTCGCTGCTCTCGCCGCCCTTGCCGACCCGCTTGTACTCGGTGAGCGCGGTCGCCGGGGTGTCCAGCTTGTGCGCGCCGTCGTCCTCCAGACCGCCCGCGCCGCCGGTCCCGCCGAGCGCGAAGTAGGCGCCCACGGCGATCGCGGCGACGACCGCCACCGCCCCGATGACGATCCCGGCCTTCTTCGAACCGCCGCCCGGCGCCGGGGGCTGCGGAACGCCGTAGGGAGGCTGGCCGTAGGGCGGCTGCTGGCCGTACGGGGGCTGCTGGCCGTACGGCGGCTGCGGCTGCCCGTACGGTCCGGGCTGCTGGCCGTACGGCGGCGGGGCCTGCGGGGGGACGCCCTGCTGCGGGTAGCCGTAGCCGGGCTGCGGGGCGGGCGGCTGCTGGGGGTAGCCGTAGCCGGGCTGGGGCGCCTGCGGCGGCTGGCCGTACGGACCCGGTTGGCCGTACGGCCCGGGCTGCTGAGGCTGCCCACCGTAAGGGCCCGGCTGGTTGTGACTCATTTCTGGGTTCCCCTCCAGATGCTTATGCGATTTTCACATCCTGGCTCAAAGCCAACACCTGCACGGGGGCGGGGCCCCTACCGTTACAGAGCAAACACGTTTCGGGACGACGCGGTGACACCCCTAAACTGGCCCCGTGACCGAGAACGCTCAGCAGCAGCCATCAGCGCCCCACACCGAACTGCCGACCCAGTACGCGCCGGCCGATGTAGAGGGGCCGCTGTACGAGCGCTGGGTGGAGCGGGGCTACTTCGAGGCCGACGCGAAGAGCGAGAAGCCTCCGTACACCATCGTCATCCCCCCGCCGAACGTCACGGGCAGCCTGCACCTGGGGCACGCCTTCCAGCACACGCTCATGGACGCTCTGACGCGCCGCAAGCGCATGCAGGGCTACGAGTCGCTGTGGCTGCCGGGCATGGACCACGCGGGCATCGCCACCCAGAACGTCGTCGAGCGTGAGCTCGGCAAGGAGGGCAAGTCCCGCCACGACCTGGGCCGCGAGGCGTTCATCGAGCGCGTCTGGCAGTGGAAGGACGAGTACGGCGGCAAGATCCTCGGCCAGATGCGCCGGCTCGGCGACGGCGTCGACTGGACCCGCGAGCGCTTCACGATGGACGAGGGCCTTTCGCAGGCGGTCCAGACCATCTTCAAGCGGCTCTACGACGACGAGCTGATCTACCGCGCCGAGCGCATCATCAACTGGTGTCCGCGCTGTCTCACCGCGATCTCCGACATCGAGGTCGAGTACCAGGACGACGACGGCGAACTCGTCTCCATGAAGTACGGCGAGGGGGACGACACCATCGTCGTCGCCACCACCCGAGCCGAGACGATGCTCGGCGACACCGCCGTCGCCGTCCACCCCGACGACGAGCGCTACAAGCACCTGGTCGGCAAGGAGATCCGCCTTCCGCTGACCGACCGCTCGATCCCGGTCGTCGCCGACACGCACGTCGACCCCGAGTTCGGCACCGGCGCCGTCAAGGTGACCCCGGCGCACGACCCGAACGACTTCGCCATCGGCCAGCGGCACGGCCTGGAGTCGCTGACCGTCATGGACGAACGCGGTGTCATCACCGTCCACGGCCCCTTCGAGGGACTGGACCGCTTCGAGGCGCGTTCGGCGATCGTCGCCGCCCTGCGCGCCGAGGGCCGGATCGTCGCCGAGAAGCGTCCGTACGTCCACTCCGTCGGCCACTGCTCCCGCTGCAAGACGACGCTGGAGCCCCGGCTGTCCATGCAGTGGTGGGTCAAGGTCGGCCCGCTGGCCCAGGCCGCCGGTGACGCCGTCCGTGACGGGCGGGTCGCCATCCACCCCGCCGACATGTCGAAGCGCTACTTCGACTGGGTCGACAACATGCACGACTGGTGCATCTCGCGTCAGCTGTGGTGGGGCCACCGCATCCCGGTCTGGTACGGCCCCGACGGCGAGGTCGTCTGCGTCGGTCCCGACGAGGAGCCGCCGACCGGCGAGGGCTGGACCCAGGACCCCGACGTCCTGGACACCTGGTTCTCCTCGGGCCTGTGGCCCTTCTCGACCCTCGGCTGGCCCGAACAGACCCCGGATCTCAAGAAGTTCTACACCACCGACGTCCTGCTGACCGGCCACGACATCATCTTCTTCTGGGTCGCCCGGATGATGATGTTCGGCCTGTACGCGATGGACGGCGAGGTCCCGTTCAAGACCATCACCCTGACCGGCCTGGTCCGCGACCAGTTCGGCAAGAAGATGTCCAAGTCCTCGGGCACCGCCGTGGATCCGCTGGACTGGATGAACGCGTACGGCTCCGACGCGGTCCGCTTCACCCTGGCCCGCGGCGCCAACCCCGGCACGGACGTCCCGATCGGCGAGGACTGGGTCCAGGCCTCCCGGAACTTCGCGAACAAGATCTGGAACGCCACCCGCTTCGCGCTGATGAACGGCGCGACGGTGGAGGGCCCCCTCCCGGACCCGTCCGAGATGACGGCGACGGACCGCTGGATCCTCTCCCGACTGAACAAGACGGTCGCCGAAGTCGACGCGTTCTACGACGACTTCCAGTTCGCCAAGCTCTCCGACGCCCTCTACCACTTCGCCTGGGACGAAGTCTTCGACTGGTACGTCGAGCTCTCCAAGACGACGTTCATGGCCGGCGGCGAGCCCGCCAAGGTCTCCGGCCGGGTCCTCGGCGAGGTCCTCGACGTCACCCTGAAGCTGCTGCACCCGATCGTCCCGTTCGTCACCGAGACCCTGTGGACGACGCTGACCGGCGGCGAGTCGGTCGTCGTCGCCGAGTGGCCGAAGGACAGTGGCTTCCGGGACCCGGCCGCCGAGCAGGAGATCGAGAGCCTGCAGAGCGTCATCACCGAGGTCCGCCGGTTCCGCGCCGACCAGGGTCTGCAGCCCGGACAGCGCGTCCCGGCCCGTCTCACCCTGGACGGCACGCCGTTCGCCGCGCACGAGGCGGCCGTCCGCCAGCTGCTGCGCCTGACGCCGGAGGGCGAGGACTTCTCGGCGACGGCGACTCTGCCCGTCGCGGGCGCCACGGTCGCCCTGGACCTCTCCGGCACGATCGACGTGGTCGCGGAGCGCAAGCGCCTGGCCAAGGATCTGGCGGCCGCCGAGAAGGAGAAGGCCCAGGCCGAGGCCAAGCTCGGCAACGAGGCCTTCCTGGCGAAGGCCCCGGACAACGTGGTCGACAAGATCCGCGGCCGCCTCGCCAAGGCGGACGACGACATCGCCCGCATCGGGACCCAGCTGGAAAGGCTGCCGCAGGCATAGCCGGCCCAGGGGCGCGGGGAACGTGCGCGACCGGCCGCCATGTTCCCCGCGCCCGCCGGACGACACCAGCCACCCCCCTGCCGTCGGCACTCTGTCAGCCCGCATCCGTAGACTGGGCCCGTGAGCGACAGCGACCCCTTCGACGAGATCATCGAGGCCGAGACCGAGCGAGACCCCGACCTCGCGGTCATCGAGGCCGGCAGCCGCACCCTGCGCACCCAGGGCGGTGCGGGGCAGGGCGATGTGCCCGCGCGTCCTGCGGATCCCGAGGTCGACAAGGCCCTGCGCGAGGTGGAGTCGGAACTGGCCACCCGCTGGGGCGAGACCAAGCTGGAGCCCTCCGTCAGCCGGATCTCCGCCCTGATGGACGTGCTGGGGGAACCGCAGCGCGCGTACCCGTCGATCCACATCACGGGCACCAACGGCAAGACGTCCACGGCCCGCATGATCGAGGCACTGCTCGGCGCCTTCGAGCTGCGCACCGGCCGCTACACGAGCCCGCACGTCCAGTCGATCACCGAGCGGATCAGCCTCGACGGCGTCCCGATCCCCGCCGAGCGGTTCATCGAGACGTACCAGGACATCAAGCCCTACGTCGAGATGGTCGACGGGTCGCAGGAGTACCGGCTGTCCTTCTTCGAGGTGCTCACCGGCATGGCGTACGCCGCCTTCGCGGACGCGCCGGTCGACGTGGCGGTCGTGGAAGTCGGCATGGGCGGCTCCTGGGACGCGACGAACGTGATCGACGGTGACGTCGCCGTCGTCACGCCCATCGATCTGGACCACACCGACCGGCTCGGTGAGACGCCCGCCGCGATCGCCGTCGAGAAGGGCGGGATCATCAAGCAGGACGCCACCGTCATCCTGGCCCAGCAGCCGGTCGACGCGGCCCAGGTCCTGCTGAAGAAGGCCGTGGAGGTCGACGCGACCGTGGCCCGGGAGGGCCTGGAGTTCGGCGTCGTCGCACGTCAGGTCGCCGTCGGCGGGCAGCTCGTCACCCTGCGCGGGCTGGGCGGCGAATACCCCGAGGTGTATCTGCCGCTGCACGGCGCCTACCAGGCGCACAACGCGGCCGTCGCGCTCGCCGCCGTCGAGGCGTTCTTCGGCGTGGGCGCCCAGCGCCCCGAGCCGCTCTACATCGACACGGTCCGCAAGGCCTTCGCGGGCGTCACCTCGCCGGGCCGCCTCGAAGTCGTCCGGCGCTCCCCGACCGTCGTCCTCGACGCCGCCCACAACCCGGCCGGCGCCCGCGCCACCGCCGAAGCCGTCAGCGAGGCCTTCGACTTCAGCCGGCTGATCGGCGTGGTCGGCGCCAGCGGCGACAAGAACGTGCGCGGGCTGCTGGAGGCCTTCGAGCCGATCTTCGCCGAGGTCGTCATCACCCAGAACTCCAGCCACCGCGCGATGGACGTCGACGAACTCGCCGCGATCGCCGTCGAGGTGTTCGGCGACGACCGCGTCCAGGTCGAGCCGCGGCTGCCCGACGCGCTGGAGGCCGCGATCACGCTCGCCGAGGAGGACGGCGAGTTCACCGGCGGCGGCGTGCTGGTCACCGGTTCCGTCATCACCGTCGGCGAGGCCCGACTGCTTCTCGGGAAGGGCTGAGGTCCCACACCATGCGTACGCTCTGTTCCTCGACCCTGATCGGCGAGTTCTTCATCATCGGCTTCGCCGGTCTCGTCGCGATGAAGGAACCCGATCTGTCCACGTCCACGGTGTGGACGGTCTGCGGCATCGCCATGCTCCTCAGCCTGCTGCTGTGCGGCATGGTCACCCGGCCCGGGGGCGTCGCCCTCGGCTGGGCCCTGCAGATCGCCCTCCTCGCATCCGGAATCTTCATCCCGATGATGTTCTTCATGGGGGCGATGTTCGGCGCCCTGTGGTGGGCTTCGGTGCACTACGGCAGAAAGGTCGACGAGGCGAAGGCGCGCTTCGCCGCACAGGCCGCCGCGGGCTCTCCGGATACCGCTGACGCTGCGTGACAAGTGGCCGGAAACGCCCTGTAACCTCATCCCACCGCACACCCCGGCACCAGCCCGGTCGTTGAAGTCGTAGAAGGAGTCACCTCGTGAGCCAGCGCACCCTCGTCCTGCTCAAGCCCGACGCGGTCCGTCGTGGCCTGACCGGCGAGATCATCAGCCGTATCGAGCGCAAGGCCGGCTGGCAGATCACCGCGCTGGAGCTGCGCACCCTGGACCAGGACACGCTGGAGCAGCACTACGGCGAGCACAAGGGCAAGCCCTTCTACGAGCCGCTGATGGTGTTCATGGCCTCCGGTCCGGTCGTCGCGCTGATCGTCGAGGGCGAGCGGGTCATCGAGGGCGTGCGCGCGCTCGCCGGTCCGACCGACCCGATCGCCGCCGCCCCCGGCTCCATCCGCGGTGACTTCGGCGTGATCGTCCGCGAGAACCTGATCCACGCCTCCGACTCCGAGGAGTCCGCCGAGCGCGAGGTGAAGATCTTCTTCCCCGGTCGCGGCTGAGGATCGGCCTCATCCGATCGAAGCGGTCTGAAGCGGTCTGAAGCGGGCGATCGAGGGAACGCGTATCCCCGAACGCCCGTCTCCAGAAGCGAACCCTCACAGCATCTGCAAACAATGGCGGAGACCGCTCCGCAGTGTTCGTGCAGGCGCGTTTACGATGGAAGCCTTCACGTCACAGCACCCACCTCGCCGACCTGATAAGCCCTCAAAAAGCTCATGGAAGGCCAGTCGAATCCTGATGGGGAACTCAATGTCGTTCATCGGCCGTGACATGGCTGTCGACCTCGGGACCGCCAACACGCTGGTGTACGTCAGGGGTCGCGGGATCGTACTCAACGAGCCGTCCGTCGTCGCGATCAACACCAACACCGGTGGCATCCTCGCGGTCGGCGCCGAAGCGAAGAAGATGATCGGGCGCACGCCGGGCAACATCGTCGCCGTGCGTCCGCTGAAGGACGGCGTCATCGCCGACTTCGAGATCACCGAGCGGATGCTCCGCTACTTCATCCTGAAGATCCACAAGCGGCGGTATCTGGCTCGGCCGCGAGTCGTCGTCTGTGTGCCCTCGGGCATCACGGGCGTCGAGCGCCGTGCCGTCATCGAGGCGTCGACCCAGGCCGGCGCCCGTCAGGTGCACATCATCGAGGAGCCCATGGCCGCGGCCATCGGCTCCGGCCTGCCGGTCCACGAGGCCACGGGCAACATGGTGGTGGACATCGGCGGCGGCACCACGGAGGTCGCGGTCATCTCGCTCGGCGGCATCGTCACCGCCCAGTCCATCCGTGTCGCGGGCGATGAACTGGACAACGCGATCATCCAGCACATCAAGAAGGAGTACTCGCTCCTTCTCGGTGAGCGGACGGCCGAACAGATCAAGATCACGATCGGTTCGGCGTACGACCTCGACGACGACCAGCACACCGAAATCCGTGGCCGGGACCTGGTGTCCGGGCTGCCCAAGACCGTCGTCATCTCGGCCGCCGAAGTGCGCAAGGCGATCGAGGAGCCGGTCAACGCCATCGTCGACGCCGTGAAGACCACCCTCGACAAGTGTCCGCCGGAGCTGTCCGGCGACATCATGGACCGCGGAATCGTTCTGACCGGCGGCGGAGCCCTGCTGCGCGGTCTGGACGAGCGGCTGCGCCGGGAGACCGGCATGCCCATTCACATCGCCGAGGACCCGCTGGACAGCGTGGCGCTCGGCTCCGGCAAGTGCGTCGAGGAGTTCGAGGCGCTCCAGCAGGTGCTGGACGCCGCGCCTCGCAGATGACGTAACGCTTCGGTTCCGCCGTACGAGGTGATCTCCTCTCGTGCGGCGGATCGTTGATATAGAGGCATAAGCTCCCACAAAGCGCCCTTGGTCATCTTGGCCCGGGGCTACGTGAATTCCTTTTTTCCTGATTCCTGATTCCTGGTTTTTTCTCTCGAGGAAGGGCACGGCCGCCGCACGTGAGGGACACACGAGAGAGCCGGCTGCTCCTGGTGCTGCTGGTCGCGATCGCGTTCGCGCTGATCACGGTGGACATCCGCGGCGGGGAGGACTCCCCGGTCGACGGCGCCCGGCAGGCCGCGGCCGCGGTCTTCGGTCCGATCGAGGACGGCGTGTCGTCGGCGGTGGATCCCGTCGGCAACGCCGTCTCCGCCGTCCGTGACTCCAATGAACGCCATGACCGACTCGCCGATCTGGAGCAGGAGAACGCGGCTCTCAAGGCGAAGCTCGGCAGCGACGACCGCAACCGCAGCCGGCTGGCGCAGCTCGACAAGATGCTGAAGATCGCCGGGGCCGGCCAGTACGGCATCAAGGGCGCGGAGGTCATCGCGATAGGAGCGGCCCAGGGCTTCTCCTGGACCATCACCATCGACGTCGGCGCGAACGACGGCGTCACGCGCGACATGACGGTCCTGAACGGGGACGGGCTGGTCGGGCGCGTCACCACCGTCGGCCCCCACACCGCGACCGTGCTGCTCGCCAACGACCCCGACTTCACCGTCGGCACCCGGATGGAGGCGTCCGACGAGCTCGGCTTCGCTTCCGGGCAGGGCGACCGGCCGCTGCGCGTCGAACTCCTCAACGGCAAGGCCGAGGTGAGGAAGGGCGACCGGCTGGTCACCTTCGGCTCGCAGGCCGACAGGCCCTTCGTGCCCGGCGTCCCCGTCGGCGTCGTCTCCCGCGTAGACCCCTCCGGCGGCGACCTCACCCGCACGCTCTACGTCACGCCGTACGTCAGCTTCACCAAGCTCGACATCGTGGGCGTGGTCGTCGAGGCCCCGAAGAAGGACCCGCGCGACACCGTGCTCCCGTCCAAGCCCAAGCCGGTGCCCACCCCGACGGTCACCGTCACGGTGACCCCGAACGCGTCCGTCGACGGCCAGCAAGAGCAGCAGTAGGAGCTGACAACCCCCATGCGCGTCAACCGGATCCTGCTCTCCGTCCCGCTGATCGTCGTCGCCCTGGTGATCCAGGTGAGCGTCCTCGCCCGCCTGCACCTCCCGGGCGCCGTCCCCGACCTCCTCCTGCTCACCGTCCTGGGCCTCGCCATGATCTACGGGCATGTCGGCGGCGCCCTGATCGGCTTCGGCGCCGGCCTCCTCGCCGACCTCGCCCCGCCCGCCGACCACGCGGCCGGCCGGTACGCGCTGGTGCTGTGCGTGATCGGCTATCTCGCCGGGCTCGTCAAGCCCGAGAGCGGGCAGATCAAGTCCGCCACCGGCCCGATGCTCGTGGTCGTCGGCGCCGCCATCGGCTCCACGCTGCTGTACGCCGGGGTCGGCGCGCTCGTCGGCGACACCGCCGCCCGCCATGTCGGCCTGACCGGCCTGCTGTTCACGGCCGCGCTGTACGACCTGCTGCTGGCCCCGTTCGTGGTCCCCGCGATCATGTTCCTGGCGCGGCGGGCCGACAACGACCCCCTCGCGGAGACCAACTCCGCCGCCAAGAGCCCCGACATCTCCTCCGGCTGGCTCTCCTCCGGGACGGGGCTGCGGATCGGCGGCCAGCGCAACGGCCTGAAGCTGAAGGCGGCCAAGTCGCGGGGGGCTCGGGCCGGCCGCATCAAGGGGGTCAAGCGGCTGTGAACACGGGCGGGTTCACCCGAACGATCACCCTGGCCTGCACCCGAACGATCACCTCGGGATTCACCCGAACGGGGAGGTTCCGGCGGAACGCGGGCCCACAGGCGGGTCGTTCATCATTCGTACGCACACACAGCTGCGCACACTCGTTCGCGTACTGAGAGGGGGAGACAGCCGCAGTGACCAATATTCCCGAGACCGGTCGGACACCACGGGTCCAGATCAGGCTCGTCGTGATCCAGATCCTCGTCCTCTCCCTGCTCGGCACCCTCGGCGGCCGCCTGTGGTACCTGCAGATCCGGGAGGGCGCGGAGTACGCCAAGGAGGCCTCCGGCAACCACGTCCAACAGGTCGTCGAGCCCGCCGTACGCGGCTCGATCCTGGACGCGCGCGGGGTGCCCCTGGCCGACAACGAGACACGGCTCGTGGTCTCCGCCTCCCGCACCGACCTGCTGAAGCAGCCGGACGACGGCAAGGCGGTCCTGGCCAAGCTGGCGGGCGTCCTCGGCATGACCCCGGAGGACGTCATGCTGAAGGTCCGGCTGTGCGACTCGGAGACGCCCCAGCCGTGCTGGAACGGCTCGCCGTACCAGCCGATCCCGATCACCGACGAGGCCACCGCCAAGCAGGCCCTGCAGATCCGCGAGCGCGCCGAGGACTTCCCCGGCATCACCGCCGAGCCCGAGGCCGTGCGCCGCTACCCCGCCCCCGGCCAGGCCAACACCGCCCAGGTCCTCGGCTACCTCTCCCCGGTCACCGACGGCGAGCTCACCAAGGCCCAGGACACCGACTCGCCCTATCTGCGCTCCGACCAGGTCGGCCGCTCGGGCCTGGAGCGCCAGTACGACAAGGAGCTGCGCGGCAAGGCCGGCGTCACCCGCTACGAGGTCGACAACCTCGGCCGCGTCATCGGCGAGGCCGAGGCGGACCCGGCCGAGCCCGGCTCCAACCTCGTCACCAGCATCGACGCCCGCGTCCAGCGGGTCGCCGAGTACGAGCTGAACGAGGCGATGAAGGAAGCCCGCAAGCAGCACGACCGCAACACCAACGAGAACTACAAGGCCGACTCCGGCGCGGTCGTCGTGATGGAGGTCAAGACCGGCCGCATCGTCGCCATGGCCTCCAACCCGACGTACGACCCGAACGCCTGGGTCGGCGGGATCTCCGCCAAGGACTACGCCCGGCTGACCGGCAAGTCCTCCAACTACCCGCTGCTCAACAGGGCCATACAGGGTCAGTCCGCGCCCGGCTCCACCTTCAAGGTGATCTCCACGGCGGGCGCCGTCGCGGCCGGCTACGACTTCAACGGCAACTACCCCTGCACCAGCTCCTACTCGGTCGGCGGCCAGGTCTTCAAGAACTTCGAGTCGCAGAGCTTCGGCTCCATCTCGCTGGGCCGGGCCCTGGAGGTCTCCTGCGACACCGTGTTCTACGGGCTCGCCCACAAGGAATGGCAGAAGGACGGCGGGATCAACCCGAAGAAGGGTGAGCCCAAGGACTACTTCTACAAGGCGGCCCACCAGTTCGGGCTCGGCAAGGAGACCGGCATCGACCTGCCCAACGAGGTCACCGGCCGCGTCCCCGACCGCCAGTGGAAGCAGTCCTACTGGGACGACAACAAGGACGGCTGGTGCAAGACCGGCAAGAAGGACGGCAGCTACGTCGAGAAGATCGCGTACGAGAACTGCCTCGAAGGCAACAAGATGCGCGCCGGTGACGAGATCAACTACTCCATCGGCCAGGGCGACACCCTCGTCACCCCGATCCAGATGGCCACGATCTACGCGGCGATCTCCAACGGCGGCACCCTGTACGACCCGACGGTCGGCAAGGCCATCGTCAGCGCCGACGGCAAGACGGTCACCGAGATCAAGCCCGAGTCGCACGGCAAGCTGCCGATAAGCAAGACCACGCTGAGCCAGATGGGCGAGGCCCTCGCGGGCGTCGCCACCCGCGGTACGGCCGCCTGGCGCTTCGCCCAGGTCGGCTGGCCCCAGGACAAGATCGCGATGCACGCCAAGACCGGCACCGCCGAGGTCTACGGCAAGCAGACGACGTCCTGGTTCACCACGTACACCAAGGACTACGCGGTCGTGATGACGATCTCGCAGGGTGGTACCGGTTCCGGCGCCTCCGGTCCGGCCGTGCGCAACATCTACGACGCGCTGTACGGCGTCTCCGACGACGGCAGGATCGACAAGAAGAACGCCCTGCTGCCCACCCCGCTGACGGCCCTGCCGAAGGTCCAGACGGACGGCACGATCAAGTCCCCGAAGATCTCCAAGGACCCGGCGAAGCAGCAGCGCCTCAGCCAGGAGGCCGCCCCGGAGCCGGACGAGACACAGGCGGCGGGCACCGCCCGGCAGAACACCAGCACCAACCGAGACACCCGCCGACGACGGCGGAAGAGGGGCAGCCGGAGGATGTGCACATGACCGGCGCGAACAGCTTCTCCGTCTCCGGATACGGGCCCCAGCGGGCCGGGTGGACCAAGGTCTTCGCCCGTGACTCGCTGGCCCGGCGGCTGGACTGGCCGATACTGCTCTCGGCGGTCTCCCTGTCGCTGATCGGCTCGCTCCTGGTCTACTCGGCGACCCGCAACCGCACCGAGATCAACCAGGGCGACCCGTACTACTTCCTCGTCCGGCACCTCATGAACACCGGCATCGGGATCTGCCTGATGATCGCCACGGTGTGGCTCGGCCACCGCACCCTGCGCAACGCGGTACCGGTGCTCTACGGCCTCTCGCTGCTCGGGATCCTCGCGGTGCTGACCCCGCTCGGCTCCACGGTCAACGGCGCGCACTCCTGGATCGTCCTCGGCGGCGGCTTCTCGCTCCAGCCCTCGGAGTTCGTGAAGATCTCGATCATCCTGGGCATGGCCATGCTGCTCGCGGCCCGGGTCGACGCGGGCGACAAGCCCTACCCCGACCACCGCACGGTCGTCCAGGCACTCGGTCTCGCGGCCGTTCCGATGCTGATCGTCATGCTGATGCCCGACCTCGGGTCGGTCATGGTCATGGTGCTGATCGTGCTGGGCGTGCTGCTGGCCTCCGGAGCCTCCAACCGCTGGATCTTCGGGCTGATCGGCGCGGGAGCGGCCGGCGCGATCACCGTCTGGCAGCTGCACATCCTGGACGAGTACCAGATCGCCCGTTTCGCCGCCTTCGCCAACCCCAGCCTCGACCCCGCCGGCGTCGGCTACAACACCAACCAGGCGCGGATCGCGATCGGTTCCGGCGGTCTGACCGGGTCCGGCCTGTTCCACGGTTCGCAGACCACGGGCCAGTTCGTCCCGGAACAGCAGACGGACTTCGTCTTCACCGTCGCCGGCGAGGAACTGGGCTTCATGGGCGGGGGCCTGATCATCGTCCTGCTCGGCGTGATCCTGTGGCGCGCCTGCCGCATCGCCCGCGAGACGACCGAGCTGTACGGCACGATCGTCGCCGCGGGCATCGTGGCCTGGTTCGCCTTCCAGTCCTTCGAGAACATCGGGATGACCCTGGGCATCATGCCGGTGACGGGCCTGCCGTTGCCGTTCGTCTCCTACGGAGGCTCGTCGATGTTCGCGGTGTGGGTCGCGATGGGGCTGTTGCAGTCCATCCGGGTGCAACGGCCGATGTCCGCGTAAACATCGGGACACCTTGCGGTTTCCCCGTGTTCATCCCTGATTGGCGGCCCAGGCGCACTGCCGCTCGGGGCCGAGTCCGACTAGATTCAATTCATGGCGGAGACGAAACGCGAGATCGAGCGCAAGTACGAATCCGAGGAGAGCGGGCTGCCCGACCTCACCGGCGTGGCCGGGGTCGCCTCCGTTCTCGACAAGGGCGTCGCCGAGCTGGACGCGATCTACTACGACACCTCCGACCTGCGGTTGGCCGCGGCCTCGATCACGCTGCGCCGCCGCACCGGCGGCTCGGACGCCGGCTGGCATCTGAAACTGCCGGTCGAGGCCGGAGTCAGGGACGAGATCAGAGCCCCGCTCTCCGACGACGTGCCCGAAGAGCTCGCCGGGCTGGTGCGCTCCCGGGTTCGGGAGGGACAGCTGGTGCCCGTGGTGCGGCTGCGCTCCAGCCGCGACATCCGCGACCTCGTGGACGCCGAGGGCCGGCTGCTCGCCGAGGCCAGCGTGGACGCCGTCCGGGCGGACCGGCTGTTCGGCGGCGAGGGCAGCGCCCAGTGGACCGAGATCGAGGTGGAGCTCGCCGACGGCGGCGACCCGGCCCTGCTCGACAAGGTGGAGAAGCGGCTGCGCAAGGCGGGCGTACGGCCGTCGAAGTCGGCGTCGAAGCTGGCGCGGGCGCTGACGGAGACCGTGTCGAAGAAGCAGCGCCGCAAGAAGGCGAAGGCGGCCGGGGAGGGGGCCGGGCAGGGGGAGGGGTCTTCCGTCCGGGAGCCCGGGACCGCGGGCGATCATGTGCTTGCGTACGTCCGCGCCCAGCGGGACGCGATCGTCGAGCTCGATCCTGCCGTCCGCCAGGAGGCCGAGGAGTCGGTGCACGACATGCGCGTCGCCACCCGTCGGCTGCGCAGCACCTTCCGTTCCTTCGGCAAGGTCCTGGACCGGACCGTCACCGACCCGATCGGCGACGAGCTGAAGTGGCTCGCCGGCGAGCTGGGCGTGGGCCGCGACCACGAGGTGCTCGGCGAACGCCTCACGGCCGGCCTCGACGAAGTGCCGCACACCCTGGTCTCCGGCCCGGTCCGCGAACGGCTGCGGACCTGGGACAAGGCCGGGCGCCGAGGCTCGCGCGCGCGGCTGCTCGGCGTCCTGGACTCCAAGCGCTATCTGACCCTGCTCGACATCCTCGACGCGCTGGTCGCCGACCCGCCGGTGCTGGAGGCGGCCGCCGGCAAGCCGTCCAAGGTGCTCGCCAAGGCCGTGCGCAAGGACTTCGGCAAGGTGTCCGAGCTGATCGAGCGGGCCCTGGCGCAGCCGTCCGGCCATGAACGCGACGAAGCCCTGCACGAGGCGCGCAAGAAGGCCAAGCGGACGCGCTACGCGGCGGAGACCGCCACCCCGGCGATCGGCGGCCCGGCCAAGACCCTGACCAGGTCCATGAAGTCGCTGCAGAGCCTGCTCGGCGAACACCAGGACAGCGTCATGGCCCGCCAAACCCTGCGCGAGCTGTCCGCCGTGGCGCACGCGGCGGGGGAGAGCGCGTTCACCTACGGGCTGCTCTACGGCCATGAGGAACGCCGGGCGGAGCTGGCGGAGGCGGCGCTGCCGCAGGCGTGGGAGACGATCCGGGGCGACATGGACGTATAGCCGGGAGACAGGGGTTCAAGGGGGTCGGCGGCGAGGCCGTCCGGGGCGAGGGAGTCCTTCGACCGGGTTAGGCTTGATGGTCACTCCTGCCGCACCGCTGTCTCACCCCTGTCAGCTCAGCTCACGAAGGTAATGCCGCGATGTCTGTCGAATCGGTCTTCCCGCAGCTCGAAGCCTTGCTCCCGCATGTGCAGAAGCCGATCCAGTACGTGGGCGGCGAGCTCAACTCCACGGTCAAGCCCTGGGAGTCCTGCGACGTCCGCTGGGCCCTGATGTACCCGGACGCCTACGAGGTCGGTCTGCCCAACCAGGGCGTCATGATCCTCTACGAGGTGCTGAACGAGCAGCAGGGCGTCCTCGCCGAGCGCACGTACAGCGTGTGGCCGGACCTGGAGGCGCTGATGCGGGAGCACGGCGTCCCGCAGTTCACGGTGGACGGCCACCGGCCGGTGAAGGCCTTCGACGTGTTCGGGCTGTCCTTCTCCACGGAGCTGGGCTACACCAACATGCTGACGGCGCTGGACCTGGCGGGCATCCCGCTGGAGTCCAAGGACCGCGGCCTCGACGACCCGATCGTCCTCGCGGGCGGCCACGCGGCCTTCAACCCCGAGCCGATCGCGGACTTCGTCGACGCGGTGGTCATCGGCGACGGCGAGCAGGCCGTGCTGGACATGACGAAGATCATCCGGGAGTGGAAGGCGGAGGGCCGCCCGGGCGGCCGCGAGGAGGTCCTCTTCCGCCTCGCGAAGACGGGCGCGGTGTACATCCCGGCGTTCTACGACGTCGAGTACCTGCCGGACGGCCGGATCGCCCGCGTCGTGCCGAACAAGTCGGGTGTCCCGTGGCGCGTGTCGAAGCACACGGTCATGGACCTGGACGAGTGGCCCTACCCCAAGCAGCCCCTCGTCCCCCTGGCCGAGACGGTGCACGAGCGCATGTCGGTGGAGATCTTCCGCGGCTGCACCCGCGGCTGCCGTTTCTGCCAGGCCGGCATGATCACCCGCCCGGTGCGCGAGCGCTCCATCACGGGCATCGGCGACATGGTGGAGAAGGGCCTGAAGGCGACCGGCTTCGAGGAGGTCGGCCTGCTGTCGCTGTCCAGCGCCGACCACAGCGAGATCGGCGAGGTCGCCAAGGGGCTGGCGGACCGCTACGAGGCGGACAAGATCGGCCTGTCCCTCCCCTCCACCCGCGTGGACGCCTTCAACGTCGACCTGGCGAACGAGCTGACCCGCAACGGCCGCCGCTCGGGCCTCACCTTCGCCCCCGAGGGCGGCTCCGAGCGCATGCGCAAGGTCATCAACAAGATGGTCTCGGAAGAGGACCTGATCAGGACGGTCTCCACGGCGTACGGCAACGGCTGGCGTCAGGTGAAGCTGTACTTCATGTGCGGCCTGCCGACCGAGACGGACGACGACGTCCTGCAGATCGCCGACATGGCGATGAACGTGATCGCCGAGGGCCGCAAGGTCTCCGGCCAGAACGACATCCGCTGCACGGTCTCGATCGGCGGCTTCGTCCCCAAGCCCCACACCCCCTTCCAGTGGGCCCCGCAGCTCTCGGCGGAGGAGACGGACGCCCGCCTGACGAAGCTCCGCGACAAGATCCGCGGCGACAAGAAGTACGGCCGCTCGATCGGCTTCCGCTACCACGACGGCAAGCCCGGCATCGTGGAGGGCCTGCTGTCCCGCGGCGACCGCCGGGTCGGCGCCGTCATCCGGGCCGTCTACGAGGACGGCGGCCGCTTCGACGGCTGGCGCGAGCACTTCTCCTACGACCGCTGGATGGCCTGCGCCGACAAGACACTGCCCGCCTTCGGCGTGGACGTCGACTGGTACACGACCCGCGAGAAGACCTACGAGGAAGTCCTGCCCTGGGACCACCTGGACTCGGGCCTCGACAAGGACTGGCTCTGGGAGGACTGGCAGGACGCCCTCGACGAAACAGAGGTCGAGGACTGCCGCTGGACCCCCTGCTTCGACTGCGGAGTGTGCCCCGCGATGGACACCCACATCCAAATCGGCCCGACCGGCAAGAAGTTGCTGCCGCTGACGGTGAAGCAGCCTGCTGTCAGTGGGCATGTGCACTGAGGTGGGTGGTTTTTGAGGGGGGCTCAGGTGTGCATCCGGTGGGGGCGGATGTAGCGTCTTCGGGTATATGGACCTGGAGAAATCGCCCGTCGAACCGCTTGCCCGGCCGTCTGCGCAGTCGCCCGAAGGGTGTCTTGTCGTGGCGGTTCGGTTGCCGGTGCGGATTGTCGTGCTGGTGTTGGTCCTGCCCGTGCGGATGGCGTGGGATGCGCTCGTCGTCGTGGGGCGGCTGCTTCGGGACAGCGTGTTGCGGCCGGTCGGGCGGGGGCTCGTGTGGCTGGGGAAGGCGCTGTTCGTCTGGCCGTTGATCGGGCTGTGGCGGTATGTCGTCGTGCCGGTGTGCAGAGCGCTCGGTTGGCTCGGGAACGTGCTGGTGGTCGTGCCGGTGGTGTGGGTGTGCCGGTACGTTCTCGCTCCGGTCGGGCGGGGGCTCGCGTGGGTGTACGCGCGGGTGCTCACGCCCGTGGGACAGGCCGTCCTCTGGGTGGTGAAGGGGATCTGCGTCGGTGCGTACCGCGGCGTCGCGTGGCTCGGGCGGTATCTGGTCGTCCTGCCCGGCCGGTGGGTCTATGCGTGGGTTCTCGCGCCGGTCGGGCGGGCGATCGCCTGGTGTGCGCGCGGGGTGGGGTGGTTCCTGGGGGTGCTGGGCAGCGGGATCGGGCTCGTCCTGTACTGGACGGCCAGGGTGCTGGTCGTGCTGCCGGCGCTTGCGCTGTGGCGCTGGGTGCTCGTCCCCGTCGGGCGCGTCCTCGCCGTCGTCGCGCGCGAGGTGGGGGTCGCCCTCGGGCATGCGTGGCGGATCGCGGGACGGATCTCGCTCGCCGTCGGACGGTTCCTCGGGACGCTCTTCCGGTGGATCTTCGTGGAGCCCGTGCGCTGGGTGTACCGGACCGTTCTCACCCCGATCGGGCACCTCGTCCGGGACGCCGTGCTGCGTCCCGCCGCCCGGGCCGCGCGCAGCGTGAGCCGGGCCACCCGGCAGGCCCTGGCCGCCGCCCGCGAGACGGCACGGCAGGCCCGCGCGGACGTCCGCCGCATGCTTTTCGGGGAGCCGCGGCAGCGGGAGGCGGTCCTCCGTCGGGAACCATCGGCGGACGAGACACGTACTCTTGGTAGCAGCACGACCGCTCTCACGAAGGACTGAACGACACTGGGCAAGCGACAGCCCGAAGGCCCGCCGCCCGCACCCGCGGTGCAGCGCATCCGACTGCGCTACACCAAGCGCGGCCGCCTCCGGTTCACCAGCCACCGTGACTTCCAGCGTGCTTTCGAGCGCGCGTTGCGCCGTGCCGAGGTGCCGATGGCGTACTCGGCGGGGTTCACGCCGCACCCGAAGGTGTCGTACGCCAATGCCGCACCCACCGGCACGGGCAGTGAGGCGGAGTACCTGGAGATCGCGCTCACCGCGGCGCGCGACCCGGAGAAGCTGAGAGCTCTGCTCGACGAGTCGCTGCCCACCGGGCTCGACGTCGTCGACGCGGTCGAGGCCCGGACCTCGGGTCTCGCCGACCGGCTGACGGCCTCCGTATGGGAGCTGCGGCTGGCCGGCGTGGACCCGGCCGACGCCGCTCGCGCGGTGGACGCCTTCAACGAGGCCGACGTCGTAGAGGTCCAGCGCATGGCCAAGAACGGCGTCCGCACCTTCGACGCCCGTGCCGCGGTCGTACAACTTGAAACGCACAGTGAACCTGCTGATAGGCCGACCGACCAGCCCTGTGCGATACTGCGGCTGGTTGTTCGGCACGTGACGCCTGCCGTTCGACCCGACGACGTCCTGTCCGGTCTCCGCGCCGTGGCCGACCTGGCGCCGCCGGTCCCCGCTGCGGTGACCAGGCTGGCGCAGGGGCTGTTCGATGAAGAGACCGGCACGGTGACCGACCCGCTCGCGCCCGACCGCGAGGCAGCTCAGGCCCCTACAACGGCCGATCCCGCTGCCGCCGCGAAGGCGCCCGCGTAGGGAAGGTTCCGCGATGGGACGGACGTCGTAGCGCCGCCCTCGTACTCGGGAGCCACCTGGGTCGGGCAGCGCACCGACCAGAAGACTTTCGCCAGGCCGTACGCATTCGGCGTACGGAACCGGCGAGACAGGACACAGAGAGCTCCCGTGCGGCGCCCGCGCCCCGGACGGCGGCACCGCGCATCGCGCGAGCCGCGGACGTCAACGGTGATCGATCCTTCGTGATCGACGCCGGACCAGGCGCGGCGCCCGGGAGCCTGACGGGAGAAACGCCCGCATGCTCGAGCCAACCGAATCCACAGAGTCCGTGACGGACTCCGAAGCGAACAGCCCCAGCGACACCCTGCCGCCGCGTCGTCGGCGCAGGGCCGCTTCCCGGCCGGCGGGTCCGCCGGTCGGCACCGCCGACACCGCGGCCGAGATCACCGAGCCGGCCATACCGGCCGTCGAGTCCGCCGAGCAGTTGGCGGAGGAGGACGTCCTCGACGACGCCCTCAAGACCGACGACGACGCCCAGGCCGACGCCAAGGCGGCAGAGGTCGTCGAGGCCGCTCCTCGTGCGCGGCGCCGGGCCACCCGGCGCGCCTCCGCGCCCGCCGGGGCTCCGGCCGCCGCCGAGGTCGCCGAGACCGTCGTGCCCGTGGCCGCCGCCGAGGTGAGCGCACCGGCCGTCGAGGAAGCTCCCGCCGAGGAGGCCGCGGCCGAGGACGCCGCTCCGCGCCGTGCCCGGCGCCGGGCCACGCGCCGTGTGACCACGCCCGCCGAGGTCGCTGCCGAGGAGACCGCCGCCGTATCCCAGCCGGAGCCCGTCGCCGAGGCGGCGGAGGCGGCCGAAGAGGTCGTCGAGGCCGCTCCCCGTACGCGGCGCAGGGCGTCTCGTCGGGCCACCGCGCCCGCCGGCGCTCCCGAGGCGGAGACGCCCGCCGTCGTCGCCGAGGCCGAAGTTCCGGCTGCGGCCGCGGAGGAGGCGCCCGCCGAGGTCGCCGAAGCCGCTCCCCGGACCCGCCGTCGCGCCACGCGCCGCGTCTCCGCGCCCGCCGAGGCCGAGGCGCCCGAGGTCTCTGAGACCGCCGAGGCCGCCGTCGAGCCCGCCGCCGTCGCTGCCGCCGTCGAAGAGCCGAAGGCTCCCGAGGCGCCCGCCGCTCAGGCCGTTCAGGCCGATGACGACGCCGGTTCGCGGCGCGGGCGTCGGCGTGTGGTCCGTCGGGCCGCCGGTGGCTTCTCCGCCCCCGAGCCCGTGAAGGGCAACGGCGAGGACGACGCGCCGCGTCGTCCGGCGCGGCCCGCGGTCGCCGTGTTCCAGGCGCCCGTGTTCGCCGAGCCGCAGTTCCAGACCCCGCTGCGGGCCGCGGCCGAGGCGGCCGCCGCCGAGGCGGAGACCGCCGAGGTCGAGGAGCCCGAGGAGGCTCAGCCGGCCCAGGAGCTCACCGAGGAGCCGACCGGTTCGCGCCGCCGTCGTCGCCGCCGCGGCGCCGGTTTCGGCGACGAGCCCGAGACCGGCCGCACCGCCGCGCCCGCCGCGCCCGCCGAGACCCCCGCCGCCGAGGACGAGGCGGAGAGCGAGTCGGAGGAGCCCGAAGACGTCGACGAGGTCGACGAGGGTGACGACGACACCGAGGAGACCGGTTCGCGTCGCCGTCGCCGCCGTGGCGGCCGTCGCCGTCGCCGTGGCGATGCCGCCGACGGCGAGGGCGACTCCGGGGACGACGAGGTCGCCGCCGAGCAGGCCGCGCAGGACGCCGAGGACACCGCCGAGCAGGAGGACGAGGACGCGGAGGACGAGGACTCGGCCGGTGGCTCCACCGCCGGCAGCCGTCGCCGCCGTCGCCGTCGCCGTCGGGCCGGTGACTCCTCCGGCGAGGCCGAGCAGCCGGGCGACGGAGACCCGGAGCGCACGGTCGTCAAGGTCCGTGAGCCGCGCAAGCCCTCCGAGCCGTCCGACGAGGTGCAGTCCATCAAGGGCTCGACCCGTCTCGAGGCGAAGAAGCAGCGCCGCCGGGAAGGCCGCGAGCAGGGCCGCCGCCGGGTGCCGATCATCACCGAGGCCGAGTTCCTGGCCCGCCGCGAGGCCGTCGAGCGGGTGATGGTCGTCCGCCAGAGCGGCGAGCGCACCCAGATCGGCGTCCTGGAAGACAACGTGCTCGTCGAGCACTACGTGAACAAGGAGCAGTCGACCTCCTACGTCGGCAACGTGTACCTGGGCAAGGTGCAGAACGTGCTGCCGTCGATGGAGGCCGCCTTCATCGACATCGGCAAGGGGCGCAACGCCGTCCTGTACGCCGGCGAGGTCAACTTCGAGGCGCTCGGCATGGCCAACGGGCCGCGCCGCATCGAGGCCGCCCTGAAGTCGGGCCAGTCGGTCCTCGTCCAGGTGACGAAGGACCCGATCGGCCACAAGGGCGCCCGGCTGACCAGCCAGGTCTCCCTCCCGGGCCGCTACCTCGTGTATGTGCCCGAGGGCTCGATGACCGGCATCAGCCGCAAGCTGCCCGACACCGAGCGGGCCCGGCTGAAGACGATCCTCAAGAAGATCGTCCCCGAGGACGCGGGCGTCATCGTGCGCACCGCCGCCGAGGGCGCGAGCGAGGACGAGCTGCGCCGTGACGTCGAGCGGCTGCAGGGGCAGTGGGAGGACATCCAGAAGAAGGCGAAGAACGGCGGCAACGCCCCGACGCTGCTGTACGGCGAGCCGGACATGACCGTCCGGGTCGTGCGCGACATCTTCAACGAGGACTTCACCAAGGTCATCGTCAGCGGTGACGAGGCCTGGTCGACCATCCACGGGTACGTCTCGCACGTCGCGCCCGACCTGGCCGAGCGGCTGTCGAAGTGGACCTCCGAGGTCGACGTCTTCGCCACCTACCGGATCGACGAGCAGCTCGCCAAGGCGCTGGACCGCAAGGTCTGGCTGCCCAGCGGCGGTTCGCTGGTGATCGACCGGACCGAGGCGATGGTCGTCGTCGACGTCAACACCGGCAAGTTCACCGGTCAGGGCGGCAACCTCGAGGAGACGGTCACCAGGAACAACCTGGAGGCGGCCGAGGAGATCGTGCGTCAGCTGCGGCTGCGCGACCTCGGCGGCATCATCGTGATCGACTTCATCGACATGGTGCTGGAGTCCAACCGGGACCTGGTGCTGCGCCGCCTCCTGGAGTGCCTGGGCCGCGACCGTACGAAGCACCAGGTCGCCGAGGTGACCTCGCTGGGGCTGGTGCAGATGACCCGTAAGCGGGTCGGGCAGGGCCTGCTGGAGTCGTTCTCCGAGACCTGCGTGCACTGCAACGGGCGCGGGGTCATCGTCCACATGGAGCAGCCGACCGCGGTCGGCGGCGGTGGCAAGCGCAAGAAGCGCGGTCGCGGTGGCGACGTCCACGAGCACGAGCACGAGCACGAGGCCGCTGCGGCCACCGAGGTCGCAGAGACGCTGGTGGGCGTCGAGGAGGAGGCGGAGAGCGAGGCCGAGGTCGCCGCCGAGGCGGCCGAGCCGATCGCGCTCCCGGCCCCCGACTATGCGCCCGACGAGGAGCTGTACAGCAGCATCGCCGAGGCGGAGGCCGCCGCCACGCGTGGTCGGGGCCGGCGTCGGGCGAGCCGCCGGGCGTCCGCTCCGGCGGGTGCGCCGCGCGGAGGCGCTTCGCGCAGGTCGGGCGGTGCCGAGGCGGTCGAGCAGGTCGAGGCAGTCACCGAGCCGGTCGCCGAGCCGGTCGTGGAGGCGCCCGCCGCGCAGGAGGCCGTCGTCGAGGCGGTCGTCGCGCAGGCCGAGCCGGTCGCCGTCGAGGACCCGGTCGTCGAGACGCCGGAGGCTCCGGTCGTCGACGAGGCCGCGCCCAAGGGGCGTACGCGCCGTCGCGCCACCCGCAAGGTGTCCGCGCCGGCCGGTTCGCCCGCGGGTGCGGAGGCCGCCGTCGTGACGGTCGCCGAGCCGGCGCCCGCGCAGGCTCCGGTCGCCGAGGCGCCCGCCGCCGAGGTCGCTCCGGTGGAGCAGCCCGAGGCCGAGCAGGTCGCCGAGCCCGTCGTCGAGAGCGCGGCCCCGGCCCGCCCGCGGCGTCGTGCCGTGCGCAAGGCCACCGCGCCGACCGCGTCCGAGGAGACGGCCGTCGTGGTCGTCCCGTCGGCCCCGGCGGAGGCCGCCGCCGAGGCGGCCGAGGCCGAGGCGGCCGAGGCGCCCGTCGAGGAGACGGACGCGGAGGCGGCTCCGGCGAAGAAGACGGCCGCGCGCAAGACGGCGAAGAAGGCCACCGCGAAGAAGGCGGCCACCAAGAAGACGGTCGCGGCCAAGAAGACGGCCGCGAAGAAGACCGTCGCCAAGAAGACGACGGCGAAGAAGGCCGCGTCGAAGAAGACGGCGGCGGCGCAGCAGAGCGTGCCGTCCGTCACAGCCTCCACCGAGGACTGACGTTCGTCCGAGTGAACGGCGGTGCGGGCATCCGGGACCATCGGATGCCCGCTCCGCCGGCCCCGCGAGGTGGGCGTCCACGTGCCGTGTCGCAGTGAGTTCACAGGGGAGTTACTCTGTGTCTCGCTGTGGTGCAGCCCACCCGTACGGTGGGTTTCGCTGTGGTAACCCTAGGGAAAATCGCCGTCCGCAGGCTGGTAACGTGCACCGTGGTCCCGGTGGCCAGAGACATGCACACCGTGACCACAGCCGCTGAGCACATCCGGTCTTCACCGCCGGACACGGCTGACTTCCCGCACGGAACCCTTTGGGGGGAGCGGGGTCCTGTATACAAGCCGTCCGCCCGCACCGAGGCTCGGCGGACAACCAGGGATGCGGCCGTGCTGAGCATCGACACGGCCCCTTCCCGACGACGCATGACGTGGTGCGCCTTCGAGGTCGCCGTACGAGGAGGGGATGTCGATGACCGACGCCCATGAGTTCATACCGGCCGCCAAGCCTGTGATCTCCGAAGAGGAGATCGAGGCTGCCGTGCGCGTGCTGCGCAGTGGCATGGTCGTCCAGGGGCCCGAGGTGGCCGCGTTCGAGGAGGAGTTCTCGGAGCTGGTCGCCGGCCGCCACTGCGTCGCGGTCAACTCCGGCACCTCCGCGCTGCACCTTTCCCTTCTCGCCCTCGGCCTCGGCCCGGGCGACGAGGTCATCGTGCCGTCGTTCTCCTTCGCCGCCTCCGCCAACGCGGTGCGGCTGGTCGGCGCCGACGTGGTCTTCGCGGACATCGACCCGGAGACGTTCTGTCTGGACCCGGCCGCGGTCGAGGCGGCCCTGTCGCCGCGCACCGCCGCGATCATGCCGGTGCACCTGTACGGTCACCCGGCGGCCATGGACAAGATCATGGCGATCGCCGAGCAGCACGGGCTCGCCGTGATCGAGGACGCCTGCCAGGCCCACGCGGCCGCACTGCACGGCACCCCGGTCGGAGCCTTCGGCGCCGCGGGCACGTTCAGCTTCTACCCGACGAAGAACATGCACAGCCTCGAGGGCGGCATGATCTCCACCGGGGACGCGGAGACCGCGCGGACCCTGCGCCTGCTGCGCAACCAGGGCATGGAGAAGCGCTACGCCAACGAGATCGTCGGCGCGAACGTGCGCATGACGGACGTGTCGGCGGCCATCGGCCGTGTGCAGCGCCGCAAGCTGGACGGCTGGACCGAGCAGCGCATCGCCAACGCCGCGTTCCTCACCGAGCACATCACGGCGCCGAACGTGATCACGCCCAAGGTCGCCGAGGGCGCCCGGCACATCTACCACCAGTACACGGTCCGCATCCAGGGCGACCGCGACGCCGCCATGGCCAAGCTGACCGAGGCCGGCATCGGCAACGCGGTGTACTACCCGACGCCCATCCACCGGCTGAAGCCGTACTGGGAGCCGGACCAGAAGGCGGGTCGCACCTGGGACCTGCCCGAGACGGACCGCGCGGCCTCCGAGGTCGTGTCGCTGCCCGTGCACCCGGCCCTGTCCACGCAGGACCTGGAGCGCATCGTCACCACCGTCAATGCTCTGGGGGAGCAACTGTGAGCACCGGGAAGTCGCTGCGGGCGGGACTCGTCGGCCTCGGTTCCATGGGGCGTCACCACGCCCGTGTCCTGTCGGGTCTGGACGGCGTCGACCTCGTCGGCGTCGTCGACCCGATGGGCGACAAGTTCGGCGCGGCCCAGGGCGCGCCGATCCTGAACACCGTCGAGGAGCTCATCGCCCTCGGCGTGGACTACGCCGTCGTGGCCTGTCCCACCGCGCTGCACGAGCCGGTCGGTCTGGCGCTCGCCGAGGCCGGCGTGTGCGCGCTGGTCGAGAAGCCGCTCGCGGAGTCCGTCGACGGCGCCCGCCGTCTCGTCGAGGCCTTCGAGTCGCGCGGGCTGGTGGCCGGCGTCGGTCACATCGAGCGGTGCAACCCGGCGCTGATGTCGCTGCGCGCCCGGCTGGAGGCCGGCGAGCTGGGTGACGTCTACCAGGTCGTCACCCGTCGTCAGGGTCCCTTCCCGCACCGCATCGCGGACGTCGGCGTGGTCAAGGACCTCGCCACGCACGACATCGACCTCACCGGCTGGGTGACCGGCCGGCAGTACGTGTCCATCGCCGCGCACACCGTCTCCAAGAGCGGCCGTGAGCACGAGGACATGGTCTCCGCGGTGGGCCGGCTCGACGACGGCACCATGGTCAACCACCTGGTGAACTGGCTGAGCCCGCTCAAGGAGCGGTTCACCTCGGTCACCGGTGAGCGCGGCTGCTTCATCGCCGACACCCTCACCGCCGACCTCACGTTCCACTCCAATGCCGCGGTGACCACCGAGTGGGAGGCCCTGCAGGCCTTCCGCGGTGTCTCCGAGGGCGACATGATCCGGTACGCCATCCCGAAGCGTGAGCCGCTGCAGGTCGAGCACGAGCTCTTCCGCGACGCCGTGCTCGGCAAGGAAGCCGACATCTGCACCCTGCGCCAGGGCATGCGCACCGTCGAGGTGGCCGCCGCGCTCCTCGAATCGGCCACGACGAACACCAGCGTTACCCTTCCGGTGGAGGACCTGGCCGTCCATGGCAGCTGAGCATCACACATCGGGGGAACGGTGCGTGCTCGGTAGGACTCCTATGTTCTGTGAGACTTTCCCCGCAGGACCCAGCCGTCCCGGCTGGCGGAGACCAGGAGCCCGAGCATGAGTGCTGCGCCTGACGTCAGTGTCGTCGTCGCGGTCTACAACACGATGCCGTACCTGACGGAGTGCCTGAACTCCCTGGTCAAACAGACCATAGGACGTGAACGCCTGGAGATCGTCGCTGTCGACGACGGCTCCACGGACGACAGCGGCCGCGAACTCGACCGGTTCGCGGCCCTGTACCCGAACACCGTCAAAGTGATCCACCAGCCGAACTCCGGCGGTCCGGCCACGCCCAGCAACCGTGCGCTGGACGTGGCCACCGGCCGTTACGTGTACTTCATAGGCTCCGACGACTACCTCGGCGAGGAAGCCCTCGAGCGCATGGTGAAGTACGCCGACAAGCACGAGTCGGACGTCGTGATCGGCAAAATGGTCGGCACCAACGGCCGTTATGTGCACCAGGAGCTCTTCCAGCACGGCAACCGGGAAGTGGCCCTGGACGAGCCGGGGGTGCCCTACACCCTGGCCAACACCAAGCTGTTCCGCCGGGAGATGGTCGAGAAGCACCGGCTGCGCTTCCCGGAGCACATGGCCGTGGGCAGCGACCAGCCGTTCACCATCGAGGCCCTGGTACGGGCCCGCAAGATCTCCGTGGTCGCCAACTACACCTGCTATTACGCGGTCAAGCGCGGCGACAACAGCAACATCACCTATCGCGCCGACCACCTCTCCCGGCTCGAGTGCACCGTCGAGATGATGGGCTCCGCGGCCGGCCTCATCGAGGCGGGCCCCCAGCGGGACGCGATGCTGCGCCGGCACTTCACCTGGGAACTGGCCAAGCTGGTCCAGGACGACTTCCCGGGGCTGGACCGCGAGCTCCAGAAGCGGATCTGCGCGGGCATCGCCCGGCTGGCCGACGCGTACTTCACCGACGGCATCCGGGACGCGATGGACGTCAAGCGCCGGGTGCGGATCGCGCTGGCCCAGGCCGGCGCGGTCGACGAACTGGTCGAGATGATCAGCTCGGAGACGGAGACCGGGGTCACGTTCCTCGTCGAGGACGACCGCGCCTTCGCCCGCTACCCCGGCTTCCGCGACCCGCGCCTCGGGCTGCCCGACCGCTTGTTCGAGGTGCTGCCCGGGGGTTCGGTGGCCGCCCAGCTCGCCCCGGGCACCCGGCTGCTCGCCTCCGACTGGGAGCAGGAGGGCGACGGCCTCACCTACACGGCGTCCGTGCGGGTGCCCGTCCTCGGCGGCCTCGACGGGGTCAGCCTGCGGCTCGCGAACGGCGCCATGCCCAAGTCGGCCGACAAACCGGGCGCGCGGAAGCTCAAGAGCGGCGCCAAGCTCCCGGAGACGGTCGGCTCGCAGGTCGTGAAGCCTGCCGAGGACGGCGCCTCCGGCGTGCTGCACGCCCGGATCCCCTTGGACTACGTCACCGCCAGACGAGGTGTGCGGGTGTACGTGACCCTCGTCGGCACGACGTACGAGATCCCCGTGCGCGGCACGGACCTGCCCATGCCGCTGGCCCGCCAGTGGGGGCGGGAGGCGGACCCCTACCGGGCGTCCGCGCTGGTCAACGACAAGGGCCGCGTCGTGATCGACACGGCCCAGATGCACCCGCCGAAGAGGGCACTGATCCTCCGGGCGCTGGCAGCTCCTCCCCGGAAGCTGAAGTCCCTGGCCGGCCGCGTGAGAGCGGTCGGCGTCAGAAAGTTGAAGTCCGCCGGTTTCAAGAAGCCGACCGGTTCCAAAAGGAAGTAGCGACCCTCCATGAACATCTGTGTAGTAGCACTCGGCAAGATCGGCCTCCCCTTGGCCGTGCAGTTCGCCTCCAAGGGCCACCGGGTCATCGGCGCGGACGTCAACGAGAAGGTCGTCGAGCTGGTCAACGCCGGCGTCGAGCCGTTCCCCGGCGAGCACGACCTGGACGTCAAGCTGAAGCAGGCCGTCGACGCCGGGCTGCTGAGCGCGACGACGGACACCGCGTCCGCGGTCGCCGAGTCCGAGGCCGTCGTCGTGGTCGTCCCGCTGTTCGTGGACGCCGAGGGCACCCCGGACTTCGGCTGGATGGACTCCGCGACGAAGGCGATCGCGCAGGGTCTCAAGCCCGGCACGCTGGTCTCCTACGAGACGACCCTCCCGGTCGGCACCACCCGCACCCGCTGGGCGCCGATGCTGGCCGAGGGCTCGGGCCTGACCGCGGGCGAGGACTTCCACCTGGTGTTCTCCCCGGAGCGCGTGCTGACCGGCCGGGTCTTCGCCGACCTGCGCCGCTACCCCAAGCTGGTCGGCGGCATCGACGAGGCGTCGGCGGCCCGTGGCGTGGAGTTCTACGAGCAGGTTCTCGACTTCGACGAGCGCGCCGACCTGCCGCAGGCCAACGGCGTCTGGGACCTGGGCACCGCCGAGGCCTCCGAGCTGGCCAAGCTGGCCGAGACGACCTACCGGGACGTCAACATCGGCCTGGCGAACCAGTTCGCGCGCTTCGCCGACCAGAACGACATCGACGTCAAGAAGGTCATCGAGGCCTGCAACTCGCAGCCCTTCAGCCACATCCACCAGCCGGGCATCGCCGTCGGCGGTCACTGCATCCCGATCTACCCGCGGATGTACCTGTGGAACGACCCGGCCGCGACCGTCGTGCGCTCCGCCCGTGAGGCGAACGCCGCGATGCCCGAGTACGCCGTCGACCTGCTGGCCGCCGCCTACGGCGACCTGACCGGCGTGGGCGTGCTGGTGCTGGGCGCCGCGTACCGCGGTGGCGTGAAGGAGACGGCCTTCTCGGGCGTCTTCCCGACCGTCGAGGCCCTCAAGGCGCGCGGCGCGGTCCCCTTCGTCTCGGACCCGATGTACACGGACGAGGAGCTCGCCGCCCACGGTCTCACCCCGCACGCGGGCGAGAAGGTCACCGCGGCGATCCTCCAGGCCGACCACGCCGAGTACCGCACCCTGACCCCGGCGGACCTGCCGGACGTCACCGTCCTGGTCGACGGTCGCCGCACGACGGACCCGGAGGCCTGGAAGGGCGTCCGTCGCGTCGTCATCGGCGGCTGAGCACGCGACGCACCAGCTGACGGCTCCGGCCCCCGCCTCGTTCCGGACGAGGCGGGGGCCGGAGCCGTCTTGCGGTGTCGCCGTCGTCTACGGCGTGCCCACGGGGGTCCGGGTCTCGGTCGGCCGGGGGCGGCCGGCGGACGGGCCGACGCGGCGCAGCCAGCGCTCCGCCGGGTGCTCCACCCACTGGTAGGCGGCGCCCGCGGCGGCCAGGCTGATGGCCAGCACACCGGCCCAGAAGACGAGCGTCTCGGCGCCCGGGGCGGGTTTGCCCCAGTGGAAGACGGCCGCTCGGATCACGATCTCGTGGATCAGGTACCAGGCGAACGACCAGTGCCCCAGCTTGATCGTCCAGGCCCCGCCGAGACCGGTGCGCCTGCCGTCGAGGTCGGCGCGGGCGGCTGCGCAGATCAGCGCGGCGAACAGGGGCGCGGAGAGCCACTGGGAGGCGGTGTAGGGGCTGTACCAGAGGGTGTCCGGCACCGCGTGCGACCAGGGGATCAGGGCCAGGTGCCAGCCGATGACGAGTCCGGCGGCCGCCCACAGGGGAACCGGCGGCCGCCAGCCGCGCTTGAGCGCCAGCCCGGCCACGATGCCCAGCAGGAAATGCAGGGCGCGGGTCAGCGGCAGGTAGTTGAGCGCCCAGCTGCGGGCATCGGGCGAGAGCCCGGACAGCGCGGGCCACAGCGCGAACGTGGCGCAGGTGGCGGCTGCAGCGGTCCAGACCCAGACCCGGGCACTGCGGCCCGCGAGCAGGGCCAGCAGCGCGGGGAAGATCAGATAGAAGAAGGCCTCGTCACTGATCGACCAGGCCGCCGGGTTCGCCCCGGTGAACATCACGGGCTGTGGGAACCAGGCGTGTATCGACAGCAGTGTCGCCGCCGTCGTCCCGAGCGACACGGCGTGACCCATGAAGCTCCACACGGCGACCGACAGCCCGACGCTGACCGCGAGCAGCGGCCAGATGCGGGCGAAGCGCCGCCACAGGAAGACCTTGACGGGGATCCGGGCGCCGTCGTACGTCCAGGCGAGGACGACACCCGAGAGAACGAAGAAGAAGGTCACACCACTACGGCCGTACCAGACCGTCTCGCTGAGGTACGGGACGAAGCCGACCTTGCGTGACAGGTGGTACAGGACTACGAGAAGAGCCGCCCAGAAACGCAGCCCGGTCAGCGACGGCAGCCGGTCGCGACCAGGCCTACGAGTCTGGAGGTCATGAGGAGTCCTTCGCTTTCAGGGGCAGCAGGAGGCGGTCGAACTCCTTGCGTACGACCGGCCAGTCCCATGCTGCCAGAGCGTGTGCGGATGCCGCCTGGCCGGCCTGCTGCCAGCTCTCGGCGGTCGCCGTGACCTTCAGGATCCGCTCGGCGGCCTCCTGCGGGGTGGCGACGACCCAGTCGGCGGGGAACAGGGTGCGGGCGCCGTTGGCCTTGCCCGCGAAGAACGGCCAGTCGCGGCCCACCGGCACGGCCCCGCTCGCGGCGCCCTCGACGAACCCGCAGTGGAAGCTCTCCCGCACGGAGGAGCTCAGGATGATGCCGACGTCGGTCAACGCGGCGGGGACGTCGTCCAGTTGGCCGAGTCTGCGGACGGCGCCCGAGGGTTCGAGCTCGGCCAGGTCCTGGCGGTAGAGCCGGGCGTAGGCGCGGGCGGCTCTGCTGAGCTTCGCGTCCACGTCCTCGCCGATGAGCAGGAGGCGGTAGCGGGGGTCCTCGGCGCGCAGCAGGCGCAGCACCTCGATGGCCCAGCGGGGGTCCTTGGCCACCGATGAGATGCCCGTCACACCGAGGGTGAAGCGCGCCTCGTCCGACTTGGGGCGGGACAGCGTGGCCAGGTCCATGGCGTTGGGGATGACATGCAGCCGGGGGACCGGCCGGCCCTGCCCCGCCGCGAGCTGCGGTACGACCGCGACGGTCAGGTCGCGCAGATGCGCGCCCACGAAGATCAGGTCGTCCACCCGGGAGAAGTCGACCACGAACGGCCACGGGCTGAAGGTCTCGGCGCTGTGCAGACGCACGACGATCCGGGTGTCCCCGGGGTCGACGGAGGTCAGCAGCGCGGCCGGTCCGACGCACCAGTCGACGAACGCGGTGTCCGCCCAGTCCAGATGCGGACGCAGCAGTTGCTCGGCCCGTCGGCCGAACTCCGGCTCGTCGCCGAGGCGGTGGGCGGCGATCCGGGTGAGGGAGCCGGCCAGCTCGTCGAGGTCCGGGTCGTCCTTCAGGTCCAGCGAGCGCACCTCGACGTCCGGGTGGGCCCGGTAGTGGTCGTGGATCTCGCGGAGGAAGTTCGCGTTGCCCCAGGTGACGAAGAGCAGGCGCAGCGGCCGGTCGGTCGGCGGGGCGGCGGCCTCGGTGACCCGGCCCGCGCCCTCGGTCAGGGCCCGGACGGCCGAGCTGGCGTGCAGCTGTGCCAGATAGCCGCCGGGGTCCTTGGCGAGCGGGGAGGAGGTCCGGTCGAAGTGCAGCACCCGGTGGAAGGCGAGCTGGAGCGCGCGGACCGCGGAAGCGGCGGCTGCCGTGGCCTCGCCGTCGGCCAACTGGGCGTCGGCGTAGGAGAGTTCGGTGGCGAGCGCGGCGGTCAGGGTGCGCGGGGTCCGGCCGCGCGCGAGTTCGAGCCGGGCCGCGTCGCCGAGCAGGTCGGCCCGGTGGCGGGCGTTGCTCGTGCGGCTGGCGGCGGAGCTCAGCGTGAGCACCGCGCCCTCGGGCCGGTTGGCCTTGTCCAGGCCCTCCCGCACGCGCTGGGCGATGCGGAAGCGCAACGAGTCGGACAGGCCCGGAGCCGACACCACGAGCCGCCAGGCGCGCGCACCCGCCCCGGTCCGCAGCACGTTCGGGTGCAGGGCGCGACGGGCCACCGCTCCGGGCAGCCGCAGCACTCCCCGTTTGACGTTCGTCATGCCCGCGGGCTCCCCGAGAGCGCGGAGCGGACGGCGTTGCTCAGCTGCTCGGCCGCGGGGGCCATCAGCAGGCCGCGGGTGAACCGTGCGGCGTGGGCGCGTGCTTCGGCCCGCTGCTCGGGGGTCGTCTCCACGGCCATCCGGGCGGCCTTGACGAAGGAGTCAGCGATGCCCTCCGCGTCGAGGCCGCAGGCCCCGGTCCACAGGGGGTGTCCGGCGAGCACGGCGGAGGCGTCGTGGTCCACCTCGTGGGCGGAGACCACCGGCAGCCCCGAGGCCATGAACTCGTACACCTTGCCCGAGGTGACGAAGCGGCCGCCGACGAGCATCAGGACCAGCGCGTCCCAGCGGCCGTAGGTCGGTCCGACCTCCGCCTTGGGCACCGGGCCGCCGAAGAGCACGCCGTCCGGCTCGGCCTGCCGGATGAGGGTCATATGGGCGTTGGCCTCACGGCTGGCGCCCGCGCCGATGTGCCCGCGGATCTCGAACCGGGATCTGGCCACCAGGGGGTCGCGTTCCCGGGCGGCCCGCCAGCCGTCCAGGACGGTGGCGAGGAACGCGGGCTTGAAGTTCACCGAGCCCAGGTAGCCGAAGGTCAGGCCCTTCTCCGGGTCCGGCCGGCCGTGCACCTCGGGGACGCTGTCCGGGTCGAAGCCGTTGCGCACCACGTGCACCCGCTCGGCGAGCTGCGGGTAGCGCTCCCGGTAGAAGTCCGCGATCGGGTCGTTGACGCACCAGATGGCGACGGCCTGCGACAGGACGCGCGTTTCCCACTCACCCGACTCGGAGTCGTGGGTGAACGCCTCGCCGCCGCCGATGACGTCGACCGACCAGCCGTCCCGGAAGTCGATCGCGTAGGGGACCTTGTGCGTCTCCCACAGCTTCCAGGCGGCCGCCAGGTTGACGTACGGCGCGCAGCTGGCCAGCAGCAGGTCGGCGGGGAACTCCTCGTGGATGTCCACGACGCCCTGCTCCAGGGCCGCCCGCCAGCCGCCGAACACCGGCTCGGGGAAGTGCTCCAGGTGCCGGTCGCGCTCCCGCTGCATCCAGCGGATCGGGTTCAGCGCCCGGTCCTCGGTGAACAGCCGGATGTCGGTCTCCAGGTCCTCGCGGGCCAGCGGGAGCTCGACGATCCGCACCCGCGGGTCCACCGGGTCGGAGAGGGTGTGGTCGAGCCCGTACTCGCGCTCCCAGGACTCCTCCGCGATCGTGAGGACGGTCACGTCCCAGCCGAGCTCGACGAACTTGTTCGCCGTCTCGCGCATCCGGTACGCACAGCTCTTGGCCGCGGGCGGGAAGCCGATGGCCAGGTAGATCATGTGCGGACGGACTCCGTCGGGGCGCGGGCCCGTCGTCCTGGTGCGCTTGATCACGTTTCGCAAGGGGTGCTCCGAGAGACTGATGGAACGGTGACGAGTACGGGCGGCTCGGTCAGGCTTCGATGATGGCCTGGACGGCGCGCACGGCGGCGTTCCCGTCACCGTACGGCGTGCCGCGCGGGGTCTCGGGCGCCGGGCGCGTGGCGAGCTCGGTGAAGCCGGGGGTCTCGTGCGGGTCCGGCACGAGGTGGTTCCAGCCGTCCTCGAGGGTCTCGACCCACTCCGTCTCCGGGCGGACGGTGGTGCAGGCGCGGCCCAGCAGGAAGGCCTCCTTCTGCAGGCCGCCGGAGTCGGTGACCACACCGGCGGAGCCGAGTACGGCGCCCACCAGGCCGGCGTAGGGAAGGGGACGGCCGACGTGCACCGCGCCCTGGTTCAGCTTGATGCCGTGCTGCTCGGCGCGGGCCACCAGGCGCGGGTGGGCCAGCAGCGCCACCGGCACCGGCAGGGCGGCCAGCGAGCCGATGATGGCGGCGAGCCGCTCGGGGTCGTCGGTGTTGTCCGGGCGGTGCAGCGTGGACACCAGGTAGGGGGCGTCGGCGTCGATGCCCTCGGGCAGCGCCGGGCGGGGGTGCTCACCGGCGAGCACGGCGTCGCGGATGCGCAGGCAGACGTCGACCATGACGTCGCCGACCAGCGTGGAGCGATGGGTCAGGCCCTCGTTGGCGAGGTGGCGCATGGCCTCCTCGGTCGGGGCCAGGAGCAGATCGGCGGCGTGGTCGGTGAGGACCCGGTTGTGCTCCTCGGGCATGCGCCGGTTGAAGGAGCGCAGACCGGCCTCGAGGTGGGCGACGCGGTAGTGCAGCTTCACCGCGGACAGCGCGCCGGCGACGGTCGAGTTCGTGTCGCCGTACACCAGCACCCAGTCGGGCTTCTCCGTCTCCAGGACCTTGTCCATGGCGGCGAGGACCGCGCCCGTCTGCTCGCCGTGACCGCCGGAGCCGACGCCGAGGTGCACGTCGGGGTCGGGGATGCCGAGGCCCGAGAAGAAGACGTCGGAGAGGTCCGCGTCGTAGTGCTGGCCGGTGTGCACGATGACGTGCTCGTGAGGGGTGTCGGCGAAAGCAGCCGCGATCGGGGCGAGCTTGACCAACTGGGGGCGTGCGCCCACGACACTGATGACCTTCACGTGCGCTGCTCCTGACCAAATAAACGTATGGACGGCCGAACCCAGATCATACGGGCGTGGCGGGGAGCGGCGTCGCGCCCTGGCGACGGCCCGGCGACGACCCGGCAACGGGCGTGCAACGGCAGGGCACGGGCCGTTGGGCGGCTCTTCGCTGAAGGTATGCTGTGTTGCGCTGGGTTATCGGGTTTGTAGCCGTGCCGTTAGCGCCCAAGTGCACTGCACGAGACGCCCGCTTTGGACGGAACTGGTGTGCGAGCTCGAACATCCTTGCGGGCTCCTGCAACGTGCCAGAAGCTTCAGATTTCAGGAAAGGCACACATACATGGAGCTCGACAGCACCGACGGGCAGAGAAGGCCCAAGGCCTCCCGAGGCCGAATTGTGATGCTGGTCGACAACGGTGTCCGAAATGACTCGCGTGTCCAGAAGTCGGCTCGATCTGCCGCCGAAGCCGGGTGGGAGGTCGTGCTTTTCGGAATCTCGCCCGCTCCCGAGATCCAGACCTGGAACATCGGCGACGCCGAGGTCCGTCTGGTGCCCAAGCCGGGTCTGCTAGGCCCCAGCCGCCAGGACAGGCACGGGCTGCGCTGGCGCAGCCCGTTCGCGTATCGCACGCCCCAGATCGCCCAGTACCGCAAGCAGCAGGTCAAGGCCTGGCGCGCGGATCTCCGCTTCCGCGCCGCCGCCGCCAAGGCCGACGGCCCCGGCAAGCCCAGCGCCAGCGGCGCGGCCGTCCGGCTGATCGTGCCCAAGGCCGCCGCGAAGCTCACGGGCAAGTGGGTCTCGCTGCGCGCGCGCATGACCGGCCGCGCCAAGCGGAAGCGGGCCAAGTTCAACACGCCGCTCGACCACCTGCAGATCAAGTTCTGGCAGCTCACCATGGGCCAGCGGGCCTGGCGTCGGCTGCTGCCGTACCTGTGGGACTTCGAGCTGGCCTTCGGCCCGCACATCGACGAGCTCAAGCCCGACCTGATCCACGCGCACGACTTCCGCATGCTCGGCGTGGCCGCCCGTGCCGCCGTCCGGCTGCGCGCCGACGGGCACCCGGTCAAGCTGGTCTGGGACGCGCACGAGTTCGTCCCCGGCCTGCACTCCCACCAGGACCGCTGGATCCCCGGTCACGTGGCCTGGGAGAAGGAGCACGCGGTGTTCGCCGACGCGGCGATCACCGTCTCGCCCTCGCTCGCCGAGCTGCTGGTCAAGGGCCACAAGCTGAAGGAGACGCCCTACGTCGTCCTGAACGCCCCGGTGATGCGCCCGGCCGCCGACGAGGTGGCCGACGTGGAGCCGGTGCCCGACCTGCGTGAGCTGTGCGGCGTCGACGCGGACACCCCGCTGCTGGCGTACTGCGGCGGCATCAACCCGGTGCGTGGCGTCGAGACCATCATCGAGGGCCTCACGCTCATGCCGGACGTGCACGTCGCGCTGGTCTCCCTGCCGCCGTCGGGCAAGCACTTCCCCGCCACGAAGAAGATCATCGAGCTGATCGAGGAGCTGGGCGTCGGCGACCGCGTCCACATCCTGCCGTTCGTGCCGCACTGGCAGGTGCCCGAGTTCCTGTCCACGGCGAACGCGGCGGTCAGCCCGCTGCACCACCTGCCCAACCACGAACTGGCCCTGAGCAACAAGTTCTTCGAGTACTCCCAGGCCCGGCTGCCGCTGGTGGTCAGCGACATCCGCACCATGGCGGAGATGGTCGAGAAGACCGGCCAGGGCGAGATCTTCAAGGCGCAGGACACCGCGGACTACGTACGCGCCGTCAAGGCCGTCCTCGCCAACCCGGCTCAGTACCGGGCGGCCTACGACGACCCGGGGCTGCTGGAGAAGTGGACCTGGGAGGCCCAGGCCGTGGTCCTGGACCAGATCTACAGCCGGCTGCTGCCCGGCAACGGGAAGGCCGTGTGACGGGACGGCTGTGACCTACGGCGTCGGTCCGGCCGACGACGGGACGGAAACGTCTCTTCGCCGGACCGACGCCCACAGCATGTCCCCGGCACGGAACGCAGAACAGGTGGAGGACCTCCTCACATGACCCACGTACTCCTGATCGCCGGCACGGCGCCGACGCTCTCGATGCTGAAAGCCGCCGTCGACCAGTTCCGGGCCGCGGGAGCGACGGTTCAGCTGGCCGGCTACTTCGAACGCGAAGCGGTGGACGGCGTGCTCGACGCCGCCGACGTGTGCTCGCTGCCCGAGGCGGCCACCGAGCGGAGCGTCGCCTTCGGCAAGCGCATCGCGAAGCTGCCGCCCGCCCGCCGGACCTGGGCGGGCACGGAACGCAACCGGTGGGTCCTCCGTCACGCACGCCGCGCGCAGGTCCTCGTCGCCCTGGACGCGCACGCCGTCTACACCGTCTGGCGGCTCGCCGAGCGCAACCGGCGCGCCGACGCGGTCTTCGGCGTCGCACCCGGCCTGCGGGCCCTCCAGGCGCGCGGTGAGCGCCCGATGCACTACGCGCTGCGCGACGCCGTCCGTACCGTGCCGTCCCCGGCCGTCACCCTGCGCTCCACCAAGCGCGGCGTGCGGCACAGCGCGGGCGCCGTGCTGCGCCGGGCGTCGTCGCCCGCCGTGATGCGCACCGCGATCGGCGCCAAGGCCTGGCGGACCGCGGTCACCGCGCCCCGGGTGCCGGACGCGATGCGCGCGAAGCTCGCCCGCCGGGTGAGCCTGAGCATGACCAAGGGCGGCCGGAAGACCGGCGCCACACTGGTGCTGAACCAGGCCGCCGACCGGATCGGCAACCGCAAGCTCAGCGCGGCCCTGCTGGCCGACGCGGCCCGTGCGGACCTGGCCCGCGCGCACGACAACCCCAAGCTCCGCAACAAGGCCATCGAGGCCGCGCTGACCCTCGCGGACCAGCGGTACAAGAAGAAGGACCTGGGCGCCGCGGCCGACCAGCTCTCCACGGCGTTCGGCCTCGCCTTCAACCGGGGTCTGCACTTCGACGGCGTGTCCTCGCCGATGGCCGACGACCCGGACGCCTACCTCGCCGCCTTCCGCAAGAGCGCCGCCTTCCAGGCGCTCTCCGCACCGCGCGGCCGCGCACTCCCGGCAGCGCCGGCGCCGACCGACCGCCCGCTGCGCCTGCTGGTCACGACGTACGCCAACGCCGCCTTCCTGAAGGCGATCCGGGACCGCTACGAGCACCACCCCGACGTCGAGATCCGCTTCCTCGACGTCAACGAGGACGAGACGCTGCGTCCGCTGGTCCGCGGCATCAAGCGGATCATGGAGCACGCGCTGGGCGGCCAGCCGGCGTTCCAGGCCAAGCTGGAGGAGGCCCTGCGGCCCCACCTGGACTGGGCCGACACGGTCTTCGTCGACTGGTGCACCAACGCGGCCGGGATATTCACCGCCGTCGACCCCGGCACCACGCGCATGGTCATCAGGCTGCACAGCTACGAGGCCTTCGCGTTCTGGCCGCACGTCGTGGACTTCACGCGGGTCGACGATCTGATCCTGGTCAGCGACCACCTGCGCGAGGTGGTGGAGAAGGTCCTGCCGCAGCTGGCCGGACCGGACACCGCCACCACCCACGTCGTCGCCAACGCGATGGACCTGGTGCCCTTCGAGCGGACGAAGACCGGGCCCGACGCCCGCTTCAACCTGGGCCTGGTCGGCGTGAGCGCCGTCGCCAAGGACCCGCGCTGGGCGGTGCAGGTGCTGCGGCTGCTGCGCGAGAAGGACGAGCGCTACCGCCTGGTGATCATCGGCGAGGGCCTGCCCCGCAAGGCGGGCGCGGCCGTCCGCGCCTACGACGACCTCCTCCAGGCCGACCTGGCGGAGCTCGAGGCGGCCGGCGCCGTGCACCTGGTGGGCCAGACGGACGACGTGCCGGCGGCGCTCACCGAGGTCGGCGTCATCCTCAGCAGCTCGGTCCGTGAGAGCTTCCACTGCGGACTGGTCGAGGGCACGGTCAGCGGCGCCCTCCCGGTCGTCCGCGACTGGCCGTTCTTCGCCTCCCTGAAGAACGGACCGCGCACGCTCTTCCCGACCGACTGGGTCGTCTCGACGCCGGAGGAGGCCGCGGAGCGGATCCTGAAGCTCACGGTCACCGAGGAGAACTGGCGCGCGGCGACGGAGCCCGCGGCGCAGCACGCGCTGACGATGTGGGACTGGTCGGTGGTGAGCCGGGAGTTCGACCGGCTGCTGCTGGGCGCGAAGGCGTAGTCCGCGGCACGGATTGCCGAAAAGGGTGTCGGCGGGGGGGGGGGGGGCGGCGGCCCCCCCCCCCCCCCCCCCGCCCGGCCCGGCGGGCCGCGGGGGGGCGGGGGGGGGGCGCGCGC
>NZ_JBSFEV010000051.1:0-54488 GCF_053594615.1 Streptomyces sp. NPDC001858
CCAGCGGCCAGCGGCCAGCGGCCAGCGGCCAGCGGCCAGCGGCCAGCGGCCAGCGGCCAGCGGCCTGCGGCCGGCTGCCGGGCACGGTGATTGGCAGCCGTCTTCGGTACCGCCTGCTCGTGCGGGAACAGCAGGGCGCCCGGGTCGGCCGGTCGGGCCGGACCCGGGCGCGCTGGCGATCACCTCAGTGCGCCTGCCGCGCCTCCCGCGCGTACGGCGCGACGGTGATCCGGTCGATCAGCGGCGCGTAGCGGGAGCGGAGCGGCACTCCGGGGAAGGTGTCCGAGGCGTAGGTGACGCCGTCGAAGTCGGGCAGTTCCTCCGCGCGGAAGACGATCGTGTTCCGCCCCTTCTTCAGCTGGACCGGGACCGTCAGCTCCCAGAAGTTGTTCTGGTGGAAGCTGTGCGGGAAGCCGACGCGTTGCACCTTGCCGCCGTTGACGGTGAGGTCGGCGTGGCGGGCGAGCGGGTCCGGGTTGTAGTGGGTGGCCTCGGCCTGCTCGGGGTTGGCGTAGCGGATGCGCAGGGCGTGGAGCCCGGCTCGGTCGGCGGTGACGGTGAACGTGGCGGTGTTGCCGTTGCCGGGCGCGCCGCCGATGCCGCCGATCGCGGTGCCGCCGGTGGCCAGGGAGAGCGGGGTGAGCGCGGCCGAGCCCGCGAGCTCGGCGTCCGGTGCCTCGTAGGTGCGCGCCGGGAGCGCGCCCTGGGTCGGTGTGACGGTGAGTCGGTCGACGAGGGTGGTGGACGAACCTCCGGTCACCGTCACCTTGTTGATGCCGCCCGAGAGGGAGACCGCCACGCCGCTGCCGCCCTTGGCCAGGCGCAGGACGTCGTGGTCGTTGACGGCGAGCCGGGCTCCCGAGCCGCCGAGGGTGTCGACCCTGAGGGTGGCCTCGCGGTCGGCGGGGGAGTAGACCCAGAACGTGGCCGTCTGGCCCTTCTTCAGCCGGACCGCGCCGGAGCCGCCGGCCGGGGCCTTGGCCGCGGTCTGCTGCGGCAGGTCGTAGACGGGCTTGGCCCCGCCGCCCAGCCAGGCCAGTTCGCCCTCGTACACCTGGGTGGTGGCCGACGCGGCGGGCAGCGTGAGGGTGAGGCGGTCGACGATGGCGTCACCCTGGGTGGCGCGCTTGCCGTCGGCGCTCTTCGCGGCGAGCGTCAGGGTGTGCTTGCCCTTGGTGAGCCGGACCTTCGTGTCCGTGTGGTCCCACACCACCCACTTGTAGCCCAGCGGCAGGTACAGCTCCTGCTCGGTGTCCGCCTTGCCGTCCACGCGCAGGAAGACGTTGGTGGGGCCCTGGTCCTTCACCAGGCTGTAGGTGTTCAGGGAGTTGGCGAAGACGCTGAGGTCGTAGGCGCCGTCCTCGGGCACGTCCACGGTGAAGTCGAGCGTGACGTCCGAGCCGGTGCGCAGGCCGCCGACGTCGTAGCCGCCGGAGGTGTAGAACTTCGACACGTCGCGCGGCGAGCCCTCGGGGCCGTTCTTCGAGTAGCCGGACCCGGTGTGGGCGGCGTCCTCCGCCTCGTACGAGCCCTGCCAGCGCACGGGCGGCGACTGCGTGCTCTTCGCCTTCCCGGCCGGGCTGAGGACGATCTCGTACGCCGAGGACTCCTTCAGCGCCGGCAGCCCGTTCTCGCCGAAGTCGACGACGACCGTGCCGTCGGCGCCGACCTTCAGGTCCTTCTCCGCGAGGAGCTTCGGGCCGGAGCTGTCGCCGACCTGCCCGCTCCACTCGATCTCGCGCACCCAGGCGTGCACCCGGCTGCCGAAGACCTTTTTCGGGACGTCCGCGAAGGTGATGTGGCCCTTGCCGGTGGAGCCGCCGAAGATCAGCCGGGACTGCTTCTTCTTCTCGTCGAGCGTGGCGACGCCCTGCATGGTGTAGTTCCGGCCGGGGAACGGCGGGCTCACCTGCACGGTGTGCCCGCTCATCGAAGCGTATGAATTCAGCAGCCACCACTGGCCGTTGGCGCGGTTGGACTGCACCGCGGAGTCGGAGAGGTTGCCGTCGATGTTCCAGTACGCGATGTCGGCGTCCACCTTGGACTCCTCGATCGCGGACACCCACTGGATCATCTGGCCGGGGACCGAGGTGTGGTAGTTGAAGGCGTACTCGTTGATGTTGACGGGGAGTTGGGCGCCCTCCCGGTCGGTCCCCTTGAACAGCGCCTTCTCCCAAGCCCGGTACTTGGCGACGCTCTCACGCACCGCCTCCGGGTGGCTGAGCTCGTGCCAGGTGATGACGTCGGGAAGGGTGCCGGCGGCCAGGGCGTGCGTGAGGAAGCCCTTCACCTGGTCGTACAGGATGCTGGTGTTGGGGCCGGCGATACGGGCGGCCGGCATCCTGCCCTTGATGAGCCGGTAGGCGTCGTCCCAGGCGGCGAAGTAGTCGTCCGGGTCGTCGAGCCAGCTGACCTTGTCGTAGCTCCACTCACCGGTGCCGAACATGTTGCCCTCGGGCTCGTTGAACGGCACGAAGACGATGTTGTCCTGGTACTGCTTCGGCAGCTTCAGGACCTGGTCGACCTGCTGGGCGATCTTCTCCTTGTAGAGCGCGAGCTTTTCCGTGGGAGTGTCGCCCGGCCACTGGTAGGGGAAGCCACGGTGGATGTCGGTCATGTAGATGTACACATCACCGTCGGTGGAGTCGGCCAGCGGCTTCACCACCTCCAGCGCGTCGGCGCCGGGGTGCTGCGGGCCGTCCTGGGCCTTGGTGGAGATTGTCCGCAGGCCCATGCCCGCGATGAGGTTGTTGGTCGGCACGTCCGGCCCGTACACGCCGTACAGGGTGCCGGAGGCGCCGCCGTGGAACGCGCCGGTGTCCGAGCCCAGGTCCACGGTGAGCTGCCCTTCGCGGACCACGGTGACGGTTGCCGTCACGGCCCGTCCGGCTGCCGTTCCCGCCACCGTGAAGGTCCCCGGCCGGGCGTACTCCTCGGCCGGCACCGCGTCCCAGGCGATCGGAGCGTCGCGGTCGTAGCCGTCGGAGAAGGAGGAACGGACGGCGGCCGGGAGCGACGGGGCGGTTCCGGTCGTCGTACGGGCCTCGAAGGACGTCTGTGAGAGTTCGTCGAGGGTGGGCACGGTCCCGACCGTAGCGGCCACCTGAGCGGCGTCGAGCGCCGAGTGCCACACGGTGAAGTCGTCGATCGCGCCCTCCAGCAGCGGGTCCGGCCAGAAGGACTTGCCGATGTAACCGGCGGCCGTGGCCGAACCGGCCAGCAGCTCCTTCGCCTTGACGTCCGTCGCGGCGGAGGAGACCGCCACGCCGTCGAGGTAGGTGGTGACCCGGCCGGCGAAGGTGTCCAGGGTGACGGTGACGGTCCGCCACCGGTCGGCGGGGAGCGGCGCGTAGCCGGTGACCTGGGCCTCGGCGCCCCCGCCGCCGGTGGTCACGGCGGTGCGCAGCAGCCCGCCGTTGTGGGCGGGGGTGGTGAAGAGGTATCGGGTGGTGTCGGTGCCCAGATCGAAGATCCGCTGCCAGGACGACTTGTCGTCGCCCCACTTCACCCGGGCGGAGACGGTCAGGTCGTTCGCGTCGCCGATCACTTCGCGGGGCAGCCGGACGTACGCGCCGTCGGAGGTGGGCGCCCCGCCGGGCAGGGCCAGCGCCAGGCCTCCGTCCGTCCCCGCGACGGACCGGGCGGTCGAGCCGTTGACCAGGCTCGCCGTCAGGCCGTTGCCGGAGCTGTCGGTGATGGTGCCGGAGGCGGGGTCGTCCTGGTCGAAGGTGTAGCGGGCGACGGGCGGGGGCGTGTCGGCCGCCTGTGCGGGAACGGCGGGTGCGGTCAGCAGGCCCGCGCCGAGAGCCACCGCGACGGCGGCCGGGAATCGGCGCCGGGCGGATCTGTCAGCGGATGGCATGGATTGCGTCCTCAATCCTTCAGGGGTCCAAAGCATCGAACCGGTTCGATCGCCTGGCGTCCGGAGGGTCGGGAATTCTTCGAGGTGAAGGGGGGCGGCGGCTCCGCTCGCCCCGGGATGCACGCGACGAGCCCATGGTGTCCGAAGGGATCGCTTCATCGAACCGGTTCGGCGAAGCTAGCACCGGGGATCCCGGCCATCAATCCCTTCGACACGAGGAAGTACCGGCATACGATCGGAACCAGGGACTTGCCGCCCGGGGGATTGACAGGGGTTCGGGCAGTTCCTACCTTCGCTTCACGCGAACCGGTTCGACGACCGGCCCTCGCCCCTCGGTCCCACCCCACTCTCACGGCCGGCCCGCGCTCGCTCCTCCGGGGCGGGCGAACCGGTTCGAGCAAGGAGTCCCTCGTGAACATCGGTGAGATCGCCCGGCGGGCCGGTGTTTCGCGGAGCACCGTGTCCTACGCGCTGAGCGGCAAGCGCCCGGTCTCGGAGGACACCCGCCGCAGAATCCAGCAGGTCGTCGACGAACTGGGCTACCGGCCCAGCGCCAGCGCCCGGGCCCTGGCCAACGGCCGCACCAGCACGATCGGCCTGGTGTTCCCGCCGGCCGGGAACCACTACACCGGCATGCAGCTGGACTTCATCGGCAGCGTGGTGGAGGCCGCCGCGACCTACGACTACGACGTGCTGCTGTCCCCGAGCGGCGTGGACAGCGATCGCTCCTTCCAGCGGCTGCTGGGGGAGCGGCGGGTCGACGGCGCGATCCTGATGGAGATCAGGCTGGAGGACGACCGGGTCGATCACCTGGCGGCTCTGGACTTCCCCTCCGTCACCATCGGCCGGACCGCGCGCCCCGAGGGCGACTGGTGGGTCAGCCTGGACCACACCACGCTGGTGGAGCGCTGCGTCCACCACCTCGCGGACCTCGGCCACCGCCGGGTCGCCTTCGTTAACCGCCCCGAGCAACTGCTGCGCTCCGGGTACGAGTCCGCGCACCGGGGACTCGACGGCTTCACCAAGGCGGCGGCCGGGCGCGGACTGACGGTACGCACGTACTGCTGCGGGGACGACGCGGCGTCCGGCCAGGCCTGCGTGGAGCGGATCCTCCAGGACGACCCGGCCACCACGGCCCTGGTCACGCTGAACGAGGCCGCACTGGGCGGCCTCTACCGGGGGCTGGCGCAGGCGGGCCGCCATGTGCCGCGCGACTTCTCCGTCACCGGGGTGGTCGCGAGCCGGTGGGCGGAGACGGTGACCCCGCAGCTCACCGCGGCGGACGTGCCGGCCGAGGAGATGGGCCGCCGCGCCGTCGACCTGCTCGTCGAGCGGCTCGACCATCCCGACGCCCCGCCCCGCCACCACCTGCTCGCGCCGCCGATCTCCCTGCGGGCCAGCACCGGCCCCGCAGGCGCCACACCCACCACGGACCCCGCAGCCGACCCGACGCCCTGACCACGCCCCGCCCGATGCCCAAGCTCTGAGCGCTTCGCTGGAAGTGCCGCGAGGTGCCGTCGTTCCGCTGCGGCGCCATCGTGGCCGACCGTCCCCCCACTCTCGGCTGCGCTCGAGCGGGGGGACCCCCATCGCGGCGGAGCCGCATATGTCAGCGCCCCGCGCCCCTTCAGGGCGCTGCCGAACCGCAGCCGACTTCGCCCGACCTGATTCAGGCCCCCGGCCCTCGTTCCACACACCCGCCCCCAACCCCCGCCCCGCCCGCCCGGCGGCCTCCCGCCCTCGGCACCCGCATGCCAAAAACAAAGGAACCCATGATGAACAGCTCCTCCAGACGGCGTCGTCCGGCCGCCGCAGCCCTGACCGCCCTGGCCGTCGCCGCCGGCGTCACCGCCTGCGGATCCGGTGCGGGAGGCACCGACGCCAAGGGCGCGGACAGCGCCGCCTACACCGTCTGGGACCCCTACCCGCAGTTCGCCAAGGACTCCGCCTGGACGAAGCTGCTGGACAAGTGCGGCACCGAGGCCGGCGTGCAGATCAAGCGGACCGGCTTCGACACCGGCGACCTGGCCAACAAGGCACTGCTGGCCGCGCAGCAGGGCAACTCCCCGGACGTCCTGATCGTCGACAACCCGGTCGTGTCCACCCTGGCGGAGGCGGGCGTGCTCACCACGACCGACGAGAACAAGCTGGACACCTCGAAGGTGGACCCCAACCTGCTTGCCGCCGGCCAGTCCGGCGGGAAGACGTACGGCACCCCGATCGGCGCCAACACCCTCGCCCTGTACTACAACAAGGCGGTCCTGAAGGAGGCCGGGGTCGACATCGCCTCCGTCAAGGACTGGCCGTCGCTGACGGCGGCGCTGGAGAAGGTCGAGAAGGCGGGCAAGAAGGGCATCACCTTCTCCGCGATCGGCACCGAGGAGGGCAGCTTCCAGTTCCTGCCGTGGTTCTGGGGCGCGGGCGCGGAACTCACCGCGCTCGACTCCGACCCGGCCGTCTCCGCGCTGTCGCTGTGGAAGACCTGGGTGGACAAGGGCTACGCCCCGAACTCGGTGCTCAACAACACCCAGACGACCAGCTGGCAGGAGTTCTCCAGCGGTGACTACGCGTTCGCCGAGAACGGCACCTGGCAGCTCGCCGGCGCCAAGAAGGCGGGCTTCGAGTTCGGCGTCCTGCCCGTCCCGGCCGCCTCGGGAGGCAACGCCCCCGCCCCGACCGGCGGCGAGTTCGTCACCCTCCCCGTCCAGGACGACACCGGCCGCTACGCCACCACCCAGAAGCTGACGACCTGCCTGACCAGCACCCAGAACCTGTACGACACCGACACCACGCTCTCCTACGTCGCCCCCACCGCCGAGGTCCAGGACAAGCAGGTGGCGGCCGACCCCGACCTGAAGCCATGGGTGGACGCGGTCAAGACGGCCAAGGGCCGCACCAGCGACGACCTGGGCACCAAGTACCCCAAGATCTCCGAGCAGTTGTGGAAGGCCGTCCAGTCCGCCCTCAGCGGCTCCAAGTCCGCGAAGGACGCCCTGAACGCGGCCCAGTCCGCCGTCAAGTGACGCGGCCCCAGGGTCATTCGGTCTCCCGATGAGTCACACGACGCAAGCACCCCGCCGTCGGCCCGCGCCCGACGAGAGCGACGCGGCCCCCGCCGCACCACCGCCCCCGGGCCGCCGCCCCCGCTCCCCGCAGTGGGCCGCCTGGGCCTTCCTCGCCCCGGTCACCCTCTACCTCGCCCTCTTCTACGCCTATCCGCTCTACCGCAACCTCGACCTGAGCCTGCGCCACTACACCGTGCGCTCCTTCGTCCAGGGCGACGCGCCCTTCACCGGCCTGAAGAACTACCGGACCGTCCTCGACGACCCGACCTTCGCCCCGGCCCTGCTCCACACCGTGGTGTTCACCGCCGTGTGCCTGGTCTTCCAGTACGCCATCGGCCTGGCGCTCGCCGTCTTCTTCAACCAGCACTTCCGGCTGTCGGCCACCCTGCGGGCCCTGTTCCTCGTCCCCTGGCTGCTGCCGCTGATCGTGTCGGCCTCCACCTGGTCCTGGATGCTCAACAGCGACTCCGGCATCGTCAACGCCCTGCTGCACGCCGTCGGCGTCGACCCGGTGAACTGGCTCACCTCGCCGTCCTGGTCGCTGGCCTCGGTGATCATCGCCAACATCTGGATCGGCGTCCCCTTCAACCTGGTCGTCCTGCACAGCGGCCTGCAGTCCATCCCCACGAGCCTGTACGAGGCGGCTGCCCTCGACGGGGCGAACGCCCGGCAGCGCTTCTGGCGCATCACCTTCCCGCTGCTGCGCCCGGTGTCCGCGATCACCCTGCTGCTGGGCCTCGTCTACACGCTCAAGGTGTTCGACATCATCTGGATCATGACCAAGGGCGGTCCGGCGGACTCGTCCACGACCTTCGCCACCTGGTCCTACCAGCTCGGCTTCGGCAACCTCCTGCCCGCCTTCGGCCCCGGCGCGGCCGTCGGCAACCTGCTGGTCGTCGCCGCCCTGGTCTTCGGTCTGGTCTACGTCCGGGTCCAGCGAAAGCAGGCGCTGTCATGAACCTCCGTAGCCGTACGTGGTGGAAGACGGCCGTCGGCGTCCTGCTGACCGCGATCATGCTCTTCCCGGTCTACTGGATGCTCAACGTCTCCCTCACCCGCCAACAGGACATGCGCAAGAGCCCGCCGGACCTCTTCCCCACCCACGGCACCCTGGCCGGCTACCGCACCGTCCTCGACGAGCAGTTGCCCTACCTCGGCACCAGTCTCGTGGTGGCCCTGGGCACCGTCGTCCTGACCGTGGCCCTGGCCGCACCCGCCGGCTACGCACTGGCCAAACTCCGCCCACGCGGCGGCGGACTGCTCAGCTTCCTCCTCCTGGCCGCCCAGATGATCCCCGGCATCATCATGGCGATGGGCTTCTACGCCATCTACCTCAACCTGGGCCTGCTCCAGTCCGTCCCCGGCCTGATCGTCGCCGACTCCACCCTGGCCGTCCCCTTCGCGGTGCTCATCTTCACCGCGTTCATGTCCGGCATCCCCGGCGAACTGCTCCAGGCCGCGAAGACGGACGGCGCCGGACCCCTGCGCACGTTCTGGTCGATCGTGCTGCCGGTGAGCCGCAACGCCGTCGTCACCGTCTCGCTGTTCGCGTTCCTGTGGTCCTGGTCCGACTTCGTCTTCGCCAGCACCCTCGTCAACGGCGGTGCCCACGAGCCGATCACGCTCGGGATCTACCACTACATCGGCAACAACAACCAGGAGTGGAACGCCATCATGGCCACCGCCGTCGTGGCCTCGCTGCCGGCCGCGGTCATCCTCGTCCTCGCCCAGCGCTATGTCGCCGCCGGTGTGACCGCCGGCGCGGTCAAGGACTGACCGCACCCCCTGCTCAGGTTCCGGCCGGGTTCACCGTCGGCCACCCCTGCCCAAGAAACGAGTCGTTCCTCATGACCGCCGCCCGACCCGGCCCGGCCTTCTCCGTCCAGGACATCCCGTTCAGCACCTACGGATCATGGTTCGGCATCTCCCCCGTGCTGGCGGAGAAGACGTACGCCGAGGACCTCCACCTCGTCTCCCACCAGAACGGGATGCACGCCGTCCTGAGCCTGACGCCGCTCGACGCCCGGACCGGCGAGCGCGCCGAGACCCGCGTGGAGGCCACCCCGGGCCTGCTGAGCTGGATCGGCCCGGACGGCCGCGTCGACCTCGCCTACGAGTCGCCCGACACCGTACGCCTGCGCGGCACGGGGACACCGCTGCGCGTCCGCGCGGCCGCCCGGAACCTGACCCCGTTCAGCGGCACCTACTTCTTCCACGACCCGGCCGTCGACGCCCACGTGTTCACGTCGTACGAGACGGGCCGCCGCTACCGCGTCACCGTCCTCTCCGGCACGGTGTCCGACCTGTTCGGCAGCCAGGCGCTGGGCGAGGCCGACCGCGGCCTCACGCTCTTCGCCGCGGACGGCGCGGACTGGGAGATCGCCGTCGAGGAGCTCGACACCGCCCGCCCGCCGTACACGCCGACCGCGGCCTTCGACAAGATCGTTGAAGCCGTCCAGAACTCCTTCGCGGACTTCGTCGACACGGTGGCCCCCTGGCGTTCGTCCGCCACCCCGGCCGCCGAACTAGCCGCCTACGTCCTGTGGTCCGCGACCGTACGGCCGACGGGCCTGGTCACCCGGCCCGCCGTGCTGATGTCCAAACACTGGATGGACAAGGTCTGGAGCTGGGACCACTGCTTCAACGCCCTGGCCCTCGCGCCGGGCCGCCCCGAACTGGCCTGGGACCAGTACCACCTGCCGTTCGACCACCAGGACGAGACCGGCGCCCTGCCCGACTCGGTCACCCACTCCGAGGTCCTGCACAACTTCGTCAAACCGCCCATCCACGGCTGGGCCTTCGGCCACCTGCGCCGACTCCTGCCCACACCTCCCGGGCCGGAGGAACTCGCCGAGACCTACGACCGGTTGCGACGCTGGACCGAGTTCTGGCTCACCGAGCGCCGAGCGCCGGGGGCCGCTCTGCCCCACTACCAGCACGGCAACGACAGCGGCTGGGACAACGCCACCGCCTTCGACCCCGCCCGCGTCGTCGTCACCGCCGACCTGGCCGCCTTCCTCATCCTCCAGCTCCATGAACTCGCCGCCCTCGCCACGCAGTTGGACAGACCGATCGAGGCGAGCCGGTGGACCCGGACGGCCGAGGAGACCCAGACGGCACTGCTCGACCAGCTCTGGACCGGCGACCGGTTCGTCGCCAGAGGAGTCGACACCGGCGACACCTGGCACAGCGCCGGCCTGCTCGACCTGATGCCCATCGCACTCGGACAGCACCTGCCGGACGAGGTCAGCAGCACACTGGCCGCCCGCATCGAAGCCCACCTGACCCCGCACGGACTGGCCACCGAGCTGCCCACCTCTCCGCACTACCTCGCCGACGGCTACTGGCGCGGCCCCATCTGGGCCCCCGCCACCGTTCTCGTCGAGGACGGCCTGCGCCGCGCCGGCCACCAGCGGCTGGCGGACGACGTCAGCGCCCGCTTCCGCGCCCTGTGCGAGACCCACGGCTTCGCCGAGAACTTCGACGCCCTCACCGGCCGCGGCCTGCGCGACCGCGCCTACACCTGGACCGCCGCCGGCTACCTCCTCCTTGCCGAGGCACACACGCGCCGAGGCGGCGGTCAGTGACCGTCAGTGGTGCCAGGCCCGCCCACCGCTGTTGTGGATGAAGCGCTGCAGCACTTTGAGCGTGATCAGGTACTCCTCGTCCGAGATGCCCGCGTGCCGCTCGGCGCCCAGCTCGTCCTGGAGGGCCGCCGCCTTGGCGTAGAACGCCCTGCCCTCGGCCGTCATGCCCAGACGTCCCTCGGCGTCCTCCGTGATCCAGCCCTGGGCGATGGTCCGGTCGATCTCGGACTCGATGCTCTCCGAGCCCTCGTCGAGATAGTTCTGAAGCAGCCCGGACACCTCGTCGCGGGTTTTGACGGTGTCCGCGCGGGCGACCTGCGCGAGGACCCACCACTGCGGCTGGGTGGTGCCGATGTCGGCGAGGGAGGCCCGGATGCGGGTGACGACCGCCTTGGAAGCGGCCCAACTCCAGTAGCCGATGGGCTGCTGGAGCAGGTCGGTGTCGCTGTGCGAGTACTCCATGGCCAGTCCCTCTGTCGTCGCCTGCGCCGGTTCGCCGGGACCGAGCGTAGAAACTCAACCCGACTTGAGGTCAAGGCCCTGCGTCCATCGCAGGGCGACGTCGTGCGTGTCCCACAGGGCGGAGACGGGAACAGCGGCTCACGATGAAGACAGACAGCCGCCACCCCTCGTGGCCCCCGCATCGCCGAACTACTCGCAGGAGTCCCCATGTCACAGCAGGACACCGCGGCGGATCGCGCCGCACCCGACCACCCCGCACAGCCGCGCGTCGCCGTCGTCACCGGTGGTTCCCGCGGCATCGGCCGGGAGGTGGTGAGCCGGCTGGCCGCCGACGGGTTCGCCGTGGTCGTGGGCTACGCGGGCAACCGTGAGCTGGCCGACGCCGCCGTGGCGGACATCGCCGCAGGCGGGGGCCGCGCGGTCGCCGTCCAGGCGGACGTCGCGGACGAGCAGCAGACGGCCGTACTGTTCGACACGGCCGAGTCGAAGTTCGGCGGCGTCGACGTCATCGTCCACGCGGCAGGGCGGATGCACCTCTCCCCGATCGTCGACCTGGACCTGGCCGAGCTGGACACGATGCACCGCACCAACATCCGCGGCAGCTTCGTCGTCGCCCAGCAGGCCGCCCGCAGGCTCCGCCGCGGCGGGGCGGTGATCATGTTCTCCACGTCCGTGGTGGGCCTGGCGTTTCCCGGCTACGGCGCCTACAGCGCCAGCAAGGGCGCCGTCGAAGCGCTCACGATGATCCTCGCCCGCGAGCTGCGCGGCCGGGACGTCTCCGTCAACGCCGTCGCCCCCGGCCCCACCGCCACCGACCTGTTCCTCGAAGGCAAGGACGAGCAGACCATCGCCCGGTTGGCCGCGCAGCCCCCGCTGGAACGGCTCGGCACCCCCGCCGACATCGCCGAAGTCGTCGCCTTCCTCGCCTCTCCGGCCGGTCACTGGGTCAACGGCCAGGTCGTCCGCGCCAACGGCGGCATCATCTGAGCGACCACAGCACCCGCGCCGGGCGACCCTAACCCTCGTCGGGCAGCTCCATCGACGCGAGCCGCGCCGGGTCGGTCACGGCCGTGATGCCGGTGATCCGGCCGTCGACGACGGTGAAGGCGAGCACCGAGAGCGGGGTGCCGTCCTCATGCCACGACACCACCCCGGGACGGCCGCCGACGAGCACCGCCCGCGCCCGCGTGGCGGCGCGGCCGGCCAACCGTGCCCCGGCCGCGACCCGGGTCGCGCCGATGGTGACGACCACGCCGTCGGGAGTGTCGGCGGTCAGCTTCACCTCGGGGTCGAGCACACGCAGCAGCCCGTCGAAGTCGCCGCACCGGGCGGCCGCCAGGAACGCCTCGACGACCTCGCGCTGCTCCTGCCCGGCGGCCGTCGGCCGGCCGGTCGCCTGCACCTTCCTGCGGGCCCGGCTGGCGAGCATCTTGGTCGCGTTGGTGGACTTGCCGAGGATCTGGCCGATCTCGTCGAACGGCACCGCGAACAGGTCGTGCAGCACGAACGCGAGCCGCTCGCTCGGCCCCAGCGACTCCAGGACGACCAGGAGCGCGAGCCCGACCGAGTCGGCGAGCGCCACGTCGTCCTCCGGCGCGGGGCCGTCGTCGACCGCCACGACGAGCTCGGGCAGCCGCGCGTCGTAGGACGCCTCGGGGCGGGACTGGCGCGAGCGCAGCACGTCCAGACTGATCCGGCCGACCACCGTGGTCAGCCAGCCGGCGAGGTTGTGGATGCCGGCCGTGTCCTGGCGGGACAGCCGCAGCCAGGCCTCCTGGACCACGTCCTCGGCGTCGGCGTGTGATCCGAGCATGCGGTAGGCGACCGCGCACAGCCGGTCGCGCTGGGCGTCGAAGGCCTGGGCCATCGGGTTCGTGGGGCTGCTGTCGGACATGTTGTTACCTTCCTCGGCGCTGCTCCGTCATGGGTGATGACGGGCCCGAACCACTCCAGGTAACCGACGAAGGAGCAGCACCGATGGAAACTCGTATGAAGAGCCCGGGAGATCCCCAGGTGATCGCGGCGATCCAGCAGATCGTCAAGGCGATTCAAGCCGCGGGCGTCGACCCGCTCGTGCTCGAACTGGTCCACCTGCGGGCCAGCCAGATCAACGGCTGCGCCCCGTGCGTGTACGCCGGGACCCGGTCGGCGAAGAAGCACGGAGAGACCGATGAGCGGCTCCACAGCGTGGCCGCCTGGCGCGAGACGCCGTTCTTCACGGAGGAGGAGCGGGCGGCGCTGGCGCTGGCCGAGGCCGCCACCCGGATCCAGGACGGCGCGCCGGGCGTGACCGACGAGATCTGGGACGCCGCCGCCGACCACTTCGACGAGAAGCAGTTGTCCGCGATCATCCTGAACATCTCGATCACCAACTTCTTCAACCGCATCAACCACACCGTCCGCGAACAGGCCGGCAAGGCCTGGTGAGTCGTGAGTCGTGAGTCGTGAGCCGGACGGGGCGTCATCCGCCTGGACGCCACGCCCGGCCGATCGACCGGCCGACCGGCACGACCGGTCAGCGTACGAGCAGGTCGACGACCCCGGTCAGACCCTCCGCGCCGCTGCCCTCGGCCAGGCGACGGCGCATCAGGTCGAAGTAGGGACGGAGCAGTTCCGCATTGACGCCCTGCTCCTCGGCGGTGTTCAGGAAGGTCGGCGTTCCGGCCACCTGCATGGCCAGGCTGGAGACGACGTCCTTCGTGTAGTCGCCGCAGCGCAGGTGGGCGGCGGTCTGGTGAACCGCCGGGGCCATCGCGACGAGCCAGTCGGCGAGGAGCGGGGCGAGCGACCCGGGGTCGATGTCCTCCTTGCGGATCAGGGCGAAGGCGTGCGCGGCGCCGGCGAACATCCCGTACATGGCGCTGAGCAGGGCCACGTCGTGCAGGGCCGCGAAGCCCGCGTCCACGCCGACGTAGGCGGTGCCGGCCGGGACGTTCAGCGTGTCCCGGTGCCGTTCGAACAGCTCCCGCGAGCCGCTGTAGAAGACGTAGCCGCCGGCTTGCGGGACGCCGATCGTCGGAGGGACGGCCATGATCCCGCCGTCCAGGTACCGCGCCCCGCGCCCGTGGGCCAGTCGGGCGCGGGCGCGGGCCTCGGCCGGGGTGCTGGTGGTGAGGTTGACCAGGTCCTTCCCGGCGAGGTCGACGCCGTCCAGCACCTCGTCGACCGAGGCGTCGTCCAGCAGACAGACGACGATCAGCGTGTTGGCCGCGACCGCCTCGGCGGCGCTGTCCGCGACGCTCGCACCCTCGGCGGCGAGGGCGGCGGCGCGGGCCGTAGTGCGGTTCCAGACGGTGAGCGGGTGGCCCGCGGCGAGCCAGGCGCGCGCCATCGCGCCGCCCATCGCGCCGAGGCCCAGCAGTGTGACGGGGGTCTTCTCAACATTGTTGTGTGTCATGCAGATCAGGCTGGTCGCAGCCGCGAAAGTGATCAAGTACGTACTTCGCAGTGGGTGGTTACCCTGAGGTGAGCGAGCACGTCGGAAGGGTGGGGGCATGACGACGCTGAACCGGCCGGGCGCACCGGAGGGACACGCCTGCGGGATCGACGCCGCGATGGAGGTGATCGGCGGCAAGTGGAAGGTGCTGATCCTCTGGGCGCTGCACGAGCACCCCTGCCGCCGCTTCGGCGAGCTGCGCCGACTGCTCCCCGGGATCACCGAGAAGGTGCTGGCCTCGCACCTGCGCGAGATGGAGGCGGACGGCGTCGTGCACCGCGTCTCCTACGACGAGGTGCCGCCCCGCGTCGAGTACTCGCTGACCGAGGACGGCACGCGCCTCAACGACGCACTCCAGCCGCTGGCCGCCTGGGGACGCGAGCGGCCGACGGCCGGGCGGACGCAGGCGACGGCGGGCCCGCGCGTTCGATGAGCGGGCGCCGGCCGCGGCATGTCGGTCTGCGCCGGTTCCCGATGTCAGTGGGGTCGTTTACCTTCGGGCCATGTCGATCACCGCACAACTGCACGAATCGGTCAGGCTGCCGGGAGGACACGCGCTGGTCAACGGCTTCGCCTTCGAGAGCCGTGGGGAGGTGTCGCGCCGCGCCCTGCTTCGTAACGGACACGAACTGGAGGTCTACGACCTGCACGAGGTCTTCGCGGGGGAGCGCGCCCCGGCTGCCGTCTTCCCGCTGCCCTGGCCCGGCTGGGACCGAGGCGTCGACTCGGTGAGCCCCGACGGCCTGGTCGCGGTGTTCTCGGGTCAGCGCGCGGTGCGGGCCGTGCGCAGCGGCGGAGGGACGCTGTGGGAGTACCGGCACGGCTGCTGGGGGCCGCAGCTCGGGCACCCGCACACGGGGGACGACCAGGAGGTGTGCAGGGGCCTCGAACACGGTTCCTGCCGGGTCTCCGACGACGGGCGCTTCGTCTGGGCGCATGTGGTCGAGCCGCAGGAGCGCGGCGGGCAGGAGTGCTGGGTCGTCCTGGACGCCCGGTACGGGCAGGAGCTGGCCCGGCTGCCGCTGGACAGCGCGGCCTCCGGTTCGTTCCACCTCTCCCACCCCGACGGCGTCCACATGGGGCTGTGCATCGGCATGGGCCAGGACGGCGTCCTGCTGCGCTGGGCCCGCTGGGACGGCGCGGAGCTGACCGCCCTGGACCTCGACGAGACGATCGACCGCAACCGCATCCTGACGGACGTCCACACGGGACATGCGGGCTTCCTGACGGTCGAGCAGGACGGAGCGGACCTGCAACTCCACGACCTGGACGGCATCGTGCTCGCGCACGGGGAGCCCGAGTGGGCGTACGAGTACCCGCCCTACTGGGACGACGGCTGCGGTTTCGTCGACGCCGACACCGTCATCGCCTCGACGCTCGAATCCGACGAGGACCCCGAACAGGCCCACCACTGGCTGCTCGACGCCCACACCCTGGGAATACGTGGGCCGGTCGCGTATCCCACCGGCCGGGTCGACAGCTATGTGCGCCCGCTCGGCGACGGAACCTGGCTCACCTACGACGGCACCAGCGAGACGCTCAGCAGCTGGAGCGAAGCAGCGCGATGAGCACCGCGGCCACCCGACTTGATCGGGCACAGGATGTCGGGCCGGGCGGCGGACCGGCTGCCTAACGTGGTGGTCACAAAGGAAGGGGACCCGGAATGCTGGAGCGGCTCAACCAGGCCATGGATCACATCGAGGCCCACCTCGACGAGACCATCGACGTGGCGGAGCTGGCGCGCATCGCGGCCACCTCGGAGTACCACCTGCGCCGGATGTTCTCGGCGCTGGCGGGCACGCCGCTGTCGGAGTACGTCCGACGCCGGCGGCTCACCGTCGCGGGCGCCGAAGTGCTCGCGGCCCGCGAGCCGTTGCTGGAGATCGCGGTGCGCTACGGCTACGGCTCGGGCGAGGCGTTCGCCCGCGCGTTCCGTGCCATGCACGGCGTCGGTCCGGGCGAGGCCCGGCGCACCGGCGCCGCGCTCGTCTCCCAGCCCCGGTTGACCTTCCGCCTCACCGTCGAAGGGAGCAGCAGCATGCGATATCGCGTTGTGGACAGGCCGGCCTTCACCGTCGTCGGCCTCAAGGCCCGGGTGCCACTGGTGCACGCGGGTCCGAACCAGGCGATCATCGACTTCGTCCGCGGGATCGGACCGCAGACCCTGGAGCGCCTGGAGAAGCTGTCGGACCAGGAGCCACGGGGCATCGTCGCGGTCTGCGACGACCTGGACCCGAGCCGCGCCGAAGGCACCGAACTCGACTACTACCAGGGGGTGATCACGTCGGCGGAGGCCCCTGACGGCACGACCGTCCTGGCCGTCCCGGCGGGTTCCTGGGCGGTCTTCACCGTCTCCGGGCCGGTGCCGCACGCCATCCAGAACCTGTGGCGGGACGTGTTCACCCAGTGGTTCCCGTCCAACCCCTACCGCAGCCGCCCCGGCCCGGAGATCCTGCACACCCGCCTGTCCCCGGACAAGACGGAAGCCGATGCCGAGCTGTGGCTTCCCGTGGAGCGAGAACAGGGCTGACGCTATGAGCCGTCGGCGCGGACGGCGTAGACGTAGCGCTTGCCGGGGTATTCGCTGACGTTCCAGATCACGGACTCGGGGTAGGCCCAGCCGGACGCCTCGTTGCTGTGGTAGCTCAGGTCCTCGCAGCCGACCGCCAGGTCGCAGACGGTGCTCGCGGCCGGGGCGCCGGAGGTGAAGGTGCGCAACGCGCCTGTGCCGGAAGGGCCGTTGCTCACCGAGAGGTAGTGCTCGGCGCGGCGGGAGATCACGCCCTGGATCTTCTGCTGGCCGACGCTGACGGCTTCGACGGCGCTGGGCGCAGCCAGGTGGCGGTCGGTGTAGTCGAGGTTCCAGCGGACCACCTTGGGCGTGGTGACGCTGCCCGGGCCGGTGCCGAGGAAGGCGCCGTCCGTGTAGCTGACGGTGCCGGCGGAGGAGTACTCGCTGATCACGAGGCTGTCGGGGCTGCTGGCGCGGTCGAGCCCGATCGTCGTGTAGCGCAGGTAGGTTCCGGCGTTGTCGTAGGCGTGACTCTGCGGCAGGACGTACTGGTAGCCGTAGCCGTAGTACTGGCCGTCGGTGTGCAGACCGCACACGTTCTTCTCCGCCGTGGCGACCTTGAACAGGGTGCGCAGGTCGAACACCCGCAGCCCCTTGTAGGTGTCGACGACGTAGAGGAGGTCGCCGTACCACATGATGCCGCCGGCGTGTTTGCGCACGGGCGTGAAGGAGTGTTCGCCCGTGCCGGTCGTGACGGGTTCGACCAGCAGGACGTGCCGGTAGCGGGGTGCGGAGGCGTCGTTGCAGTCGACGAAGGTCAGGCGCATGCCCTTGTCGAGGGTGTGGTCGTCGACGCCGTCGGCGTCGGGGTCGGTCTCGAAGAACCAGGAGACGAGGACGACCTTGTTGCTTCCGCCCGCCGGGTAGAGCCCGCTGCCGTAGGCGTCGGCGCTGGTGGTGACGCCCTGCGGAATCCAGTAGTCGACCGCCTGGTCGGCGCTGTCCCAGGCGAAGCCCGTCTGGAACGCCTCAGCCGTGCCGGGGGCGCTCGTGAGGGGCACGGCGCTGCGGGTGGCGTCGGCCAGGGCGGTGGACGCGTCGACCTCGGTCAGTCGCGTCGCCAGACCTGCCGTCAGATCGGCGAACGAGCCGTACCGGTTGGAGGACCGGGCGGCGAGGGCGAACTGACCGGCGTCGAGCGTGGCCGCGTGGGCGGTGGCCGGGGCGAGCACGCCTCCGGCGGCGGCGACTGGTGCGGCGGCGATCGCCGTGAGGATCGTTCTGCGCGTCATGGTCATCACGCGCAAAGATAGGGAGCCGCGAGGGGATGCCACAACCGTGAAACGATCACACGTCACGGGCGAACTCCCCCTGGACCGCCCCTTCGTGGCGATGCGTGACGGCTCATCACATCGCCGCCGTCATTGATGCTTTGCGCCGCGCCCTTGATCCCACATGGCGGCGACGGTGTCGAGTTCCGCGCGGAACTGGCCGGCGGTGGTGAAGCCGCGCTCGTCGAGGAACAGCAGGGTCTTGCGCCGGCGCCGCTGACCGACGGCGACGGTCACCACAAAGCGCGAGCTGACCTGGAAGCCGTACGCCATGTGGACGACCTGCCGGTCGACCAGCTCGAACGCGTGGACGTCCGCCCACGGGTGGTGTCGGTCCGTCAGAAAGCCCCGGCGTGTGACGCCCTCCGCGGACACGACCGTGCCCAGCCGCAGAATCCGGACGACGACGATGAGGATGACCGCCAGAGCCGCGAGCGCGAGCAGGGCCGTTGTCGAGCCGGGTAAGCCGATGCTCCAGGGGATCGCGAACATCACCCCGAAGAACACGACCGCCGCGAAGATCGTGTACCTGATCAGGCTGGGCGGGATCCGGTACTTCCTCGGCAGCGTCGACAACGTGGCTCCCCCTCTGGTGTTCCTGCGTGGATAGCAGGCCACGCTGCCGTGGTCAACGCCGACGAACGCGGTCGCTCAGGGCTGCTCGGGCCGGGAGCGCCGTCGCCGTCATCCCCAGAGCCACGATCGCCGCCGCGAAGGAGCCGTACAACAGCGGGGGAATGTAAGGCGCTTCGCCCGTCAGCCCCTTCATCATCGGTACGAGAGTGGCCAGGGCGATCGCGGTGCCGAGCCCGATCCCGGTGAGCGTGACCACCAGCGCTTCCCAGCGGATCATCCGCAGAGCCTGGCGGCGCGTGGTGCCGATGAGGCGCAGGGTGGCGAGTTCGCGGCGGCGGTCGAGGACGGTCATGACCAGGGTGTTGACGGCGGCCACGGCCGCGAAGCCGCCCAGCACCGCTGCCATCACCGTGTTCGCCCACGCGTTGAGCTCCCGGTCCAGGGACCGCGCGGCGGTGTAGTCGCCCGGGTCGAGGACCGTGCCGAGCGGGGTGAGGGCCTCGGCGGTGCCGCCCTTCGTCCAGACTTCGGTGTCGAAGGCCGAGGTGACGTGGGCCGCCAGGTCGGAGCGGTTCAGCGTCACCTGGGACAGGCCCAGCCCCCGTCCGTACGTCGCCACGACCGTCGGCGCCGCCTCCGCGCCGTCGGGCAGGCGCAGCGGGAGCCGGTCGCCGACCCGCACATGGGCGGTGTCGGCCACTGCGGCGTCGAGCGCGACCTGCCCCGGCCGCACGGACAGCGCGCCGGTGCGGACGTCGAGGTCCTGGACCCGGGCGAGCGCGTGCGGGGAGCCGGTGACGCCCTGCGCGGAGACCGACTCCAGGGAGCCCGAGGCCGGGACGAGCACGGAGGTCCGCAACAGGCCGACGGCGGCGGTGACGCCGGGTGTGCGGGCGGCCCTGTCCACCGCGTCCGGGGCCAGCCCCGCCGGGGAGGTGACGATGTGGTCGGCGACGATGCCCGCCTGCTGCTGGGACGCGGTGGCCCGCTCCTCGCTGGTGTGCATGAAGACGAGCGTGCAGGAGAACGCCATGGCCAGCACGATGGGCGTGATCGCCGATGCCAGCCGGCGGGCGTTGGTCCGGGAGTTGGCCGCCGCCAGCGAGGCGGATGCGCCGGCTCCGCGCAGCGGGAGGCCGAGCAGCGCGGCGCAGGCCCGGGCCACCAGCGGGCCGAGCAGGGCCACCGCGAGCATGAAGAGGAACACGATGCCGAGCGCCGTGTTGGCTGCGTCCTCGCCGCTGAGCGAGGTGGCCAGACCCGCGCAGACGAAGCCGCCGACCGCCGCGGCGATGCCCAGCGGAGTGCGGATCCAGCCGAAGCGCAGCCGTTCCACCGAGGCTTCGGCCAACGCCCGGCCGGGCTTGATCCGGGCCGGGCGGCGGGCCGCCGTGTATCCGGCGAGCAGCGCGGTCAGCAGGACGGCGCCGACCGCGGAGCCGAGCGGGATCCCGGACACCGAGAGAGACACCTCCTGCGGGACGGCCCCCCGGTCCTGGAGCTGCCCGAACCACCAGCGGGCCAGGGCGATGCCGGGCAGACAGCCGAGGGCGCCCGCGAGCGGGGCCACCAGCAGCGTCTCCGTGGCGATGGTGCGGCGGATCTGGCGCGGGGTGGCGCCGATCGCCCTCAGCAGGGCGAACTCCCGGGCACGCTGGCCCACGGAGAGCGCGACCGTGCCGGCCGCCGTGAACACCGCGACCATCGTGGCGACGCCGCCGAAGGAGCCGCCGAGCGCGACGAGCAGTTCCTTCGCCTCGGCCAGCGAGGTGTCCTCCGCCGCCCCGCGCTCGTCGCCCGTGTACACCAGGGCCCGGTCGCCGAGGGCGTGCGCCACCCGCGACTTGAGCGCGGCCGCGGACACCCCTTGCTCGGGGAGTACGGCGATGGCGTCGATCCGGCCCGGACGGCCGGACAGCCGTACGGCCTCGGCGTCCGTGAACCAGGCCGTCGGCTGCCGTCCGGCGGAGGCCGTGACGCCGGAGACGCGGAAGTCACGCGGGCCGTCGGCGGTGGTGATGGCGAGGCGGTCGCCGACGTCGGCGACGCCCTCGGTGAGGACGACCTCGCCGGTGCGCGGCGCCCGCCCCGCGGTCGGCTGCTCGCCCGTGAAGGCCGTGGAGCCCCAGCCGTGCGCCGTGAGGCCGCTCTTGCGCAGCTGGACCGGGAACGTCACGTCCGCTACGGCCGCGCGGGCGCCGGGGACCGAAGCGGCCTTCGCCACCAGGGAGTCGTCGAGGCGGGCGGTGTCGGGGACCGGCGTGGCGTCGTCCTCGCGATCCTCGCCGTGGCCGGTGATCCAGTGGGCGCGCTGGTCGGCGGCGGCGACCACGGGAGCGTGCGCGTAGCGCTGCGGCGGGACGAAGGCGCGCAGCCCGGTCTCCAGGAGGATGCCGCACGCGGACACGATCGCCGCGGCCATCGCCAGTGCGACGAAGGTGCCCACGAACGCGGCGGGCTTGAAGCGGACGGCGGCGCGGGCCAGGCCGTTGGGCACGAACATCAGGCTGCCGCTCCCAGCCGGGACGGCCTGGTGAGCGCCGTCATACGGTCCGCGATCTGCTGGGCCGAGGCCCCCTCCAGACGGTCGACGATCGAACCGTCGGCCAGGAACAGCACCCGGTCGGCCCATGCTGCTGCCGCCGGGTCGTGCGTGACCATGACGACCGTGGCGCCGGTGGGGGCGCTGTGACCTGGGCGAAGACCGAATTGGGGGACGTCCACCGCGCGGCGCAGCAGACCGAGGATCTCGGTGGCCGTGGTGGTGTCGAGCGCTCCGGTCGGCTCGTCCGCGAAGACGACGTCGGGCCGGGTCACCAGCGCGCGGGCGATGGCGACGCGCTGCTGCTGTCCGCCGGAGAGCTGGCCGGGCCGGCGCCGGGCCAGCCCGTCCAGACCGACCTGGGCGAGGACCTCGGCGGCGTGGCGTCGGTCGGCGCGGTGGCCGGCCAGGCGCATCGGCAGCAGCACGTTCTGCTCGACGGTCAGGGACGGCAGCAGGTTGAAGGCCTGGAAGACGAAACCGAGCCGGGTGCGGCGCAGCGCGGTCAGCTTGTTCTCGCTCAGGCCGGTGATCTCCGTGCCGCCCAGACGGACCGTGCCGGCGCTCGGGCGGTCCAGGCCCGCCGCGCACTGCAGGAACGTGGACTTGCCGGAGCCGGAGGGGCCCATCACCGCCGTGAACCCGCCGCGCCCGAGCGCGAGATCGATACCGCGCAGGGCGTGCACGGCCGAGTTTCCGCGACCGTACCGCCTGCGCACGCCCCGCAGCTCGACGGCCCAGTTCTCCGCCGGCTCCGCGCCGATCCGCGAGGTGTCGCCGTCCTTTTTCTGCTTCCTCCGCAGGCCCATGGCGGGGTCCGTTCCTTTCGCCGATACGTCCGTTTTCGGGGTGTCTCGAACGTACGGTCCGGAGCGGTGCGGGGACCATGACGGCGGCTGCCGGATCGATGGTGGGGATAACCCCCGGGTACCCGGGTTCGCCGGCTACGCGAGGGGCGTGAGGTCTCCTTCGAGGACGGTCTGGACGATCTGCGGCCGGTCCCAGAGGGCCAGGATCTCGTTCGCGATCTCCACGATGGGCAGCGGGTCCTGGACGCCGTGCACCACGATCGCGGCTGCCGACAGACTGCGCGGGACGGCTCCCGCGGCGAGGAGGACGCGCCATTCCTGCGGGCCGAGCTCCAGGAACTCCAGCCCGGTGAGCCCGGCGATCTCCAAGGGGTCGGCCAGCGTGCCGGGGTAGGCGACGAGGGTGCGCAGCCGCGGCAGCCCGGCCACGGGGGCGAGACCGAACGGCGCGCCGTCCCACGCGCCGATCGCCAGGACTTCCAGATCGGGGTGCGCGGCGGCGTCGACGCTCTTGAGGCTTGCGACGTTGACCCGGGCCACGACCGGCGGCTGTCGCCCGTGAGGACTGCCGGACTCCGCGCCGAGCCGGCCCAGCACCAGGTCGGTGAGGGAGTCGGCGACGAGATCGGCGCCGGTCTTCTCCTCGTGGGAGAGCATGATGATCTGCCCCAGGTGCCCACGGGGGCCGGGTGTCAGATCGACGGCGAGCCGGTCTCCGCCGCCGTTGTCGCCGAAGACGATCCAGCCGGGGGAGCCGACGAGCCCCTGCACCATGGCGTCGGGCGGGGTGACGACCGCCGCCATCGCCGCGAACTCCCAGCGACAGTGGCGCGACGCCGCGTCGGCGACGTACAGGCCGTCGAGGTCGAACAGCTCGCAGCCGACCGCTTCGCCTTGCCGTTGATCCGCCTCGTGGTCGTCGCTCACGTCCTCCCACCGGGCCCGGACCACCCGGTAGAGCGCCTTGAGCTCGTCGGGCAGCGTGACGCCGAGACGCGCCTCGGCGGCGGCGATCTCCTCCTGCGTCGCGCCGACGGCGTGCGGCAACCGCTCGCGCAGCGTCCGCTCCAGCAGCTCCGCATCCGCCGAAGGGGCCGGAACCGCCCCGGACACCGGATCGGGCAGCCGGTGCCAGGGCTCCGGCAGCGAGCCGTCGACCAGGATGAGCGCCCCCGGATGGGGGTTGCCGATCCCGGGTTCCACGGCCGGGCTGGGCCCCAGCAGGCGGAGCACGGTCTTCCCGGCCGGTCGGATCTCCGCCGTGAACGAGACGTCGTCCACTCCGGCGTCCGCGAGCGCGGCCTGTACGCGCTGCACCGCGTCGAGCTCCTCCTGGATGTCCTCCACCTGGGCGGCTCGGCCCGGAGCGGGCCGCCGCCGCTTCAGCGCCAGACTCCAGCTGTGCCGGCCGATACGCCCCATCACCCGGACGGCCCCGGCGGCCTGCGTATGCGGGTGGTCGGCCAACAGGAGCCGCAGCACGGGCTCCCAGGTCGCGAAGTCACGTATCGATGCCACGAGGGGCTTCTGATCAACCATGCGCAGACCGTACGTGCCGCCACTGACAGCCGAACTCGCCGGGCCCGCACACCGTCAGGGACCGACACGGCCGCTCATCGGGAGGACAGGAGCATGGGCCAGTCCTGGGCGGCGGCCCATTCGGCGAAGCTGTGCCAGCCGACTTCGGGATAGTCGCGTCGCAGGCCGGCGACGTCGACGTCGAGCCCGACGGTGGTGAAGTATTCGAACATGGCCGCCAGATCGGCGGAGTGGGCCCGGACCTGAGTCAGCGGGACCTCTCGGTGTCTGATCGGCCGGCCGGCGGTCGCCGCCAGGGCCTCCGCGATCTGGCCGGGGGTGCACTCGTCGGAGGCGATGTCGATGCGGCGGCCGGTGAACTCGTCGCGGTGCTGGAGCGCCAGCGCCGCGAACGCGCCGATGTCGGCGGCGGGGATGAGCGTGAGCGGCCGGTCGGCGGGCATGGGCCAGGCGAACGTGTCGTCGCGCAGCCCGTCGAGGGTCCAGCCGCCGGCGTAGTTGTCCATGAAGGCCGCAGGGGCGATCACGGTCCAGGGCACACCGGCCCCGCGAAGGTGCCGCTCGACCAGCTGCTTGCTCTCGTAGTGCGGGACTTTCGTCCCGCGGTCGGCGTGGGCGGCGGAGGTGAGCACGATGTGCCCGAGCCCGGCCGCCGCCGCGGCATCGACGAGGTCCTTGCCTTGCCGCGTCTCGGCGGCGGTGTCGGCGCCGAACGGGGTGGTGACCGCGAAGAGCGAGTCCGACCCGGCGAGGGCGGCGTCGAGGGAGGCGCGGTCGTCGAAGTCGGCGTGCCGCACATCGGCTCCCAGGCGGCGCAAGGCCTCGGCGGCGGGCGAGTCGAGGCGGCGGGTGAGTGCGCGCACATGATGGCCGGCGGCCAGCAGAGCGCGAGCGGTGGCTCCGCCCTGGACTCCGGTGGCTCCGGTGACGGCGACGGTGAGCATGGATTCTCCAGACTGGGTGATGTCACTTCCTTCACTGCATGGCACATTAACTGCGTAACGCAGCAACTGCCAGGGAATATCGCTGCGCCGCACAGTGATTGAGCGGTTCAACTCACGCAGGATCCTGTTGCCAGGCCCGACATCGGGCCGGACAGCAGTTCCGACATCACGGCAGGCGGCAGCGACGGGTTGGCCGCCGCTGCTTCCGCCACCTGCTGGTCCGCGTCGGCGAGCAGCTCCACGACGACCGGCGGCGGGAGCGCAGGGTGTCCGGCGGCGATGGGTCGCGCCTGCCCCTCCGCCAGGCAGACGAGCAGCGCCGAGGCCGTCGCCCCGCGATGCCGGGCCACCTCGCGGAAGACCTTCTGCACCGGTGGTTCGTGCCGGACCAGGTCCTCCAGCAGCGCCGGGGACGCATCCGGGTTCGTCGCCACCTTGGCCAGGACACGGACGCCGTGCCGGTCGACCATGGCGCGCAACTGCGCTTCGGCGAGACCGGGGTGCGGGGCGAGGGCCTTGACCACCTTCGCGTCGGGGTCCTCGGCGAGCCGGTCGCGCAGCGCGGGCGGCAGATCGCGTCGTTGGGCCACGAGCATGCGGGCAGCCGGGTCCGGCGACTTGGCCAGCTCGGCGACCTCGGCGGGAGTGCAGGCGGTGATACGCGGCAGCAGAGTGGCGCCGATCTTGGCCGTTCGGGCCAGGCGGGACAGCACATCGAGCGGCACGCGCGGATGGTGGGCGAGCCTGCGGCGCACGTCGGGGTAGGGGTCGTCGGCCAGCGCACGGATCAGGGCCTCGTCGAGCGCGGGATTCTCGGCAAGGTCGGCGCGGACACCGGGAATGGGGTCCGAGGCGAGCCGTTCGCACGCCTCCCGGGGCAGGTCCTGGCGGGCGGCGAGCGTCCAGCGCAACAGCATCGACGGATGGTCCACGAAGCCGACGACGGCCTCGACCGGGGTGCCGGGGTTACGGAGCGCCGCCTCCAGCATGGCGTCGACGGTGGACTCGTGGGAACCGTCGCAGGACGCGCCCGGCGGCAGATCGCAGTCGAGCCGCATGCACTGCGGATCGTGGACGAAGGGGGGCTCCTCGTGGTCACAGACCAGACAGCGTCGCGCCGCAGGCAGCCCCTCCCCGGTCACCAGCGCCGCCAGCGCGGCCGGAGGCGTCGCCTCGTTCCAGGCCACCGCGCGGCGGACTTCGGCGTGCGGATGCGCGGCGAGCCTCTCGGCCACGTCCGGGGTGGTCCACAACGCCAGCTCGGCCACGACCCGCACGTCCGGGTCCGCGGCGAGCGTCTCCACCACGTCGGTGGGGAGTCCGGGGCAGGCTGCCAACTTCTCCCGGTGCTCACACAGCGGGTCCGCCGCGAGGAGACGCGCCCACTCGGGGCGGCCGAGGCCTTGGTCGAGCAGAGCGAGAGCGGCATCCGGCCGGACCGAGGGATCGATGTCGGCGGCGGTCAGCCGACGCTCGTGCGCGAGGTGCACCGCGCTCTCTTCGACACGGTCGGCCAACGCGACCGCCTGTGCGCGGCTGAGGTCCGGGCGGTCGGCGAGGTCCGCGGCGAGGTCGTCGTCCGCGAGGGATATCAGCCGGTCGACCAACGCGGACGGCAGGGCTGGATTGGCGGCGAGCCCGCACAGGATGTGATGCATACAGGCATCCTGCCGGGAGCGCGAAGGACGAGTTCGGAATTATTCGACGCCGACGCCGACGCCGACGCCGACGCCGACGCCGACGCCGACGCCGACGCCGACGCCGACGCCGACGCCGACGCCGACGCCCCCCCCGGCCGGCTCAGCGGGGCGGCGCGACGAACTCGGGCTGGTCGAGCACACGCAGCCAGCTTCCGTCGGGCTGGCGTCGGACGACCTGCGCCCGGGCGCCGGCCCCGTCCTTCGGCGGGGTCGAAGTGAGGGCGATGCCGCCGCTGATCAGCGTCGGCAGCGGTTGTCGGGTTCGAAACGAGGGCGGTTGGCCAGCACCTTCTCCCACAGCGCACGGATCGCCTCCCGCCCCACCGTCAACTCCCCAGGCGGGTAGGCCATCACCGCGTCCTCCTCGTACAGCGCGGCGACCCCGGCCGCGTCACCGGCGTTGGACCGCTCGACGAACAAGCGGGTGACGTCCTCGGGCCGCAGGGCCTTCTCGTACTCCGGCATGGGTTCCTCCTGGCGTCTGGCTTCGCTGCTCGTGCTTCCCAGCCTGGTCAGTCACCACTCAGAAGTCCAACAGATGGTTGTACTGGTAGCTAGAATCCACAGTCATGGAGTTGAGGCAGCTCGAATACTTCGTCGCAGTCGCCGAAGAGCGGAACTTCACCCGGGCGGCCGAGCGGGTGCACATCAGTCAGTCCGGCGTCAGCGCCCAGATCCGCCAGCTGGAGCGGGAACTCGGCGCCGAGCTGTTCGACCGGTCGGCGCGCACCGCCACCCTCACCGTCGCGGGAAAGGCCGCGCTCGAACACGCCCGCGCCGCACTCGCCGCGGCTGCGGCGGTCGGCCAGGCCGTGGGGCAGGTGACCGATCTGATCCGGGGTCGGCTCACGGTCGGGATGGTCATCGGCTGCACCCTCACCCCGCTGTTCGACGCCCTGGCCGCGTTCCACCGGGCGCATCCCGGCGTCGAGATCGCCCTCCTGGAGGACAACTCCGACCGGCTCGTCGACGAGGTACGCGCCGGCGCGATCGACCTGGCTCTCGTCGGTACCGCGACCGCCACCCCCGACGGACTCGACGCGCTGACCATCGTCAGCGAGCGCCTCGTCGCAGCGGTTCCGGCCGAACACCCCTTGGCGAGACGACGGCGGGTCGCTCTGCGCGACCTGACCGCCCACCCCATCGTCTGCATGCCACCCGGCACCGGCCTGCGCACGGTGTTCGACCGGGCCTGCGCCGCACAGAACCTCCGACCCACGATCGCGTTGCAGGCCAGCGCCGCGGATGCCATCGCCGACCTCGCGACCCGCGGACTCGGCGTCGCCGTCCTCAGCAACTCCATGGCCGTCGGCTACCGCGACCGGCTCACCGCCCGCGTCATCGATGACGTCGAAGCACCGGCGCTGCTCGCCCTGATCTGGAAGAGCACGCACAGCCCGGCCGTGCGCGAGTTGCTCAAGCACAGCCGGCAGGCGTTCGCCAAGCCTGGACCCGAGTGCCCGCTGAGTGCCCCCTGACTGCCTCCTGACTGTCCCAGGAGTGCCCCTCCGGCCCTGGCGGGGGCCGTGCCCCGGGCCCTAGTGTCGAACCTTCGGGTGCCCGAAGGAGACCTGGAGGACCGCTGAGCGTGCGAGAGACAGTGACACCCTCGGTGCTGCCCACCCTTGCGGCGGGGCCGAGGAAGCGGGCACAGGGCACGGCCCCGGAGCGAACCGCTGGGCAGCCGGCGCACCCTGACGGACTTGCTGTCCTGCAGCGGACGGCAGGCAACGCCGCTGTGACGCGCTGGCTGCAGCGCCAGGAGAACCCCGAGGTCAGGCAGGACGCGCAGCGGCACGCCGCCGACCCCACCGTGCACGGGGAGTGGGGCACCTTCCGCGCCCTGATGGCCCGGGCCGGCTTCCCCGACGACGTCACGGACATCGCCTGGCAACTCATCCTCGGCGGCATCGCCGAACAGGGACAGCTCAACGACGAGGCCATGGCCAAGTTCAGCGAACGCCAGCGACAACGCGACCACCGCGCGTCGAACAGCTGGTACCAGGAGCTGGTGAAGCTCATCGGCGACTACATGGCGATCGACACGCCGACGCTGGCACTCTGGTCGGGCGGCAGGGCGGTCAGCGACTACGCCCGGTCCAAGGGCCACACCCCGCTGGAGGCCAGCCCCTTCGGCGGTGTGGTCGACAAGCTGACCCTGACCTCGGACTGGATGCTCAAGACGCCGATGTGGAACGTCCTGTCCAAGGCGTTCGTGAGTCGCGCCCGCGGCCCCGTCCACATCTTTCTGCGGGCCTACAACCCGGACAGCGTCCTCATCGCGCAGGAAGTCCCGCAGCTCCGCGTGGTCATGGCGCTCAACCCGGCGGTGCAGCTCATCTGGCACCCGGTGTACGCCGCTGCCGACGGAAGGTTGATGGAGGTCACCAAGAACCTCGAACTGGCCTCCGACGCCGCCTACCCCAGCCGGGACAAGTGCGTGCAGGTCCTCTACGACTACCTCCGACTCATCCACGACCCGGCCAACGCCCACTCACAACTCGCCCACGCGGGGATGAGCGCCCGTCTCGCCGCCAACGGCTTCCCGCAGTAGCACGTCGTGCAGCAGACTCGCCTCGACATCGCCCGGATCCGGGCGGCTCGCCGCGTGATCGACCCGGTCTTCCTCGACAGCCCGCTGTACCGCTGCGAGGCGTTGGAGCCCGAACTCGGGTGTGCGCTGAGCATCAAGCTCGAAACGGCGAACCCGGTGCGCAGCTTCAAGGGCCGCGGCACCGAGGTGGTCGCGAACCTGTTGGCCGACGACGGCTCGCGAGCCGCGGTGTGCGCCAGCGCGGGCAATCTCGGCCAGGCCCTCGCCTGGTCCGGTCGCGGCCGAGGCCTTGAGGTGAGCGTCGTGGCGTCCCGCTTCGCGACGGTGGCCAAGCTGGACCGCATCCGCGCGTTGGGCGCCAGGTTGGAGCTGGTGGACGGCGACCACGAGCTGGCTCGCGAGCGGGCGGCGGCCATCGCGCGGCACGAAGGCATCCGGCTGGTCGAAGACAGCCTGGACATCGAGACGTGTGAGGGCGCGGCGACCATCGGCCTGGAACTGGTGGACGACGCCGCGCCGTCGTTCGACACCGTCCTGATCGCTCTCGGCGGCGGGGCGCTGGCCACCGGCGTGGGCCAGGTGCTGAAGGCGCTGGCACCCGAAGTGGAGGTGATCTGCGTCCAGCCGCTCGGCGCACCGGCGTTGACCCACTCATGGCGTCAACGACGTGTCGTCACGACCGACTCGACCGACACCATCGCCGACGGCGTCGCCGGCCGACGTCCCATCCCGGCCGTCCTGGACGACCTCCTGCTGGTCGCCGACGACGCCGTCCTGGTGCGGGAGGCGTCGATCATCGCCGGCATGCGGATGCTCCTCGACCACGCCGGCCTCGTGGTCGAACCGTCGGCCGCGCTCGGCATCGCCGCGATCCTCGAAGACCGCGACCGCTTCGCCGGCCGACACGTGGTCACCATCGTGTGCGGCAGCAACGTCGACCTGGACGCCTATCACCGCTGGATCGGCGCGGCGCCCCGCCACCGGTCTTGACGGACCTCGAAGGGCGGGCGATCAGCCAGGGACATCCAGGCCGTTGCGACCGCGAGCCGCTCGGATCTGGCTGAGCCACTCTGCGCCCAGTCGGCGACCGTCCGGGAGTTGGTCGTCGCGATCCCAGCGCCAGGTGGTGATGATCGCCAGCACGAGGATCCGGCACGCGCGCAGCAAGTCCTGATCGACACCCGGATAGTGCGCGCCGACTTCTTCCGGCGCGTGGGCGAGGTCGAATTCGACCGGCCCACGGCAACACGTCTCAAGGTCGATGAACAGCAGTCCGGTCTTCGTGGTGAGCACGTTGCCCGGATGCGGCTCGCCATGCAGCAACTGCTCGGCGCCGCCGCGCTCGCCGATCACTCGTCTCAGGTTTCGCAAGGTGTCGCCGAGCAGTTCCCGGTCCGCGTCGGCGAGTGCCGGAGTGCGGTTGCGGTCCGCCACGAGCTGCTGTGCCTGCTCGACTCGATCCGTGAAGTGCGGCGTCGGGACGTCGAGCGTGCGCATGCCGGCATGCAGCCGCTCCAGCGCACGGGCGTAGTCGCCCGGTGAGACTTCTTCGGGGGTCCCGGATGCGTAGTAGGTCCACAGCGTGACCACGAACCCATCACGCTCATACACGCGAGGCTCCACCCGAGGTTCGAGCGCAGCCACAGGGCACCCGGACTCGGCGAGCCGCTGAGCCAGCTCGACCTCGAACTGTGCGAACTGATGCGCGACGGGTGCCACCCGGGCCAGGACGTCACAAGGCAGCAGCCGCAGAGTGAGCCTGTTCGAGTCATGGAGCACGATCGCGTCGTCGACCGCCAGGCCGAGCGATGCGCCGGTCGACATGGCCGCGGCCACCGCACGCGAAAACTCCGACGCCTGCATCGTCGCCCGGCCCCTGTCCCTTGAGCGCTGCCACAAATCTCCGAGCGGCGAGCCTAACGCGGCACGCGGTAGCGGAGGTAGACGAATTTCGAGCTGAAGGTGCGGGTCTCGACGAGTTCGAGATCCACCCGGCGCTCGTCTCGCGGAAAGAACGGAATGCCACCGCCGACCAGCACCGGGTGGACCACGGCCTGGTACTCGTCGATCAGCCCCGCCGCGGCCGCCTCGGCGGCGAGAGTCGCACCGCCGATCGCGATGTCGCCCTCGCCCGGCTCGGCGCGCAACCGCTCGATCTCCTCCGCCACACCACCGGAGGCCAGGCGGGCATTGCCCTCGACCGCCGACAGAGTGGTGGAGAACACCACCTTCGGCAGCGGATTCCAGAGCGCGGCCCATTCGAGTTCGGCTTCGCCGAGCGACGGGTCCTGCTCGGCGGTCTCCCAGTACAGCATCGTCTCGTAAAGCCGTCGTCCCAACAGATGGACGCCGACGTCTCGAATCTCGTCGATCCAGAACCGAAAGACCTCCTCGTCGGGCTCCGTCCAGTCGAAGCCGCCGTCCGGTCCGACGATGTAGCCGTCGAGCGAGACGCCCATCGAATAGGTCACCCTGCGCATCAGAACTCCTCCTCGGTAGCGGCTTCGACACTACGACCCCCAGCCGCCACGGAACCCATCACGGCTCGCGGGACCCCCGAGCGGGAATACGTCACGAAATCATTTCATCCGTGCGCGAGAGCCTGCGGGCAACGCCTTCAAGGACAGCGGCACACGCTCCCTCACCATGCCGGTCATGTTCAGCTCGGCGCAGGCGCGTCTCGTCGTTCGTACTCGAACCAGTCGAAGTGGAGCGTGCCTTCGGCGGCGTACAGGCCGATGACGCGACCGGTGAAGCCGCCCGCCACCTCGGTCGACAGATAGCGGCCGTCGAGTGTCGCGAGCACGGTGAACGTGCCGTCGGGCTCCTCGACCCCGAGGGAGACGACGTCGGGTCCGGTGCGCGCGTCGTGCGGAGCCGGCGGAGCGCCGATCGTGATGCCGAGGACCAGCGGCCCGGCGGGCACGGTCCGTTCGGCCACGACCGTGCGCAGCGGGCCGACGCGTGCGATCACCCGTACCTCCGTCGCGGACGCCTCGATCTCGTAGTGGTGCTGCTCGTCCAGGCGGACGGCGAGACCGCCGCGTCCCTCCGCCGGGTCGACGAGCGCACGCGCCCGGCACGCCAGGTGCTGCTGACGCCGGCCGACGAAGACGACGTCGGGCTCGTCCAGGGAACCGCCCCGCGCGCGGAGGGTCAGCCATCCGGAGCGCTCCTCGGTGGTGCAGTGCTCGGCGGGTCGGTCACGCAGCGAGATCCAGGACGGCCGTAGTTCGTCGAGCTCGAAGTCGTCCCGGGGCGCCTCAGCGTGGTGGGGAGCAAGTGGCCATGGGGGAGTGGGCAGTTGCAGTGTCACCTCGCCGACGACGGGCCAGCCGTCCACCCAGGTCACGGGGGTCAGGAACGTCTCACGGCCGAGCACGTGCCAGCCCGGCGTGCCGCCGCCCGGCCGTACGCCGAGCAGCAGCATCCACCAGGAACCGTCGGGGCCCTGCACCAGATCGGCGTGGCCGGTGTTCTGGACGGGGTGATCGGTGCCGCGGTGGGTGAGGATCGGGTTGGCCGGGCACGGCTCGAACGGGCCGGTGGGCGCGTTGCCGCGGGCGATGGAGACGCCGTGGCCGCGCTCGGTGCCGCCTTCGGCGATGAGCAGATACCAGTGGTCGCCGATCCGGTACAGATGCGGCGCCTCCGGAGCCTTGGCGCCGGGGCCGCCCGACCAAAGGCGCGTCGGCGGGCCGTACGTCTCGCCGGTGCGGGGGTCGATGCGGATCTGTCCGACCCCCGCGAACGTGCACCAGCAGGTGCCGTCCTCGTCCCAGGCGAGGTCCGGGTCGATGCCGGGGACGTCGGGCAGCGGGAGTGGATCCGACCAGGGGCCGGCGGGGTCGGTGGCGGTGACGAGCAGGTTGCCGCCGCCTTCGCTCACATTGGTGACGATCAGCCAGAAACGGCCGTCGTGGTGGCGCAGGGTGGGCGCGTAGATCCCGCCGGAGGACGGCATGCCGACGGGCAGCCGCAGTTGGCTCGGCCGGTCCAGGGCGTTGCCGATCTGCGTCCAGTGCACCAGGTCGCGGCTGTGGAAGAGGGGGACGCCGGGGAAGTACTCGAAGCTGGAGCACGCGAGGTAGTAGTCGTCGCCGACGCGGCAGACGCTGGGATCGGGGTGGAAACCGGGGATCACGGGGTTGGCGAGGGTGTCGTCCGCCCGGTGCTCGTGGAGCATCCCTTGCGTCCTTTCGTCGGGGGAGTCGAAGCGCTTCACCTATCGGGGGACGCTACTGACACCTTTCCTGCGAAACAATAGGAAGGGTTGAAGAAAAGTTTCGCTGGCCTGCTGCATTGACACCTATTGACGGGATGTCAGGCTGGGCGAGTGCTGTCGATGCGCTTCGACGCAAGGCATCGACACCCTGTCCTTCTGGGCGCTCCAGCGCGACAACGGCGGCTGCGTCGGGAGCATCGACCGGAGGCTCCGACTCCTGTTCCGGGATCAGCCCGGAGACCTGAGACTTCAGCCACGCCTTCGAGCCGTTCACACGCTGCTTTGATCCTGGGCGGTCGTGCCGGACGGCGCCGTGCGGTCCAGTGGCAATTGCTCGATTTGATCCACTTTTCGAACAGCCTTTACGCTGCCGGACGGGACAACGGCTGTGGCCGGCACGGACACCTCGGGGGAAGGCGTGATGTGGACCGGGTACCTCCGGCACGGCTGGTGCCGACCGTGACCAAGCCACGGTCCGGCGCGGCGGAGCAGCCCTCACTGCTGGGGCGCAACGACCTCCTGCGCGCCGTACACGCCCACACCGAACGGGCGCGCGCCGGCCACGGCGGGCTGTTACTGATCATCGGCGAGGCGGGCATCGGCAAGACGTCTCTGGCCGGTTGCGCGGTCCAAGAGGCGAAGCACCAGGACATGGCCGTGCTGCGCGGGTCGTGCTGGGACGCCGACGGCACTCCCGGGTACTGGCCCTGGTCACAGGTCGTCCGGGGCCTGCGGAGCGCCGTTCAGGCAGAGGCGTGGGAGGCCGTGTCGGACGCTGCCGGCGCGGCGTGCCAGGTTCTGCTGGGCAGCGGCTCCAAGACGGCGGAGGTGGACCGGTTCCAGTTGTTCGACGCGGTCACGACCGTACTGGTCACCGCCTCGCAACAGCAGCCGGTGCTGGTGGTGCTGGAGGACGTGCACTGGGCGGACGCGGCGTCGGTCGCCCTGCTGGAGTTCGCGGCCCAGCACATGTCACTGGAACGGGTGTTGATCGTCGCCACGTTCAGGGATGTGGAGATCGAGCGGCCGGACCACCCCTTGCGCGACCCGTTGCGGTCGCTGATGACCCGGGCCACGACGCTGGCGCTGACCGGGCTCGGGACCGCGGACGTGACGGAGCTGATGCGTCGTACGGCGGGGAGGACACCGGACGAGGGAGTCGTCGGCGAGGTCCTGCGGCGGACGGGCGGCAACCCCTTCTTCGTCCAGGAGACCGCCCGCCTGTGGGCGGGCGGTCATGACGTGACCGCGATCTCGCCGGGCCTGCACGCCTCCCTCCAACAGCGGTTGGGGCTGCTGGACGACGCGGTGGCGGAGTGTCTCGGCGCCGCGTCCGTGCTGGGACGCCGTTTCCACGCCGACACGCTGGCGGGCGTCCTCGGAGAGTCGCCGACCCAGGTGAGGCGGTGGCTGGCCCAGGCCGCGGACGCCCAACTGGTGGAGCACGACCGGTCCGGAGAGGTCGTCTTCAAGCATGACCTCGTACGCGAGACGCTGTACGGCGACCTGGACGCACCCCGCGCGCGCCGACTGCACGCCGCCGCCGCGGGTGCGCTGCGGAATACGGCGGCGGCACGGGACATGACCCTCCCGGTCGAGCTGGCGCGCCACGCCTACTTCTCCTTCGAGGAACTGGACCGCGACGTGGCGGTGGACCTGATGCTGTCCGCGGCACGCCATGCGGAGACCCGCATGGCCCATGAGGAGGCCGCGGGACATTACGGCCGCGCCCTGGACCGTCTCGGCCGGGCGGCCCCTCGGCGGCGTGTGCTGCTCGGGCTCGACCTGGGGCTGGCGCTCCAGCTGTCCGGTGCGCACGAGCGTTCCTGGAGCGTCTTCGGCGACGCCGCCGCTCTGGCCAGGGACCTGGGCGACCCTCTGCTGATGGGGCGGACGGCACTGACCCTCTACGGGGCCGACGGGCAGGGTGACACCGCCCTGCTGAAACAGCGCGCCCTGCGCTGGGCGCTCGGCCAACGCACCGGATCCGGCGCGACAACCGGATACGACGCGACCACCGGATCCTGCGCGACAGCGGACACGGTCGACGACGATCTGCCGCTCTCGCAGTCCCACCTGGCCCGGCGCGTCGCGACGGCGGTGATCGTCGGCGCCCGTGCGGCAGGCGATGACGACAGCCTGCACATCGGTCTGTGGGCGAAGTTGCAGGCCGAGTGGGGGCCGCGGACGGCCGCAGGCCGGCACGCCCTGGCGTCGGAACTCATCGCGCTGTCCCGCAACCGGGGCGACCGATGGACGGAGCACGTCGCGATGTCCATGCGGTGGGTCGCGGCACTCGAATCCGACGAGCCTCGGTTCCTGGAAGACTTCCACGCCATGCTGTCGGTGGCCGCCGCCGACGGCTCACCCCGCTTGCGGCTGACCGCGATCATCGACCGCAGCGTCGTCCACGCCATGACGGGCGGGTTCACCGAGGCGGCGAACCTGCTCGACGCTTCCGTCTCCATGAGTGCGCCGGGCCCCAACTACTACCAGTACTTCATCTCCCACCACCGCTGGACACTGCTCCTCATGCAGGGCAGGTTCACCGAGGCGAGGGAGCTGCGGGGCGAACTGCGGCGTCAGCAGCACCCGTACGTCGATCTCGTGGCGGCGCTCACGGAACTGGAAGCCGGCGAGAGCCCGCGCGTGCCCGTCCCCCGGCCGGGCGCCGGCGGCGGCGACACAGTGCTGCACCGCAGTGTCACCCCTCTGTGGCTGCGCTACCAGGCGCAGGCGGCCGCCGCCTCGGGCGACCCTGCGTGGTGCGACAACGCCCGCGCCGCGCTGTCCCCGTACGCGGGCCAGTGGCTGGTCTCCCTCTTCGGATGGGACATCAGCGGCCCGGCGTCCCTCTGGCTGGGCATCCTGGATGCCGGTCAGCGCCGCTGGGAGTCGGCGGTGCGCCACCTCACCGAAGCCCGCCGATCGGCCGACCGGCTGCACGCGCTGCCATGGTCACTGCGCGCCCGCGTCGAGCTGGCCCTCGCGCTGGCGGCGCAGGGAACGGGTGGCGAGCAGACCCTCAACACGCTGCTCGACGAGACGGCGACGCAAGCCCACCAACTCGGGATGACGCACCTGCTGGCCCGCATCGCGCACCTCGGCCCGCGGCCCGTGCGGGACGAGCCGGCCCCCCTGTACGAGTTCCGCCGCAACGGCGAGGTGTGGCGGCTGACGTACGGGGGCCGCACCACGCACATGCCCGACGCGAAGGGGCTGCGGGACCTGCACTGCCTGCTGAGCGAACCCGGCCGCGACGTCCCGTCCGTCCGGCTGCTGAACCCGCAGGACGACGCCGTGGCGACTGCGCACGCCATGGGGGCCGACGAGGTGCTGGACGACGAAGCACGCCGGCGGTATCGCCTACATCTGGAGCGGCTGGAGACGGAGATCGACCGGGCCGTCGAGCAGGGGGACGACCGGCGCGCGGCGGCCTACGACCAGGAGCGCGCCGCTCTGCTGGAGGAACTGCGCCGGTACGCGGGCCTGGGCGGCCGGGCCCGCAGGCTGGGCGATCCGCGCGAACGCGCCCGTAAGAACGTCACGGCCCGCATCCGCGACACCCTGCGCCGGCTGGACGAGCAGCACCCCGAACTGGCAGCCCATCTGCGGCGCACCGTGTCCACCGGGACGATGTGCCGCTACACACCCGACCAGGACATCCGCTGGCATGTGTGACCTGGTGGGTGAACCCCCGGCCCCCGCGGCCACCGCATGACGGCGACCGCGAAGCCCGAGTCGTGCGGACGGATCACAGGGGTTGCCAGTCGTGCCAGTCGCTGCCGGGCCGGTGCTGCCAGCGGTGGTGGACGCCGCCGGGGTTGTTGGCGAAGATCTCCAGCCGTCCGTCACGGTTGCGCAGGGCCTGGACGAAGTAGCCTCCGCCGCCGAGGTCCTGCCATGTGCGCCAGGCGCCGGTCGTGTCGACCTGGTAGTTGTGCTGGAGGACCTGGTCGGTCAGGGCGAAGATCTCGATCCGGTCGTCGTGCGATTCCACTGTGGCGAGTCGTGCGTCTGCCGGGCCGCCGAGGGGCTGCCAGTCGTGCCAGTCGCCGCCGGGGGTGTGCTGCCAGCGATGGTGCACGCCGGTGGAGTTCGTGGCGAAGACCTCCAGACGTGCGTCGTGGTTCCTGGCCACGGCCAACTGTTCGCCGCCCAGCCCGAAATCCACCCACTGCCGCCAGGCGCCGTCCGCATCCGTCTGACAGGTGTGGCGGAAGACGTCGTCGGTCAGGGCGAACAGCTCGATCCGTCCGTCCGACGCGGGGGCGGCCGCCAGCCGGGCACTCGGCGGACCGCCCAACGGCCGCCAGTCGTGCCACGTGCCGCCCGGTGTGTCGTGCCACCGGTGATGTACTCCGCCCGGATTGCTCGCGAACACCTCCAGACGACCGTCCCGGTTCCTGGCCACCGCCAGATGATCGCCGCCGTCGCCGAAGCCGTACCAGTCGGCCCACTCCGCCGACACCTTCACCTGATACCGGTGCATGAAGGTCTCGCCGTTCATCGCGAACAGTTCCAGCCGCCCGTCCGGCGACGCCGACAACGTGACCGTCGCGTTGCCCGGTCCGCCGAACGCCTGCCATCCGGACCAGGCCCCGCCGGCCTGGTGCTGGTAGGTGTGGTAGATCTGGTCGATCGCCCCGTGGAAGATCTCCAGTCGGCCGTCCCCGGACATCCCCACCGCCAGCCGTTGCCGCCGATCCGGCACCACAGGACCGACCGCTGCGCTCGCTTCGGCCAGCAGCGCCCGGGCTTTGCCCTCGGCCTGGTCGTAGCGGTCGGGGAACGCGGAGCGCTGCACCTTTTGCGCTGTCTGACCGGCGCTCAGGTTCGGCTGCTGTTCCTCGACCCGGATCGCGCGCGTGAAGAACTGCTCGGCGGCATACGGCACATGCCGGATCTGTTGCGGGGTTCCCCACCCCTGGCTGGGGCGCTGCTGGAAGACGCCCAGTGAGTCGCGGTCACCGCAGTCGAGGTTGTTCATGTGTGACTCGACCCAGCCCGCTTCGAAGCCGGCGAGCATCACCTTCTCCGAAACGCCGAGATCGCGGCCGACGGTGTAGACGCTCTTCGTGACGTCGAGGTCTCGGTCAGGTGGAATGCGGCAGGGCGCCATGGAACTGCTCCTGTTCTGTGCGTGAGGGGGAAAGAGGTAGGGCGGAGCCGGGCTGCTTCACAGGGGTTGCCAGTCGTGCCAGTCGCTGCCGGGCCGGTGCTGCCAGCGGTGGTGGACGCCGCCGGGGTTGTTGGCGAAGATCTCCAGCCGTCCGTCGCGGTTGCGGAGGGCCTGGACGAAGTAGCCTCCGCCGCCGAAGTCTTGCCACGCCCGCCAGGCGCCGGTCGTGTCGACCTGGTAGTTGTGCTGGAGGGCCTGGTCGGTCAGGGCGAAGATCTCGATCCGGTCGTCGTGCGACTCCACTGTGGCGAGTCGTGCGTCTGCCGGGCCGCCGAGGGGCTGCCAGTCGTGCCAGTCGCCGCCGGGGGTGTGCTGCCAGCGGTGGTGCACGCCGGTGGAGTTCGTGGCGAACGCCTCCAGCCGGCCGTCGCGATTGTGCGCGACGGCGAGGTGTCCGCCCCCGGCGCCGAAGTCGACCCACTGGCGCCATGTGCCGCTCAGGTCGGTCTGGCAGGTGTGGCGGAAGACGTCGTCGGTCAGGGCGAACAGCTCGATCCGTCCGTCCGACGCGGGGGCGGCCGCCAGCCGGGCACTCGGCGGACCGCCCAACGGCCGCCAGTCGTGCCACGTGCCGCCGGGGGTGTCATGCCAGCGGTGATGCACTCCGGCGGCGTTGCTGGCGAAGACCTCCAGACGTCCGTCGTGGTTCCTGGCGACGGCCAGGTGATCGCCGCCTCCGCCGGAGGTGTTCCAGTCGCTCCAGTCGGCGGAGACCTTGACCTGGTACCGGTGCATGAAGGTCTCGCCGTTCATCGCGAACAGTTCCAGCCGCCCGTCCGGCGACGCCGACAACGTGACCGTCGCGTTGCCCGGTCCGCCGAACGCCTGCCATCCGGACCAGGCCCCGCCGGCCTGGTGCTGGTAGGTGTGGTAGATCTGGTCGATCGCCCCGTGGAAGATCTCCAGTCGGCCGTCCCCGGACATCCCCACCGCCAGTCGTTGCCGCCGGTCCGGCACCACGGGGGCGTTCCACCAGCTTGTCTCCTGGCGGGCTCCCGCCCAGGAGAAGCTGAAGTGGATGTGGTTGGTGTGGGGGTTGGCGCCCCGGTAGGGCTGCCAGCCGGCGCTGTGCCGGTTGGCCATCCAGATACGCCGGTTCCAGATCATGTACATGATGCCGAATCGGCGGGCCAGGGCATGGGTGTTGCCGTGCCGGTCGGTGGCGTGGAGCCAGTCGATCAGGTCGTCCGCCAGATGGCCCTGGCCCTGGACGTTCACGCCCCAGTCCCAGGCGCGGCCTTCCTTGTGCTCGCTCTGGCCTCCGCTGCCGCATTCCCGGCTGATCCCCAGGCTGGTCGTCTCGGGATACGCCGCGAGCACCAGGTCACGGAAGCCGAGCAGGCCGGGTTTGGCGGCGGGATCGCAGCCTTGCTGCGGATCGTAGAGCGCGTAGGGGTCGATGTCCGGACCGAAATCGGGTGCGGTGGGCGCCATACCGGGCTCCTTCAGTCTGTCCCCCCGCCCGATGCGAGGGTGCTGTACCCGTAAGTGCGCGTGATCGGAACTGGCCACCGCCGGATGCGATCACGCGCCTTCCTTGCGGCAGGGCCCTCCGTGCCCGAAGGTGCGTCCGATCGGGCCGCCTCCGGTGCGTCCACGCACCGGTGCCGACGACCACGAGGAAGGCTCGCGCTGTGACGCACCTCAGAATTCCTCGCCGGGCGGCCGTGTTGACGACGGTCATCGCCCTGGCGCTCACCGCGCTCGTGCTGATCGGGCTGATCGGGCTGAGCACCACCGCGGACACCGATGCCGGGCGGGCAGCCACGGGGACCCGGCGCGCCGCCGTCGTCGTCGCCGGTGACACGGTACGCACGGACGCGGGGCCGGTCCGCGGCACCCGGTCGGGCGCGTACCGGATCTTCCACGGCATCCCCTACGCGGGCGCCCCGACGGGACGGCACCGGTGGGCGCCACCCCGGCCGGTACGGCTGTGGAAGGCGGTCAGGGACGCCACCAAGCCGGGGCCGCTGTGCCCGCAGGTGCCTTCGCCGTACGCGCAGGTGTCCAGCACGGAGGAGGACTGCCTGGTCCTGAACGTCACGACACCGCCCCCTTCGGCCCTGCGGCAGGCCGCGCCCGCGCCCGTGCTGGTGTGGATCCACGGGGACGGATCCGTGGGTGGCGGCGCCCTTTTCGACGGTCGCCGGCTGGCCGAACGGGGTCTGGTGGTCGTCACCGTCAACTACCGTCTCGGCGTCTTCGGCGGCCTCGCCCTGCCGGGTCTGGAGGGGGCCGGCGCCTTCGGCCTCCAGGACCAGCAGGCGGCGCTGGCCTGGGTAAGGAACAACGCGCGGGCCTTCGGCGGTGATCCCGGCAACGTCACGGTGGCCGGGGTGTCGTTCGGCGCGTCAGCGGTCGCCGGGCATCTGACCTCGCCCGGTTCCAGAGGCCTGTTCCACCGCGCCGTCATGGCGAGCGGTGAGGCCGTGATGGACATGCCGGCCGGCGCCATGGGCCCGGGCGTACCGGGATACCCCTGGTACGTCTGGCGGACGGGCCGCGAGATGGAGGACATCACCACCGAGATGACCTCGTCCCTCGGCTGCCGCAGCGACCGTCCCGAACGCACTCTCGCCTGCCTGCGCGCCCTGCCCGTGAAGACGATCCTCAAGGTGCCGTACATCATGAACGCCTTCCAGGCGTTCGGATACGGCAACGCCACCCTGCCCGAACTGCCGCCCACGGCACTGCGCGCAGGGCGCTTCCACCGCGTTCCGGTCCTGTCCGGCGCGACGCGCGACGAGCACCGCGTGTTCGTCGGGATGACGTACGACGCGGTGGGCGAACCGTTCACCGAGGCGGACTACGACGACGCGCTGCGCACCGCGTTCGGGGCGAGCCGGGCGGCGCGCGTGCGGGCCGAGTATCCGTCGACCGCGTTCCCCTCTCCCGGCCTGGCGTGGGCGACCGTGATCACCGACCGGATGTGGGCACGCGGCACACAGGCCCAGCACACCGCGCTGGCACGGCATGTGCCGCTGTACGCCTACGAGTTCGCCGACCGCGACGCACCGATGTTCCTGCCGCTGCCGGGCGACTTCGACTTCGGCGCGTTCCACGCGGGCGACACCCCGTACCTGTTCGAGGACGAGGCGGCCGAGCCGCTGTTCACCCCGGCGCAGCGCCGCCTGTCGGACACGATGGCGGGATACTGGGCGGCGTTCGCGCGAACCGGCGAGCCCCGCGGCGCGGGCCTGCCGCCCTGGCTCCCCCATGGACCGGCGGCAAACGGCCGTCCGTACACACAGTCGCTGTCACCGGAGCGGATCGGTCCCGTCGACTACCACCGCGAACACAACCTCGGGTTCTGGAGCCGTCTGCCCTGACGCCCTGACGCCCTGACGCCCTGACGCCCTGACGCCATGCCGCTCTTCGCGGACCCGGGCGGTTTCGGCGGCATCGCCCCTGACTCCACCGCCCGAGCCGGGTCTGCCTGAAGTGGGGCTGTGGCGCCGTCCCGGTCGGCCGGCCTGGCTGCGTGCGTGGCCGGGTCGGCGACTTGGCGCGCGCCAACGGCAACCGGCCCGAGCTGATCTTCGCCCACAAGGACTGCCCGCCCTGGATTAGCGGGCGTTGAGCAGGCTCGCGAGCAGGTGGAGCCGCTCGGCGTCGGGGCCGCCCTCGACGGCGGTGCAGACGATCATCATCGGGCCGGGAGCGCCCGGCAACGGGTAGGCGTCCCAGTCCAGGTTCAGCTCGCCGACCAGAGGGTGGTTGACGCGCATCCGGCCGCGCGTCGTTTCCCCCACGTCGTGGCGGGCCCACAGCGTTGCGAACTCGTCGCTGCGCACCGCGAGTTCGCCGACCAGTTCCACGGCGCGCGGGTGCCCCGGATCGGCGGCGACCTGTGCGCGCAGCATCGCGGTCAGCTCGGCGACGGTGGCGGCCCGCTCCGGGCAGGTCTGGCCGGCCTCGGGGTGCAGCAGAAGCTTGAGCAGGTTCCGCTCCGTCACCGGGAGTCCGGTGAACTCGCCCAGCAGTGCGCCGGCCAGCGGGCTCCAGGCCAGCACGTCCAGGTAGCGGCCCACGACCAGCCCCGGCGAGGGCATTGTGCGCAGCAACCGCTGTGTGGTCTGCGGTACTTGCTCAGGTTCGTACCGGCGCGGGGCGCGGGCGGGTGTGCGCGTGGCGGCGGCGAGGCTGTGCAGGTGCCGGCACTCCTCGGCGGTGAAGTCGAGGGCGCGCGCGAGGGCGTCAAGGACCTGTTCGGAAGGCCGGACGTCGCGTCCCTGCTCCATGCGCTGGTAGTAGTCCGAACTCACCCCCGCCAGCAGGGCCAGTTCCTCACGCCGCAGCCCGGCGACACGCCGCCTCGGGCCGGGTTCGAGGCCGACGTCCTCCGGCCGCAGCCGGGTCCGGCGGGTCCGTAGGAATTCGGCGAGTTCGCGTCGGGGATCGTCGGTCAACGCGATGGGGGCGTCGGTCACGGCGCCATTATGCCTCGGTGGCCGCTGGGGAGGGTGGGTCTGCCAGTCCCAGGAAAGGGCGAACGACCGTGATGCCGCGAGCAGGGACCAGTATCGGATCCACACCAGCCGACCACGGAAGGACAGCGACATGAAGGCCGCTCAGATCGCGAGTTACGGTGCACCGGACGTTCTGCGGATCAACGATGTCGACCGCCCCGCCCCCGCTGCCGGCGAGGTCCTGGTGTCGGTCGAGGCGTCCAGCGTGAACGGACACGACGTGATCGTCCGCGCCGGGGAGTTGAAGATGGTGTCGGGGCGCCGCTTCCCGATCGGTGCGGGGCTGGACTTCGCGGGTGTCGTCGCCGAGGCCGGCGCCGACGTCGAGGGCTACCGGGTCGGGGACCGGGTGTGGGGCATGGTGCATCCCCGTCAGCGGCACACCACCGCGGGGGCGGCCGAGTACGTCGTGGTCCCCGCGGACCGGATCGCGCCCGCCCCGGCGGGCATCTCGCCGGTCGACGCGGCCTCCCTGGTCGTGGCGGGCGCCACGGCGCTGATCGCGCTGCGCGACAGTGTGCACCTCGTGGGCGGGGAGCGGGTCCTGGTGCGGGGCGCGGCCGGCGGAGTCGGCACCGCCGCCGTGCAACTGGCACACGCGCTGGGCGGCCACGTCACCGCGCTGGCCCGCGACCGCCACGCACGACTGCTCACCGACCTCGGTGCCGACGTAGTCCTCGACTACGGCTCCACCACCTCGGACCAGATCGGAACGTTCGACGTCATCGTCGACACCGTCGGCTCGGAACTGCACTGCTATCGAGGCCGGTTGGCCAAGGGCGGCCGGATGGTCACCGTCGGCCTGTCGGCCGGCGCCCTGGCCGCCATCGCCGCGTCCAGCGTGTACGGGTCCCGCCGCATCCGTACCTTCAGCGCCGACCCGGACACCACGGTGCTGAGCGACGTGGCCGACCGCGTCACCTCGGGTGCGCTGCGCCCGGTGGTCCACAGCGTTTACCCGCTGGCAGACATCGCCGCCGCGCACGAGGCGTTCGAGCGCGGCGGCGTCGTGGGCAAACAGGTCGTCGCGGTGTCCGCGTAGCTCCGTCGTTGTCGTGAGCACTCGTGAGCACTCGTGAGCATCCGGTTTGACGGTCGATCGGGTGACTCGTGAAGCCGACGAATGATCTTGTCGGGGGAATACCGCACCCGCAGCCCTGTGGGGGTTTGGGCGAGCCACACCCTTGCTGCTCCGGCGAGACCGCGGTCGGTGAGGATCGGCGGGTGGATGCCCCGTACGACGTGCCTCAGCTCGGTCAGCGCTTCTTGTGCTTGGTCCTGGGCGTCGGCGAGCAGTTTGCGCGCGGTCTCCGGATCGAGGTCCTGGCGCGCGTTGCGCCAGGCCGATCCGCATGGACAGCGACACCAGCCGCGCCTGCGTGCCGTCGTGCAAGTCCCGCTCGATCCGCCGCAGTTCGGCACCATGTGCGGCGATCGCGCCGGCTCTGGTGGCGGTCAACTCCTCGACGCGCTCGGCGAGCCGTGCCTTCGGCGAGGGCTTGAGCAGGGCGGCCGACCACGTGGCGTCGAGGTTCGCGAGATGGCTGATCAGCGGCAGGACGACTGCCTTGCGGCGTAGCAGTCCGCACCGAACGCCGTCGACGGGCAGTCCCACCCCCCCACAGCGGCACCGCCAGCACGGCCAGCAAGCCGTAGGCGTAGTAGGCAGCCATCCATCGCAGATCGGTGTGCGTACCGGGGGCACGGGCCGCCGTACGCAGCCTCTTTCGGAGCGGGCCCGTCAAGGCCGGGTACGCCTCGGGGATCTCCCTCTCGGTCCACCTCACCACCCGGCGTCGCTTGGCCCCCGCCAGTCTGCGTACCAAAAACACCGTCTCCGGCAGCAGCCCGGCACCGACCAGCATGAGCGTGACGGTGGCCGCGACCAGCAGCACGGTGATGAACACATAGGAGCAGAAGCCCAGCGCCAGGGCTCCCACCAACTGCACTGTGGCCCGAGCTGCCTGACGCCCTGTTGCTCGCATGTCGATCAGGCTACTGACCCGCGTTACCCGGGCCCGGGGGAGCGGGCCCCCTGCTCCTGGTGTAGCTGGCTACACCAGGAGTTCGGGAGCCCACCTCATCGTGCTGGCGAGCGGGCGGCGGCATCGTTGATCCCAGCTGTTCACAGCTCCCCGTCCGGAAGGAAATCGCCATGAAGTCGCTCCTCTCGTCGAATCCGGGAACGGATTGTGGGGCGCGGCACGTGGAGCGGACGGAGACCGAACGGGACGACGCACGCCAGGCCCCGGCCTGCCCCGGCCCACTCGCCTCCTTCGCCCGGTTTGTCCTGCTCGGCGGCGGCGTTGGGATCGCCTCCAGCGCCGCCGTCGCCCTGCTCGGCGGGCTGATGCCCTGGGCGCTGGCGAACGCGCTGATCACCGTCGCCTCCACCATCCTGTGCACGGAGCTCCACGCACGTTTCACCTTCGGGAGCGGGCGGCGTGCCGGATGGCGTCAGCATGCGCAGTCGGCCGGGTCGGCCTCGGCCGCCTACGCGGCGACGACTGCCGCGATGCTGATACTGCACATGGTGCAGCCGTCGGCCGGGATGCCGACCGAGCAAGCCGTCTACCTCAGCGCCTCCGCGCTCGCCGGCACAGGACGTTTCCTGGTGCTGCGCCTGTACGTCTTCGCCGTCGGCCGGAACAAGGCGACGGAGCCGACGAAGAGCCCGGCACCGCTTCGGACGACGATCGCGACGGGGTCCGCGTCAATCCCCGCCCCGGCCTTGGCAGGGGAGCTGCTGCTGCCGATCGCGACGGCGGACAGCGCGGCGTCGGCCTTTCGAGGTAGCTCTGGATGCCGGACTGTCGGGCGTCGTATGGCGACCGGTCACCGGCAAGCGCGCCGATCGGCTTCAGCCGGAGCCGGGAACCCGGGTGCACCGGCGGAGGAGCTCGGTCGGCCGGAAGCCTGTCACCTGCCTTCCGCGAGTGAGCGGGGCACCGGGGCGCCGCGCAAGGAGCCGGGATATGCCGGGGCCCGAACCCGATCTCGGTCGGCCCGCCGCGACGGTATGCCAGGTCCGAAGGCCGGCGACCTCGTTGCCATGGCCAACCAGGCATGAGGTGGGGGCGGCTCGTCGGTAAGACGGTCTCGTGCGCCTCACGACGATAGGGGCCTTGGCGCGCGGCCGTGCTTGGTGGCAGATGTGCGCCATCACTGTCCCGGAGGGCGGGTGAAGGACGGGTGGCCCATGGTCGGAGCGTCTGGGGAACCGCCTTCCGACGAGAAGGCCTGCCGTGGCCGCTTTCCTCTAGCGTCCGGGTCGTCTGGTCTTCCGGCGACGCTGGTACGTAACCCTGCTGCGGGCGGTTGCGGATCGGCCTGGGTGCCGGCGCCGTCACCGCTCCCTCCGCCCCCCACAGCGCGTTCTCCACACCGAGCGTCGAGTCCAGCGAGCGCAGGCCGACGGGGCGAACGCCCGGTCCGGCTGCAGCGCCCGTGTTGTGACGACGGCTGCACTCATCATGATCGCTGTGTTCGCCGGCTTCATCACCGTGGGTGAATCGGTGATCAAGATGATCGGCTTCGGACTCGCCATCGCCGTCCTGTTCGACGCGTTCGTCGTCCGGACGGCCATCGTGCCCGCCGTCCTCGCCCTCCTCGGCGACAGGGTCCGGCGGCTTCCTGGCTGGAGCTGAGCCTGCCCCGCATCGACATGGGCGGCGAGGTGCTCAGCCGACGGCACTCCACTCACCCGGATCCGGACGAGTCCCCCGATCCGGCCAGGGTGCCCCGGCTGAACAGGGGAAACGTCAGTATGCCCGGCGGCGAGCAGGTGCTCGCCGCCGGGCTGGGGTGCTCGCCGTCCCCCGTCCCCACGGGCGCGGCGAGTGCGGGGCCGATACCGCCATGGCGGCCCCGGTCTCGGGGCGGCCGCCCGTAGGGGGCGGCCACCGGGTGGTGCGGGGATCTAGCGGCTGTGCACGAGTTCGGGATCGTGCTGGTCGACGACCGGTGCGGTAGGAGCGGGGTGTTTGCGGGTGATCGCCTCTCCCTCGACGTCGATGCTGGGCAGCAGTCGGTCGAGCCAGCGCGGCAGGCGCCAGGCGCGGTCGCCGAGGAGGGCGAGGACGGCGGGCACGATGGCCATCCGGACGACGAACGCGTCGAAGAGGACAGCGGTCGCCAGCCCGAACCCGATCATTTTGATCATGGACTCGCTGGCGCCGACGAAGCCGGCGAAGACCGCCATCATGATCAGCGCGGCGGCGACGACCACTCGGGCGCTGGTGCGGAACCCGGAGACGATCGCCTGCCCGGGCCGGTCACCGTGGACGTAGGCCTCGCGGATACGGGAGACCAGGAAGACCTCGTAGTCCATGGCAAGGCCGAACACGATGCCCACCAGGAAGATCGGCATCATGCTCATGATCGGGCCGGTTGTCTCGACCCCGAGCAGTTCGGCGCCGTGGCCGTGCTGGAACACCGTGACGACCACGCCGAGCGAGGCCAGTACGGAGAGCAGGTAGCCCAGGGCGGCCTTGAGCGGTACCAGGAGGGACCGGAAGACCAGCAGCAGGAGCACGATGGCCAGGCCGACGACGACGATGAGGTAGGGCACCAGCGTGTCCTGGAACCGCTTCGCGACGTCGATGTTCATCGCGGTGCTGCCGGTGACTTCGTAGGTGGCGTCGGCCTGCTTCTCGATGCCGGAACGCTCGGCGCGGATGGTCTTCACCAGGTCGATCGTCCTGGCGTCGGTCGGGCTGGTGGACGGGGTGGCGGAGAGCACGGCGGTGTCGCCGGACTGGTTGAACCGTGCCGGGGAGACGGAGACGACTCCCTTGGTGTCGCTGATCCGCTGGCTGACCTTGGAGACGGCCTCCTTGGGGTCGGCCGCGCCCCTGGCGTCTACGACGATGGTCAGGGGCCCGTTGAAGCCGGGGCCGAAGCCGTCGGCGAGGGCGTCGTAGGCGCGGCGTTCGGTGGTGGAGGTGGGCTTGGCCTCGTCGCCGGGCATGCCCAGCTGGAGGTCGGCGGCGGGGACCGCGAGTGCGCCCAGGCCCACGACGCCGAGCAGCAGCACGGGCAGGGGGTGACGGATCACCAGGCGTGCCCAACGGCTGCCGCCGTTCTCCACGTTTCCGGCGGCGTCCTTCATGGTGCGGCGGGGCTTCTTGCCCTTGCGGACGCGGCGGGCGAGCACGGCGTTGGGCCAGAAGCCGAGAAGAGCGGGCACCAGGGTCAGGCAGATGAGGACGGCGACGAGAACGGCGCCGGCCGCGGTGAGGCCCATCTTGGTGAGCATCGGAATGCCCACCACGGACAGTCCGGCCAGCGCGATGACGACCGTCAGACCGGCGAAGACGACTGCGGACCCGGCCGTGCCGACGGCCATTCCCGCGGCCTCCCTCGGCGCCCGGCCCTTTCCGCGCTCCTCGCGGTAGCGGGAGACGACGAACAGGGCGTAGTCGATGCCGCAGGCCAGGCCCAGCATGGAGGCCAGGGTCCCGCTGGTCAGGGAGAGTCCGAAGGTGCTGCCGAGGGCGATGATGGCGGTCATGCTGACGGCGACGCCGATGATCGCGGTCAGCAGCGGCAGACCGGCGGCGGCCATCGACCCGAAGGTGATCAGCAGGACCACCGCCGCGACCGCGATGCCGATCGCCTCGGCGGATCCGCCCGCAGCCGGCTTCGTCGCCAGGGCGTCGCCGCCGATCTCGACGGTCAGACCAGCGTCCCGGGCCTGCTCGACGGCGCGCTCGAGGTGGGTCTTGCTCGCATCGGTCAGGTCGTCGGCGGGCGTCCTGAAGGAGACGGTGGCGTAGGCCGTGGTGCCGTCCTTGCTGACTGCCTTCGCCTGGAAGGGGTTCATCGCGGCGGCCACCTGCGGGCCGGCGGCGGACTCGTCGACCAGATCCTCGATCACGGCCTTGTTCTCGGCGGCGGTGACCTTCTCTCCGCTCGGCGCGATGAACACGATGCGGGCGCTGGCTCCGTCAGCCGCCGAGCCCGGGAATCGCTCGTCCAGGAGATCGAACGCTTTCTGGGACTCGATGCCCGGCATGGCGAAACCGTCTTCGGGAGCGGCGGGAGCCTTCGTGGCGGCGAAACCGACGCTGCCGAGGACGGCTATCCACAGGAAGGTGACGAACCATCGCCACCTGAAGGTGATACGGCCCACGTGGTAGAGGAAAGTTGCCATGGCGGTGAGGAAGCCTCCATATCGGCGGTGCAGGACAAAGCAGTGCAAGACATGAGCGGAAGAAGAGGAGGCTCGCTCCGTCCGCGATCTGGCGGCGAGCGGGACGGCGTGCCTCAGTGATCTCTACGATCCCGTCCGGCGGGCTCAGCCACGAGGGAGCAACCTCCCGAAGCCGTGGTGTAGCCAGCTACACCACGATTCCGCGACGGGTGCGATCGCCACCGCGTGGCCGACGGGCATGCCGGTACCGTGACCGGCGACATTCGCCGACGGCTGCGTCCAGTCCCATCGACTCAACAACCTGAAGTCGGGCGGCGTTGGCCTTCGGTCCGCAGACCGTAGGCCCGTCCTGCCGAGTCATCCGCTCGGGAGGCGCCGACCTGGCACGATGTCACTTGAACGTGACAGGGGCCGGTGGCGTCTCGGCCTGGCCGGTGCAGACAGCACCGTATGACCGACCACACGCAGACCTTCTCGTTGGTCCTGAGCATGATCAGGAGTGGAGCGGCGGTGGTCCGGCCCGACCTCAGTCGGCGGACGGGGCTGGGCCGCACGATCATCACGCAGCGGGTGGACCATGCGATCAGGGCCAGGCTCGTGGTCGAGGGGGCGCCCGTCGCGCTTCCTGCGGATCGCGTCCGGTCGCGGTGTCGTCCTGGGTGCGGTGTGCGGAGCCAGCCAGCTGCAGGTCGCAGTGCTCGACCTCGACGGGGCCGGGTGGAATGGGACACGAGAGCGGTCCTGAGGCATCCCTGGCCACCCTGATCGAGGTGTCCGCTCAGTTCCTGACCCAGGACCTGCGGGACCGTCTGCGGGGTGGGTGTGCGGGACTCCCGGGTCCGGCCGACTTCGCTCGCGGCGCCCCCGTACAGCCGGAATCCGCCGGCGACAACGTCCACCGGGGAGCACGGGGAGCACGGGGGGCCGCGGGCGAGCTCGGGCACACCATCGTCGCCGAGGAGTCCCGCCACCGGTGCCGGTGCGGGAAGTTCGGCTGTCTCGAAGCGTTCGCGGGCGGGTGGGCTCCCGCCAGGGACGCGCGTACCGCGGCCCTGGCCGTCACCGACGTGCTCGACGGCTGCCAGGCCGGCGATCCGGTGAGCACTGAACTCGTCACCAGGGCAGGCCAGTTGGTGGGTGGTCAACTGGCAACACTTGTCAGTGGGTTCAATCCGTCGACTGTCTACCTGGCCGGATCGCTGGCGAGGGCCGGCGACGTCTTCCGCGGCCCCGTCGCGGAGGTCGTGGCGAGACGGTCCCTGCCGCTGGCCGTGGACCGACTCGTCTTCGCCGACATGTCGCCCGACTGCTCCGAGGGAGTCATCGGAGCGGCCACGCTCGCCATGGACGAACTGTCGCACCCCGACCTGCTCGGCCGGTGGCTCCCGCAGGCGACCCACGCGGGGCTCATGCGCGCGGCGAGGGATTCACCGAGAGCTTTGACCTGAGTCTCCCCGTTGCCGGCTCCGCCCCCTGAGCCTGTGGCGGGCCAACCCGATCCCCGTCCCGCGCCGATTCGACGACGCCCCGGGCCAGCTCCGCCGGATTGTTCTCGTTGCCCATTCGCTCGGCTGCATCGATGTAGTCGGCAAGAGCGTCGCGAGATTGAGCGAGCCTGTCCATCCGATCGTCCAGCCGCTGCAGCCGTGACCGCATCGCGGCCAGCAACTCGGGACATCCGAGCAGTTCCGGGGCCTCTCCGACCGCGCAGGGCAGCAGGTACGCGATGTCCTCGGAGGACAGACCGGCGCCAAGCAGGTGCCGGATCTGCTTCACCCGCAGCACGGCGTCCTCGTCGTATTCGCCGTGTGGAACCGTACGGCCTCCAAGGCCGAGCAGTTGGTGGCCCAGGGCGCTCGGCCGGCACCGACGGTTGACGTCGCGCTCAACGCAGGTTCCTTGACGATCATCTGCCTCACCGACTACCAGGCCCTGCACGAGCTGTTCGTCGCCGGCGATATCGCACTGGACGGCACGATGTTGGTCAACCTGACCTCGGGCGACTCGGCCCACGCCCGGGAGGCCGCTCGATGGGCCGAACAGCGCGGTGCCCATCACCTGGACGACGCCATCATGGCCGTTCCCTCGGCGATCGGCACCGCAGAGGCGGTGATTCTGCACAGCGGGTCACAGCCGGACTTCGAGGCGCACAAGTCGACACTCGACGCGCTCGGCACCGTCACCTACCTTGGCGCGGACCATGGGCTGGCGTCCCTGTACGACGTAGCCGGCCTGGCCATGATGTGGAGCGTCCTGAACGCCTGGCTCCCTGGAGACCGACGCGCGGGCGATGGCACACTTGATCGAGGAGAGCGAGGCGGTGGGTGTCAACGCCGAACTGCCAAGGCTGTTCGAGTCGATGGCCGACCGCGCGATCGCCGCCGGACACGGTGGGGAGCAGTATCCCGTGCTGATCGAAGAGTTCGGCAAACCCCGCCATGACCGACCGATCCCGACGCCGGGCCCTCAGACGGCGGTGAAGCCCGTCTGATAGGCGAGGACGACGAGTTGGGCTCGGTCGCGCACCCCCAGCTTGACCATGGTGCGGTTGACGTGCGTCTTGGCGGTGTACGGCGACAGGTAGAGCCGTTTCGCGATGCCGTCGTTGGACAGGCCGGCGGCGACCAGGGCGAGTACCTCGCGTTCGCGTTCGGTGAGGCGGTCCATCCCGGGCGGCGCCGGGCGCGGTGCGGCCTCGGGCCCAGTCAGATAGTGGGCGATGAGCGTCCTGGTCGCCTTCGGTGACAGGAGTTCCTCGCCGCGGGCCACAGTACGGATCCCGTCGAGCAGGGCGGCCGGCTGTACGCCCTTGCCGAGGAATCCGCTCGCGCCGCCGCGCAGCGCCTCGAAGACGTACTCGTCGGCCTCGAAGGTGGTGAGGATCAGCACCTTGACGTCGGAGAGTTCGGCGTCGGCGCTGATGGTCAGGGTGGCTTCGAGGCCGTCCATGTCGGGCATGCGGATGTCCATGAGGACGACATCGGGGGCGGTTGCCCTGGGTGTCGCGGGCCAGGGATCCGGTAGGCGGCCAGATCGGTGGCGGCCGGCAGCGGCCGGGGCTCGCCGGCGACCTGCTGCCGGACGGCGAGACCGGCCGCGGTGAACGATTCGACCAGGTGCCCGAGGCGGGACAGGCCGGGGAGTGGCTCGGTCGGCAGGGTCTCGTCCTCGGACTGGCGCAGCACGTAAAGGAGTTGGGCCAGTTCGTCCAGGACCGCAACTCCTGCCTCGTGGATGTGGCCGAGGGCGATCTCGACCTCGCCCGGCTGGGTGCGCGCCAGGTGGCCGGCGACACCGGCCTGGACATTGATCAGCGCGATGTGGTGGGCGATCACGTCGTGGAGTTCGCGGGCGATGCGCAGGCGTTCCTCGGCGACCCGGCGGCGGGCCTCCGCCTCCAGGGTCGCTTCGGCGCGCTCGGCTCGTTCGTCGGCCGTGGCGACTTAGCTGCGCCAGGTGCGCACGCTGCAGCCGATGGCTGCGGCCTTCTCGGCCTCCTCGAGCCCCTTGGCGTTGTTATTGGTGTCGAGTTGCCCGCGCAGCCCTTGGTCGGTGGCGCGGGCTTCCGCGAGTCGTGACTCGACGTCGGGGAGCAGTGTGCGGGCGCTGAGCACCCAGGCGGCAGCATCGAGTACCGCACGGGCACGGGACGCCTGCAGATGGCTCTGGGCGTCTGCAACTTCGCGCCGCAGGTCGTTGCGGCACACCAACAGGCGACGACAGAACCTCTCAGGTCTCGTCGGCGTGGGCGCCGGTGCCGACAGGGCTTCGGCTGGCGGCCAGCCAGGAGCGGGCGGGGCCGGCGGGTGTTGCAGTGTCCACGGTGAGGTGGAGGCGGGTGGCGCCGTCCAGGCCGGGATAGCTGCGCTGTTCCGCTCCGGCGAAGCAGTGGCGAAGCGCCTCCGCGACCGCTCGGGCGGCTTGGGGCGTGTGCGCGATGATCCGTACCTCGGCGTGCCCGAGCGAAGCCAGTGTCTGGGTCTCGATGTACTTCACGTGGGCGTGTTCCCTTCGGAGTGGGCGAGAAGCCGGCGGGGTGGGGGCGCTGTGGCGCCCCGCCCGCTGCCTTCGGTCGGGGGAAGGTCGGTTCCTCTCCGTTCCTCACCGGTCATTCGTGCGGTGGGTGCGGCGATTGGTGTCGTCCGGCAGGCCGGGAGGTCTCGGCAGGGGGTCGCTGAAGTGGTAGGCCGCGATCCGTGCGTCGTGCTGGGCATTGAGCAGGTGGATCAGGCGCATCCCGATGCCGATCGCGAGGACGATCACCGCGATGGTGACGAGGGTCTCCACGGAACTCACCTCCAGCCGTTTCCGGGCAGCGGGCGGGCGCTTCGTCTCATCGGGTTCCCGAAGGGGGACATGCAGGCCCCGCCTTCGTTCTCCCAGGTGGCTTCCCGGCGCACGGCGTCACGGATGCCGCGCCCGATGACGGCTTCGTCGCTCATCAGGACGCCCGCGGTGAGGACGCTGCCCGGGATCGCTGCGGCGGCCATCAGACGGGCCGCTGCTGCGGGTGCGGTCTCGGGCGGGACGACGAGGAGGTCCCAGCGCCCGACGGTGTAGGAGAGCAGGATGAGCTTGTCGGGGTCCTGCTCTGTGAACCAGCCCACGTGCAGCATGCGCCCGTCCACGGCAACCGTGTGCGGGACGACGGGCCAGCGGGAGGGGTTCACGGTGACGCGTGTGATGCGGCCCCAGGTTTCTTCCAGGGCGGCGGCGAGCGGTGGGAGCTCGGCTTCGAGGTCGCGGGAGCAGGGCCACCAGGCCCCGTCCAGCTGGCCGGCGAGCGTGGTCTTCGGGGTGAGGGACAAGCGTGCCGGAAGCTCTGTGGCGAGGTCGCGGGGCGCGGTCCGGTCGAGGGTCGTGGTCATGGTGCGACCTGCCCCCGGGCTGCCCGTCGACAGCCCGGTTTTTCGTGTTCGCCGGAAATGACACCCGCGTGAAAGCCGGTGTGCGAAGTACCTCCGGTGCTTTCACTGTACGCCTGTTCGACGGACTATGACCGCCGTGACCAGGTATTTTCCGGCGGACGCCGCATCGGCCGGCGGGAGTATCGTGAAACGACGGCGGGCTCGTGCACGTCGCCGGGCGGGTACCGGCGTCGGCCGCGAACTGCGACGGCGCACGGCCGCACCCCGTAGACGGGCGGACCCACATGGCTGACACCGGCCTCCCGCACACGCCCCGACTGCTGCTGCCGGATGCGATCCACCAGGCGGTCAAACCGGGTGCAGCCCTGCTGCGGCTGGAGACCACGCGGGCCCGGGAGGGGTTCCTGGACGGCGCGTGGTGGGCCCGCACCCGCGGCATCGAGACCGAACTGCCCGCGTTGATCAGCGTGTTGACCGGGCATCTCGGGCCGATCACTCGCGTGGGCGTGGACGCGGCCGCCTGGAACGGCCTCCCGACCCGCCTGGTCATCGACGACCAGGTCGTGCACCTCGACTTAGGCGCTGTTTCTCGGATCATGTGCGGAGCCAGGTCATGAGGGCCGCGAGGGTGACGGTTCCGAGGTAGATGTAGGCGCGTTTCTCGTAGCGCG
>NZ_JBSFEV010000052.1:0-50787 GCF_053594615.1 Streptomyces sp. NPDC001858
CACGCGTGCAGGAAGCCGGTGCGCCCGCGGACGGGCGGTCAGCTTCGGTCGGACCTGCCGCCGTGTCCGTGTCCATCTCCGTGTCCGTGCCCGCGTCCGTGTGTGTTTTCGGTGCCGGTGGTCTGTCCGTCGGTCGGGCAGTCGGGTTCGTCGGCCGTGGGGGGCTGGTCGTCGTCCCCGCCGTCCTCCACCGTGCCGGGGTCCGGATCCTCCGTCGGCGGGGCCTCGGGTTCCGGCGCTTCCGGCGGGTCTTCGTCGGCCGGGGGCGCGGGGTCCGGCGCGGGGTCCTTGGGCCTCTCGGCCGAGCCTCCGTCAGGAGCCTGCGGGAGGGCGGTTCCCGTTCCGCCGGAAGTGTCGCCCGCGTCCGAGGGTGTGGTGGGCGCGGTCGTTTCGGCCTTGCGGGCGGCCGGGGCCGGAGTCGGCTCCCCGAGGTCGCCGGTCGGTGCGGACGGGTCGTGGTTCTCGGCGGCCTCGGCCCGGACGACGGCCCCTGCGGGCGGCGCGACCGGGGCCTCGGCCACCGGCGGCTGCGTCACGGGCGCCTCGGCCACCGGGGTGCGCTGCACCGGTATCGGGGCGGCGTCGGCCCCGCCGAGGATGAGGCAGACCGCGGCGGCGCCCGCAGCGAGCGCGCCGGCCGTCACCGCCACGGGCGCCTTCGAGCCGCCGATCGCCGCGTGCCGCACCCCGTGCAGCAACCCGGCGCCGGGCCCGCCCGCAGCGCCCGCGGCGCCTGCCGCGGCCGTCGCCGCACCCGCCGAACCGGCGACGAAGCTCAGCAGGAACTTGCCGGCGCCGCCCAGCGCGAAGACCAGCAGGGCCGGTCCGACGAGCGCGGGAAGCCGGTTGTTGGTGAGCATCAGCGCGGCGAGCGTCTCGCGGCAGTCGTCGCACGCGTCCACATGGCCGAGCAGCCGCTCGCCCTGGCGCGCGGTCGCGGCGCCACGGACGTACGCGGGCATCCGGGCCCAGTGGACCTGGCAGGCGGGGTCCTGAGGGGCTCCGGTCTGGGCCCGCAGAAAGGCCTGCCGCATGCCCTCCCGCGCACGGTGCAGCAGGACGGCCGTCGCACCGTCCTTGGTGCCGAGCTGCGGTCCGATCGCCGCCAGCGGCTGGCCCTCCGCCTCCGCGAGCCACAGCGCCTTCACCCAGCGCTCGGGCAGCTGGCCCAGCACCCGCACGACCAGATCGACGGAGGACACCTGCTCGGCCGGGTCCTCTCCGTGTGCGCCCGGCGCGGCCCGGTCCTCGGTGTGCGGATCCCGTGGGGTCTCGCGCAGCGCACTGCCCGAGGCGATCGCGAGATGGCGCACGGTGGTCCTCAGATACGCCGGCACGTTGTCGATCTCGTGCCCCTCGGCCAGCCGTCGCCACACGCGGAAGTGCGCCTCGGCGACGAGGTCTTCGGCGGTCCAGGCGTTCCGGGTGAGGGAGCGGGCGTAGGCGACGAGGCGCGGCTGCTGCTCTTCGTAGACACGGGCGTACGCGGCCGTGGCGGAGGCCGGGGCGGACACGGCAGTGGACCGGTCGGTCATGGCTGAACGCTCCAGTGGCCTGCTGAGGGGCGGAGGGATTTGTGAGCCTAGATGACAAAACTTTCAATTAAAGTTGCAGTCACCCATGGATGTGACTCACATCACCTCTGCGGGGCTCCGGCGGCGGATCCAGCCGAGCAGCAGCACCGACCACAGGGCCGCGAACGCGCACCAGGTCGAGACGAACTCCAGTCGCCACAACGTGAAGCAGACCGCCGCGCCCACGCCGACCACCGCCCCCAGGGCCACCAGCCCCCGGTCGCCGGAGAGCAGCAGCGAGCCGACGGTGGCCAGCAGGTAGCCCGCGACGAGCAGCTCCGGATGCGGCAGATCGAGGGTGTAGCCCATCGTGCGGCCGCGGATCTCGGCGGTCACCGGGCCGGCGGCGATCCCGTACGCGAGCGCCGCCGCGGTCGCGACGCCGACCGCGAGCAGCAGCGTCAGCCTGCGCCGCGCGTGGGGCGGGGCGACGCACCACACCGCCGCCGGCACCCAGACCGCCAGCAGCGGCATGGCCATGACGGCCCACAGGACGGTGGCGGCTCCGCTGCCCCCGCCCGAGTCCCAGACCACCGCCTCCACGATCTGGTGCGCCCCGAGCAGCAGCGGCAGCGCCGCCAGCGGAAGGTCCCGGCTGCCGCCCGCACGCGTCACACAGGCCACTCCGACGGCCGCCACCCCGGCGCCCGCGACCAGATCCGCCGTCGCACTCCAACACATCACGTCACCATGGGTTCGGCCGTCGTCCGCCATCCGTTTCGCTGTGTTTGCCACGCTACGTCCCGCTCCTGAGATCCACCTGTCGCCCTGCGGGGCGGCGTTACGCTGCTTTCGGTGGATACCGAAGGAGGCCGCGGGTGGTGGACGCCTCGCAGGGAGTCGACGGGCTCGGGCTGCTCCACCCCGCGCTGTTCTACCGGTCCGAACAGGAGTACGTGGACCGGACGGTGTCGTTCGTTCAGGAGGGCCTGGCCGTCGGCGAGCCGGTGGCGGTGGCGGTGCCCGGCCCCCACCTGGAGCTGATCGCGGCGGGTCTGGGCGCCGACGCCGGGAGCGTCCGCCTGCTCGACATGACCGAGGCGGGCCGCAACCCGGGCCGGATCATCCCCACGGTGCTCCGCGCGTTCGCCGACGCCCACCCGGGCGGACGCGTGCGGATCATCGGCGAGCCGATCTGGCCGGGCCGCAGCGCGGTGGAGTATCCGGCGTGCGCACAGCACGAGGCGCTGATCAACGCGGCCTTCGAAGGCCGCACGGTCACGATCCTGTGCCCGTACGACGAGACCCGGCTGGACGGGCAGATCCTGGCCGACGCGCGGACCACCCACCCGACCGTCATCGCCGACGGCGTCGAACAGGTCAGCGACGCCTACGACTGGCCCTCCGTCGTCGCCCGCTACAACCGGGCGCCGACGCCCGCGCCGGACGCCGCCGAGTTCCCGTTCGGCCCCGACGACCTGTTCGCGGTGCGTGTCTTCGCGGTCGGCCAGGCCGCGCGACTGGGTCTCGCCGGGCAGCGGCTGGCGGACGTCGAACTGGCGGCGGCGGAACTGACGACCAACAGCGTGGTGCACGGCGACGGACGGGGCACCCTCGCCGTCTGGGCCGAGGCCGGGCAGATCGTCTGCGAGGTCCGCGACGCGGGCCGGCTGGCCGATCCGCTCGCCGGACGCCGGCCGCCCGCCCGCGGTCAGATCGGCGGCCGCGGGCTGCTGCTGGTCCACTGCGTGACCGACCTGGTGCGCCTGCACACCGGCGACGACGGCACCACCGTCCGCTTCTACATCGGCCGCTGAGCGCGCGCCGGCCGCACGCAGGGCGTCAGTCGGCGGCGCGCAGCGCGCCCCAGGTGTTCTTGCCGACGATGCCGTCGACCGCCAGCGCCTGGTCGCGCTGGAAGCCGCGGACCGCCGCCTCGGTGCCGGGTCCGAAGTCGCCGTCGACGCCCGAACCGCCCACGTCGTAGCCGCGTCTGGTGAGCATGCACTGCAGTTGGACGACCCGTTGGCCGCTGTCGCCCAGGTCGGTGCGGCCGTTGCCCGAGTAGTAGGTGCAGTCGGTGATCCAGGCCGGGGCGCCGGCCTCGGTCGGGACCGGGGTGACGGAGGCGCCGGTGTCGCCGACGGGGGCGGCGGGGGTGCTCGGTGGGTCGTCGACGGCGGGGACGGAGGCGGCCGGGGTGACGGAGGCTTCGGGGGGCGTGCCGTCGTCGTCGCCCGTGACGTCGGTGGGGCTGTCGGAGGCGTCTGCGGCGGCGGTCGGGTCCGGGACGCCGGTGCTGCTCGGCCGACCGCCGACGCCGGGCAGGTCGCCGGACCGGCCGCCGTCCGCCGACGCGACGGCCTCCGGGGAGGCGGCGGCCGGGACGTCCGTGCGGACGAGCACGAAGGCCCCCGCGGCGACGGCGCACAGCGCGGTGCCCGCCGCGGCGGCCAGGATCCGCTTCCGGCGCACCGGAGGCCTGCCCGCCGTGAGCGACGTCGCCGCGACGGCGGACGGCGCGGGCGTCGGCGCCTGTACCGGCAAGGGCGCCGGCACCGGCTGCGCCCGGTTGTCCGTGGGCTGGAGGCGTTCCGCGCGCTCCACCGGGAGGCGGTGGAGCGTGTCGTACGCGCGCCGGCGGGCCAGCACCTGGCCGCGCAGCGGTTCCGGCCAGTCAGGGGCCGAGGAACGCGCGCCGGCCGTGTCGATCAGTTGCCGCGGGGTCGGCCGCCGCTCGGGCTCCTTCGCCAGACAGGCGGTCAGCAGCGCCCCCAGCTCCGGGTCGACCTGTGAGACGGCGCCGGTCACCTCCGGGTTCGGCTGCTCGAACGCCACGCGGTGCATGACGTCGACACCGGTGCCGTCGCCGAAGGGGGCCCGGCCGGTGGCCGCGTAGAGCAGGGTGCCGGCCAGCGAGAACACGTCGGAGGCCGTGTCGCAGTGGCCCGTCCGCAGATACTCCGGCGACATGTAGGCCGCGGTGCCCACCCGGTTGCCGGTGCCCGTGATGGCGCTCGCGTCCAGGGCCTTGGAGATCCCGAAGTCGATCACATGCGCGCCCTGCGGCGACAGCAGGACGTTGGACGGCTTCAGGTCCCGGTGCACGACTCCCGCGGCGGCCAGGGCGGTCAGCGCCCGGCCCAGCTCGGCCACCAGCCGCCACACCGTCGCCGGGGGCAGTGCGCCGCCCCCGCGCACGGCTTCGGCCAGGTCCAGGCCGGGGACGTACTCGGTGGCCATCCACAGCAGCCGGTCGTCCCAGCCGGTGCCGCATAACCTCGGCGCGTGCGGCGGGCCGAGGCGGCCGTGCACCGACGCCTCACGTTCGAACCGGCGCTGGAACCGGACGTCCTCGGCGTACTCCGGCCGGATCACCTTCACGGCGAACAGTCCGGGACCGTCGTCCGCGGCCCGCGCCAGATAGACGCGTCCCATCCCGCCGCTGCCGAGCAGCGCCACCGGGACGAAGGGGCCGACGCGGCCCGGATCGCCGATCCGGAGCGGGGCGGCGCCGGTCTGCCGCAGCGCGGCGGTCTCGTGCGCCAAGGTGTTCGCCACGGAGTTCGCCGCGGGGTTCGCCGCGGGGTTCGCCGCGGGGTTCGGCGGGGGCGGCAACTGGTCGGACACGGAACTCCCGAAGTGATGTTCGTCGTAGTTCAGTTCGTATGCGAGGGGAGATCGAGGCTAGCCGAGCCCTGCCCCGTGCTCAGGGTTTCCACGGGTTCCGTCCGGCCCGTCCCGACCGCGCGCCGGGCCGTGGGCGGCGCGAAGCAGGCGGGTGAAGCCTGAAGCGCCGTCAGCTCCACGGGGCATGCATGAGGATCTCCGCCGTATCCGGCCGGGTCGGCGGACACGACGCGCTGGAGGCGAGAGTGATGAACGAACCAGTCGAAGAGGCCGGCCCCCGCACCCTCAGGGTCCCGGTCCTCATCGTCGGCGGCTCCCTGGTCGGTCTGGCGACCTCGTTGTTCCTGGGCAGGCTGGGGGTGCCGCATGTGCTGCTGGAGCGCCACTCCGGCACCTCCATCCACCCACGCGGCCGCGGCAACAACGTCCGCACGATGGAGCTGTTCCGGGTGGCCGGGGTCGAGCGGGCGATCCAGGAGGCCGCCGCCACCCTGGCCGACAACCACGGCATCCTCCAGGCGCCCACCCTGGTCGGCGACGCGGGGGAGTGGCTGTTCAAGGACATCGACCCGGGCGGCGGACTGGCCCGGTTCAGCCCCAGCTCCTGGTGCCTGTGCAGCCAGAACGACCTGGAGCCGGTCCTGCTCGACCACGCCAGACGGCTCGGCGGAGACCTCCGGTTCTCCACCGAGGTGATGTCGTTCGAGACCGACCCCCAGGGCGTCACCGCCGTGGCGAAGAACCGTGACACCGGCGAGCACCTCACCGTCCGCGCGGACTACCTCGTCGCCGCCGACGGCCCCCGCAGCCCCGCCCGCGAGCAGCTCGGCATCGGCCAGAGCGGCCCCGGCGACCTGTTCCACAACGTCAGCCTGACGTTCCGCTCCCGCGGCCTCGCCGAGGTCGTGGGCGACCGCCGCTTCATCGTCTGCTACCTGACCAGCCCGGACGCCGACGGCGCCCTGCTGCCGGTGGACAACCGCGAGAACTGGGTCTTCCACGCCCCCTGGCACCCCGAACAGGGCGAAACCCTCGAGGAGTTCACCGACGAGCGGTGCGTCGAGCACATCCGGCGGGCGGTCGGGGTGGCCGACCTCGACGTGGAGATCACCGGCAAGGCGCCCTGGCACGCCGCCCAGCGCGTCGCCCGCAGCTACCGCTCGGGGCGGGTGTTCCTGGCCGGCGACTCGGCCCACGAGATGTCGCCGACCGGGGCCTTCGGCTCCAACACCGGTATCCAGGACGCCCACAACCTCGCCTGGAAGCTGGCCGCGGTGCTCGACGGCTGGGCGGGGGAGGGCCTGCTGGACAGCTACGACGCCGAGCGCCGCCCCGTCGCGGAGGCCACCAGCGCCCGGGCCGCCGTCCGGTCGGCCGAGCACAGCCACCCCGGATTCGCCCCGCCGCCCGGCGCGGGCGGCGGCGGTGGGGGCGGTCCCCAGCGCGGCATCCTCAACGTCGCCCTCGGCTACCGCTACCCGCAGGGCGCCGTGGTCGGCGCCGATCCCGTGTCCCCGGTCGTCCCGGAGGGCCTCGACCTGACCGGCGAGCCCGGCAGCAGGGCGCCCCACCTGTGGGTGCGGCGCGGGGCGGAGCGGATCTCCACCCTGGACCTCTACGAGCGGTCCCTGGTGCTGCTCAGCGACGCCGCCGAGCCGAGCGGCTGGCACGAGGCCGCCGAACGCCTCGCCGCGGAGCTCGCGCTTCCGCTCACGTCGTACCGGGTCGGCACCGGCTCCGGGGCCGACCTGGCGCCGGAGGGCGACGCCGACTGGGCGCAGTGCCACGGCACGGCACGCGGGGGCGCGGTGCTCGTCCGGCCCGACGGGTTCGTCGCCTGGCGCTCGCCCGGTCCGGACCCGGACGCCGAGTCGACGCTGCGTCAGGTCCTGACCGCCGGGCTGGCGCTCGGCTGACCCGTCCCCTTCCCGTGGGCTTCACCCGTGTGAACGCCCCGAGTGGTGCGGCGGCGGTCGTCGGCTGACGGTGGATCACGTCCCGGTCGGGTCTTGTCAGCTGACGAGGCGTCGGCTGCCCGGCCGTGACGGAAGGACCATTCAGATGCGTTCTGCTCGCATGATCCTGGCCACCGCGGCGGCGTCCGCCGCCCTCGCCATCGGCGCCCCCGGCGTATACGCGGCCGCCGGTGACACGGACCACGACGACTCCTCCTACAGCAAGGAGGACAGCTCCTCGTACGGCAAGGAGGAGTCCGGCAAGGAAGAGCACGGCAAGGAAGAGCACGGCAAGGACGAACACGGCAAGGAAGACCACGGCAAGCCGCACGGCGGGATGCACACCGGCGGCGGCGCCCTCAGGGACACGGCCGCGGACGGCGAAGCCGACAAGGAGGCCGGCAAGGACAAGGAGTCCTGGGGCGGCGGCCACGAAAAGCCGAGCGGCGGCGTGCACACCGGCGGCGGCGCCCTCGCCGGGCCCTCGGCGACCGCGGCCGGTCTCGGCGTCCTCGCCGTCGCCGGCACCGGCCTCTACGTCCTGCGCCGCAGGAACTCCGCCGAAAGCGCGGCCTGAGCCATGCCGGTTGCGATAGCGAAGCCGCGGCCGCCGCCCGTACCCCGTGCGGCGGCCCGGCTCGCTCCCCGTGCCCCGTACGCTCCGCCGCCGCGCCCGAGTGAGGTTGTCCCCGATGGCAGTTCCCCCTTCGTCCCCCACCCCCGAGCCCACCCCCCCTTCGACCTCCCCTGAACCCGGCAGCTCCCGGGCCGGCGTCACCATGCTCTGCGCCGCGGCCGCCGTGATCCTGGCGCTGAACCTGTTCGGCGGCGGCAACGACACGTCGACGACCGACGCCTCGCGCCCCCCGCACGCCCCGCCCGCCGCCGCCCCGGTCCCGGGCACCCGAGCACCGGCCACGGCCTCCTCGGGCGCGGCCGCCGACGCCCCGATGGGCAAGCATCTGCCGCGCTCGCGGCCGGTACGTCTGCTGATCCCGAAGATCTCGGTAGACGCGCCCTTCACCGACCTGGCCATCGGCCCCAGCGGCCGGCTGGACGCGCCCCCCGCCAACGACGTCAACCTCGTGGGCTGGCACGCCGACGGGCCCTCCCCGGGGGAGGCGGGCACCGCGATCATCGCCGGGCACGTCGACACCAAGACGTCCCCCGCCGTCTTCGCCGGGCTCAGCGAGCTGGCCAAGGGCGACCTCGTCCATGTGCGGCGGGCCGACGGCGGCAAGGCGACCTTCCGGGTCGACAGCGTGGAGACCTTCGAGAAGGACGACTTCCCGAGCGAGCGGGTGTACGCCGACACGGCCGAGGCGCAGGTACGGCTCATCACCTGTGCGGGGGCCTACGACCGACGGGCCAAGGACTACACGGAGAACCTGGTCGTCTTCGCCCACCTCGTCTGACCGTCCGCCACCGACCGTCCCACCGAACGTCCCACCGACCCTTCCCGGGCGACCTTCCGCCGCCCGTTCACCCGCCCAGTCACCCACGTAGTTCATCCGAGTCGCGCACTTGCGGGGACGGGCACAGGATCGAGGAACGCTGACGTCGCGGACCCGCGGCCGACGTTCACCACCCCCTCCGCGAAGGAGATGTGCGCAGGATGACCACCACGTCCGAACGTGTTGCAGGTTCGCGGACGCGACAGGCGTCGCAACGTGTCTCCCAGTCCGTGTTCGACGGCTCCCGCCTCAGGGTCGTCCTGCTGGTCGACGTCTACGACGGAGCCCAGCAGCAGTTCCTGGAGGCGTACGAGCAGCTCTGCAACCAGGTCGCGTCCGTCCCCGGGCATGTCAGCGACCAGCTCTGCCAGTCCATCGAGAACCCCTCCCAGTGGCTCATCACCAGCGAATGGGAGAGCGCCCCGCCGTTCCTCGCCTGGGTCAACAGCGAGGAGCACGTGCGGATGGTGGAGCCGCTGCACAGCTGCGTCCGGGACACCAGGTCGCTGCGCTTCCACGTGGTCCGCGAGACCGGCGGCCCGGCGGCGGCCGCCGACGCGGGCAAGCGCCGGCTGCAGACCTCGCCCAGGATCGGCGACGGAATGATCCGGCACGCGCTCACCTTCACCGTCAAGCCGGGCAGCGAGAAGATCGTCGCCAAGATCCTCGCCGACTACGCCTCGCCCGAGCCGCAGGTCGACGACACCACCCGGCTGTGCCGCACCTCGCTGTTCATGCACGGCAACCGGGTGGTGCGGGCCATCGAGGTGCGGGGCGACCTGCTCTCCGCGCTGCGGCACGTGTCCCGGCAGCCCGAGGTACGGGCCGTCGAGGAGGCCATCAACCCCCATCTGGAGCAGGACCGGGACCTCAACGATCCGGAGTCCGCCCGGGTGTTCTTCACCCGGGCCGCGCTGCCCGCCGTCCACCATGTGACGGCGGACCGGCAGGACCCGCAGGCCGAGCGGTACGCCCTGCACTACCCGGCCCGGCCCGACCGCGGCATGAAGCTCGCCGAGCTGCTGGCCCGGCAGGACGAGGCGGCGGCGGACGACGCGAGCAACCCGGTGCTGCGCAGCACGATCTTCCAGCGCGACGACGTCGTCGTCCGGCTGGTCGACGTGCGCGGCGGACTCGACGCCGCCGACCCGGTACAGGCCCTCGGTCTGTCCGACCCCCAGCAGGTGGCCGAGCTGACGACGCTGCTGGACGACGCCGGCGACGCTGACCGGTCCGCGTCGAAGGACGCCCGACTCGCGCGACTGCTCGAACTCGCGCGCATGGATCTCGTCACCGACCGCCGGTCGCCCGACGCCTGATCCGTCATCACGTGGGCCGGGGCGGCGCCCCCGCCCCGCCCACGTCGGCGCAGTACATCAACGGAGGAACGTCGTGATCACATCCCGTCCCAGAGTCGTCGATCTCAGCGAGGTCGAGCCGAACACCCGGCGCGGCGGCGATCTGCGCGCCATGCTCACCCCGGTCACGGTCGGCTCGACCAGCGGTTTCATGGGCTTGGCCCTCATCAAGCCCGGCGACCGCATCGCTGAGCACTACCACCCGTACTCCGAGGAGTTCGTGTACGTCGTGTGCGGGCAGCTGGAGGTGGACCTGGACGGCGAGGCCGTGCCGCTGCAGCCCGAGCAGGGACTGATGATCCCCGCCCACATGCGGCACCGCTTCCGCAACGTCGGCAACGTCGAGGCCCGCATGGTGTTCCACCTCGGCCCGCTGGCCCCGAGCCCGCCGCTCGGCCACGTCGACACCGAGGAGAGCGACGCCGAAGCCGTGGTCCGCTCATGACCGGGCGTCGTGTGGCGGTCACCGGCATAGGCATCGTCGCCCCCGGCGGCATAGGCGTCCCGGCGTTCTGGAAGCTCCTCACCGAGGGGCGGACGGCGACGCGCGGCATCACCTTCTTCGATCCGAGCGGCCTGCGGTCGCGGATCGCCGCCGAGTGCGACTTCGAGCCGACGGCCCTCGGGCTGGACGCGCAGGACGTCGAGCGGTGCGACCGCTACATCCAGTTCGCCCTGGTCGCCGGCGACGAGGCGGTACGGGACGCCGGTCTCGACCTGGCGGCCGAGAACCCCTGGCGGGTCGGCGTCTCCCTGGGCACCGCCGTCGGCGGCACCACCCGGCTGGAGAACGACTACGTCAAGGTCAGCCACGGCGGGCAGCGCTGGGACGTCGACCACCGCGAGGCGGCCCCGCACCTGCACCGGGCGTTCTCGCCCAGCACGCTCGCCTCGACGGTCGCCGAGCGGTTCGGCGCCCGCGGGCCGGTGCAGACCGTCTCCACGGGCTGCACCTCCGGCCTCGACGCGGTCGGCTACGCCTTCCACACCGTGGAGGAGGGCCGGGCCGACATATGCATAGCCGGCGCCACGGACTCGCCGATCTCCCCGATCACCATGGCCTGCTTCGACGCGATCAAGGCCACCTCCTGCAACAACGACGACCCCGCGCACGCCTCGCGTCCCTTCGACGCCGACCGCGACGGGTTCGTCATGGGCGAGGGCGGCGCGGTGCTCGTCCTGGAGGAGCTGGAGCACGCCAGGGCCCGCGGCGCGCACGTCTACTGCGAGCTCGGCGGGTACGCCACCTTCGGCAACGCCTACCACATGACCGGCCTGACCAGCGAGGGCCTGGAGATGGCCCGGGCCATCGAGGACGCTCTCGACCACGCCCGGGTCGACGCCACGGCGATCGACTACGTCAACGCGCACGGGTCGGGCACCAAGCAGAACGACCGCCACGAGACCGCCGCCGTGAAGCGGGTCCTGGGCCGGCACGCCTACGACACCCCCATGAGCTCCATCAAGTCGATGGTGGGCCACTCCCTGGGCGCGATCGGGGCGATCGAACTCGTCGCCTGTGTGCTGGCGCTGGCCCACCAGGTCGTACCGCCCACCGCGAACTACGAGACGCCCGACCCCGAGTGCGATCTGGACTACGTCCCGAAGGTGGCCCGCGAACGCAAGCTGGCCAGCGTGCTGTCGGTGGGCAGCGGGTTCGGCGGCTTCCAGTCCGCGGTGGTCATGAACCGGCCGAGGGAGAAGACACGATGAGCCAACCCCTTCCACGGCGCGCGGCCGTCACGGGAATCGGCGTGGTCGCGCCCAACGGAGCCAGTACCGAGACCTTCTGGAAGTCCACCAGGGAAGGCATCAGCGTCCTGGACCGGGTGACCCGCGAAGGCTGCGAGCACCTGCCGCTGCGGGTGGCCGGCCAGGTCCGCGACTTCGACCCGGCGGCCGCGATCGAGGAGCGCTACCTCGTCCAGACCGACCGGTTCACGCACTTCGCGATGGCCGCGGCCGACCTGGCGCTGGCGGACGCCGCCCTCGGCCGGCCCGACACCGACGCCGCGCCGTTCTCGGTCGGCGTGGTCACCGCGGCCGGCTCCGGCGGCGGCGAGTTCGGCCAGCGCGAGCTCCAGCAACTGTGGGGCAAGGGCAGCCGTTACGTCGGCCCGTACCAGTCCATCGCCTGGTTCTACGCCGCCAGCACCGGCCAGATCTCCATCCGCCGCGGCTTCAAGGGCCCCTGCTCGGTGGTCGCCGCCGACGAGGCCGGCGGTCTGGACGCCCTCGCGCACGCGGCGCGGGCCGTGGTCCGCGGCACCGATGTGATCGTGGCCGGGGCGACCGAGGCGCCGATCGCCCCCTACTCGGTCGTCTGCCAACTCGGCTACGGGGAACTCAGCACGGTCGACGAACCGACCCGCGCCTACCGCCCGTTCACGGCCGCGGCCTGCGGGTTCGTGCCCGCGGAGGGCGGCGCGATGCTCGTGGTGGAGGAGGAGTCGGTGGCCCGGGCGCGCGGTGCGCGGGTGCGGGCCCACCTCGCCGGACACGCGGCGACCTTCACCGGCGCCTCCCGCTGGGAGCAGTCCCGGGACGGACTCGCCGAGGCCATCCGCGGAGCCCTCGCGGAGGCCGACTGCGCCCCCGAGGAGATCGACGTGGTCTTCGCCGACGCCCTCGGCGTGCCGGAGGCGGACCGCGCCGAGGCGCTGGCGATCGTCGACGCCCTCGGCCGGCACGGCGCCCGGGTGCCCGTCACGGCGCCCAAGACCGGGATCGGCAGAGGCTATTGCGCGGCGCCGCTGATGGACACCGCGGCGGCGGTGCTCGCGATGGAGCACGGCCTGGTCCCGCCCACTCCCAACGTCTTCGACATCTGCCATGACCTCGACCTCGTGACCGGCGCTGCCCGCACCGCCGAAGTGCGCACGGCACTGGTCCTGAGCCGGGGACTCATGGGGTCGAACTCGGCGCTGGTGCTGCGGCACGGCGCCACCGCCGCCTCGTAGCGAGACGGCGCGAAGCAGTAGAGGAGAGGAACACCCATGACCGACCGCATCACCGTGGAAGAGCTGGCCGAACTCATGAAGAAGTCCGCAGGCTGCACCGTCGCCCCGACCGAACTCCGGCGCGACGGCGTCGACTTCGGCACCCTGGGCGTCGACTCGCTCGGGCTGCTGGGCATCGTGGGCGAGCTGGAGAACCGGTACGGCACGCCGATGCCCTGCGACGCCGAACGCTCCAAGTCGCCCCGGGAGTTCCTCGACCTCGTCAACAGTGCCCTCATGACAGGAGCGTGAGATGACCGGACACACACAGAACGAGATCACCATCGCGGCCCCGCTGGACCTCGTCTGGGAGATCACCAACGACCTCGACAACTGGCCGCGGCTGTTCAGCGAGTACGCGTCCGTCGAGATCCTCTCCCGGGAGGGGCGCAAGACCACCTTCCGGCTGACGATGCACCCGGACGAGAACGGCACCGTGTGGAGCTGGGTCTCCGAGCGCGAGCCGGACCGCGAGACGCTCACCGTCAAGGCCCGCCGGGTCGAGACGGGCCCGTTCGCCCACATGGACATCCACTGGCGGTACGAGGAGCTCCCGGCCGGCACGCGGATGATCTGGACGCAGGACTTCGCGATGAAGCCCGAGGCGCCGGTCGACGACGACTGGATGACCGACAACATCAACCGCAACTCCAAGGTCCAGCTGGGCCTGATCCGCGACCGCATCGAGAAGGCCGCCGCCGAACGCGGCGCCACGCGCGGTCTGACCGACTGAGCCGGACGGAGGACAGTCCCCCCATGCACCAAGCCCTGATCGTCGCCCGGATGGCCCCGGGATCGGCGCCCGACATCGCCAAGGTCTTCGAGGACTCCGACCGGGGCGAGCTGCCGCAGCTCGTCGGCGTCGTCCGGCGCAGCCTCTTCCAGTTCGGCGACGTGTACATGCATCTGATCGAGTCCGAGCGCGAACCCGGGCCCGCCATCGCCAAGATCACCGGGCACCCCGAGTTCCGGGACGTCAGCGAGCGCCTGTCCGCGTACGTCAGCGCGTACGACCCCGAGACCTGGCGGTCCCCGAAGGACGCCATGGCGCAGCGCTTCTACCTCTGGGAGCGCGAGCGGGCCTGACCCGCACCGCACCACACCGCACCGCACCACACCGGTCGCCGGGCCCGCAGCGTCGCGGGCCCGGCGACCGGTGTCCTGTGCCGGTGACGCGGTCGGATCAGCCGGGGACGTGGCAGTCGAACGCGTGCAGATACGGGTTGACGGGGCTGACGTCGTCGATGATCAGACCCGCCTCGGTGAGCCGGCTCACCATGCTCTCGGTGGTGTGCTTCGCCCCGCCGACGTTGAGCAGCAGCATCAGGTCCATCGCGGTGCTGAACCGCATCGACGGCGAGTCGTCGACGAGGTTCTCGATGACGACGACCCGGGTCCCCGGGCCGCCGGCGCTGATGACGTTGGCCAGGGTGCGGGCCGTGCTCTCGTCGTCCCACTCCAGGATGTTCTTGATGATGTAGACGTCGGCCTTGACCGGCACGGCCATGCGGACGTCGCCCGGCACGATCCGGGCCCGGTGGGCGAGGTCGCCGCCGTCGAGCAGCCGGGGCACGGCGTTGTCGACGACGCGGGGCAGGTCGAGCAGGCTGCCCTGCATCGCGGGGTACTTGTCCAGCAGGCTGGCCACCACATGGCCCTGGCCGCCGCCGATGTCGGCGACCGATGTGCTGCCGGTCAGATCGAGCAGGGCGGCGACCTCGCGCGCCGACTGCTCGCTGGAGGTCGTCATGGCCCGGTTGAAGACCTCGGCGGACTCGGGGGCGTCCTCGTTGAGGTAGGTGAAGAACTCCTTGCCGTAGAGGTCCTCGACGACGTTGCCGCCGGTGCGCATCGCCTCGTCGAGCTTCGGCCAGGCGTCCCAGGTCCACGGCTCGGTGCACCACAGGGCGATGTTGCGCAGGCTGTGCGGGTCGTCCTCGCGCAGCAGCCGGGACATCTCGGTGTGCGCCCAGGTCCCGTCGGGGCGCTCGGCGAAGACGCCGTAGCAGGTCAGGGCGCGCAGCAGCCTGCGCAGCGGGCGGGGTTCGAGCTTCGCCGCGGCGGCGAGGTCGTCGACGGTCATGGGGGCGTCGCCGAGGACGTCGGCGACGCCGAGGCGGGCGCAGGAGCGGACGGCGGCGGCGCACGCCGCGCCGAACACGAGCTCCCGCAGTCGCATGGACGGCGGTGGGGCGGTCTCAGCGGTGGTCATGTGCCGCCTTCTTTCTCTGTGGGGGAGTCCCGGTGGGGGGACGAGACGGTCGGGGTCAGCACAGGCCGGCGGGCTTCGACGCCTTGCAGGTGTTGCCCACGAAGGTGTTGCCCTTGCCGGTGGTGTCCGTGTTCACCAGGTCGGCCGGGGAGTTGCCCCGCAGCTTGTTGTCGCTGATCCGGTTGCGGTCGCTGGTGGTGCCCACGAAGCTCTTGAACAGCACGACGCCGCCCGACAGCGGGGACTTGCCGACGTTGTCCTCGATGACGTTCCGGGTGATCAGGCTGTCCTCGGCGCCGGTCAGCACGATGCCGGAGCCCTGGAGGGCGTCCAGTCGGGCCGTCTTCGGGCAGGACTTGTTGTTGCGCACGATGCGGTTCTCGGCGACGGTCACGAAGCCGGCCTTGGGCTTGTTCTCGTCGCCGACGACGAACACTCCGGCGCAGTTGCCGGTGAGGTGGTTGTTCGCGACGGTGAGGTTGCGCAGCCGGCGCACGGTGACGCCGATCCGGTTGCCCTCCAGCCGGTTGTGCTCGACGACCGTCCCCTCGGAGTCCGTGGCGCCCAGCTCCTGGGTGACGCTGTTGGCGAGGAACAGCCCCGCGTCGCCGTTGTCGCGGGCGGTGTTGCCCCGGAACTCGCCGTGCCGGGACGCCTCCTGGGCGATGCCCCAGACCCCGTTCTTCACCGCGGTGACCTTGCGCACCGTCAGCGCGTCGGCGGCCATGGCGTAGACGCCGTTCTTGGTGAAGCCGGAGACGGTCAGGTTGGCGATGGTGACGTCCTCGACGGGGTGGGCCTTGGTGCCGGTGACACAGATGCCGTTGCCGCCCGCGGCGCAGGCGCCGACCGCCTTCTTGCCCTTCTTCTTGGCCGCCGGCTGGAGCACCGTGTCGCGGCCCATGCCGCGCAGGGTCAGCCCGTGCGTCTTCACGTCGACGCTCTCGCGGTAGCTGCCGGCGGCCAGCAGCACGGTGTCTCCGGGCCGGGCCCGGTCCACGGCCTGCTGGATGGAGTCCCCCGGCTGTACCAGATGGACCACGTGCGCGGGGGCGGGCGGAGCTGCGCCGAGCCCCGTACCGAGGAGCGCCGCCGTGCACGCCAGGTATGCGATATGGCATTTCTTCATATTGTGCACGCTATGACCGGATGGCCCGGGAACCGGTGAGATGGGCCATCCGGCGGCGTGTCCCTCGCAGAGCGCTCCGCGGGACGTGCCGCGCTGTGCCGTCGTTTGGCTGCGGCGCCGTCGTGGCTGGTCGCGCCCGCGCGGCGGAGCCGCATATGTCAGCGCCCCGCGCCCCTTCAGGGCGCGCTCAGTTCGAGGCGGGGCGCTGGCGCCGGGGAAGCCGGCGCGGCCGGACCTTTTCGGCCGGGGTCTCCGGGGCGGATCGCGCCCTGCCCGACTCGTCCTGCCACGACTCGAAGTCCGTGAACGCGTCGCCGGAGTCCAGCAGCCCCAGCGCCGCCGCGCCGCCCGGATACCGGGACGCCGGGACGGTCTTGACGAGCGCCAGGGCCAGGGTGTCGGAGTCGGGCTGGGCGTCGGGCGCGCGTTGGGCGATCGTGTCGGGCAGCATCACGAGGGAGGTGGTGCCGGACTGCTCGCCGGACGGGCGCAACTGGACGCGGATGCCGTGCCGTTCGGCGAGCCGGCCGACGACGAACAGTCCCATGTGCTGGGAGATGTCGACGTCCACGGTCGGCGGGTTGGCCAGCTTGTGGTTGATGACCGCGAAGTCGTCCGCCTCCAGGCCGATGCCTTCGTCATGGATCTCGATCATGATCCGGCCGTCGGGGAGCCGGACGGCGGTCACCTGCACCTCCGAGCGCGGGGAGGAGAACGCGGTGGCGTTCTCGAGCAGTTCGGCGAGCAGATGCACCAGGTCGGTCACCGCCCGGCCGTGGATGTGGGCCTCCGGGATGCCGGCGAACCGGATGCGCTCGTACTGCTCCACCTCCGACGAGGCCGCGCGGACGACGTCTACCAGCGGAAGGGGCTGGTTCCACTGCTGGGCGGGTGTCTCGCCGCCGAGCACCAGGAGGTTCTCGCCGTTGCGGCGCACGCGGGTGGCGAGGCTGTCCAGCCGGAAGAGGTTCTCCAACTGGTCCGGGTCGGTCTCGTTGTCCTCCAGGCTGGTGATCAGCGTCAGTTGACGCTCGATCAGGGACTGGGTGCGGCGCGAGAGGTTGGTGAAGATCGCGTTGATGTTGCCGCGCAGCAGGGCCTGTTCGGCGGCGAGCCGGACGGCCTCGCGGTGGACGTGGTCGAAGGCCCGGGCCACCTCGCCGATCTCGTCGGTGGTGTCGATCGCGATCGGGGTGATCCGGGTGTCCACCTGGCCGGGGTCGGTCTGCGACAGCTGGTCGATCAGGGCCGGCAGCCGCTGGCCGGAGATCTCGATGGCGGAGGCGCTGAGCCGGCGCATGCCGGTGCTCATCGTGCGGGCCACCCAGGAGGCGAGGAGGAACGCGGCGAGCACCGCGGCGAGCACGAGCGCGGCGTTCACGATGGCGTCACGGCGGGCGTCGTCGGCGATGTCCTGGGCGCTCGCGAGCGCGGTGTCGGTGAGGTTCACCTGAATGCCCCGGTAGGCGTCGAAGCCCAGCGTGGACGCGGCGAAGAACGACTCGGGGGTGATGCCCTGCGCGGCCAGCTCGGCGGGCGGCTTCCCGCTGGAGATCTCGGTGATCATCACGTCGATGCCGGGCGGGGTGACGAACGTCTGCCCCGCCGCCTCGGCCTTCGCGGCGGCGTCGGCGGTCTGCTGCTTCCCCTTGGCCTCGGCGTCGGCCAGCGCCTGCTGGAGCCGCGCCATGTCCTGGGTCGTGCCGGCGCCCGCGAACTCCTGGAGCCCGACCTGCTCCAGGTAGGCGTAGGAGCGGAACGAGGCGAGCTGGGCCTGGAGTTCGCCCTGGGCGAGGCCGTCGCGGTCCTCCACCAGCAGGTGCGTGCCGATGGACCGGATCAGGGACTCGGCCGCCTGGGTGAGGGAGATGGTGTAGAGCGTGCGGCCGAAGCTCGTCTGGTTGGAGCTGCCGAAGCCGAGTTCGTTCGAGATCTCCATCAGGGGGTGCTGGATGGTGTGGTAGCTCTCCTCGGTCTGCACCCCGGACATCCGGGGGGTGAACGCGGCGCCCCGCACGGCGGCGAGCTGCTTCTCGCCCTTGCGCACCAGCTGCACGCGGCGCAGGAGTCCGGAGGTCTTCGGCATCCGGGCGACCGCCGCGTCGAACGCCTGCGCGTCCGAGTCGGTGGTCTTCCGGGCCTGGACGACCGGGTCCGTCGCCTTCTTCTCCGTGAGCAGCGGGATGACCGAGACATCGCGTTCGTTGATCGCGTCGCTCGCATATTTGTTCGCCGCCTGGACCAGTTCGGCCACCCGGACCGCGTCGTCGGCGTCCTGCCAGGTGTTGACGGAACGTTTCACCCGGGCGCCCCCGAGCACGAGGGCGACGAGCACCGGGAGCAGCAGAACGGCCCGTAGCCGCCTGCGTACCGGCCAGTTGCGGGTGAGGGACCTTCTCCGTCCCTCCGTTGCGGGTGAGTTGTTCGGCACAGTTGTCCTATCGCCTCTGGATCGCCGCGCGCATGACGCGCCGGCACCCCTCAGTACGACGCGTCTGCGGCACTGTGTTCATTTTCGGCCAAAAGAATGGTGCAACTTTCACCCAAGTGATCGGGCGTCACAGTACGCCGAACGCCCGCTTCGGCGGGCAGGACACCCCCGTCAAGCCCGTCCGTGGGCCTCCTGGGTGCGGCGTGACAGTGCGTCGATGACGACCGCGGCGAACAGCACCCCGCCGGTGATGACGAACTGGACGGCCGGGGGAGTGTCGGTGATGGCCATCCCCGAGGCGATCGACTGGATGACCAGCATGCCGAGCACCGCCGACCAGGTCGTGCCGCGCCCGCCGAACAGACTGGTGCCGCCGATGACGGCCGCCGCGATGGCGTTGACGAGCAGCACGCCCGAACCGGAGCTCTGGCTCACCGAGGTGATGCGGGAGGCGAGGAACAGGCCGCCGATCGCGGCCATCGTGCCCGAGGTCGCGAGTACCGCCGTCTGCACCCAGGTCACGTTGAGGCTGGCGCGGCGGGCGGCCTCGACGCTGCCGCCGAGCGCGTAGACCTGCCGGCCGTAGCGCGTGCGGCGGAGCAGGACGTCGAGGCCCGCCACCACCGCCAGGAAGATCAGCAGGGCGAGCGGCAGGCCCTGGAAGCGGTTGAGCAGATAGGCGATGGTGAACGCGACCGCCGCGAGACCGCCGGTGCGCACCACGATGTCGCTCAGCGAACGGTGCGGCATGCCGACCGCCCTGCGCCGCCGCCGGTCCCGGTCGGAGACGAGGAAGACCGCGCCCACGGCGAGCGCCGCCAGGCTGTAGGCGACGGCGTCCTGGGTGAAGTAGTAGCTGGTCAACCGGGCGACCAGACCGTCCTCGTCGAGGTTGACGGTGCCGCTGTCGCCGAGGACGGCGAGCATCAGGCCGTTCCAGGTGAGCAGCCCGGCGAGCGTGACCACGAACGCCGGCACCCGGGTCCGGGCGATGGAGTAGCCCTGGACGGTCCCCGCGGCGGTGCCCGCGAGCACCGCCATGATCAGCGCCAGCCACTCCGGCACCCCGTTGTTCACGTTCAGCACCGCGAACACGGCCGCCGCCAGGCCGCTGACCGAGCCCACGGACAGATCGAGCTCGCCGAGCAGCAGCACGAAGACGATGCCGACCGCGATCAGCCCCGTCCCCACGATGTCCACGCTCAGGTTGGACAGGTTCCGGGGCGAGAGGAAGTTGTCGTTGAGGGACTGGAAGGTGATCCAGACGACGGCCAGGACGAGGACCACGGGGAGCGACCCCAGTTCGCCGGCGCGCAGCTTGCGCCGGAAGACCGTCGCCGCGCTCCGCACGCCCCGGACGACGGCCCCGGTGCTCATTCCCACCCCGCCTCCCGGGCGGCCGGACGGCGGGGGACGTTCTCGGTGGCGCCGGTGATGGACGAGACGATCTGCTCCTGCGAGGCGGTGTGCACGTCGAAGAAGCCGTTGTTGCGTCCCAGGCGCAGCACCGCGGCGCGATCCGCGAGCGCCTTCACGTCGCCCATGTTGTGGCTGATGAGCAGGACGCCCAAGCCCCGGTCGCGCAACCGGTCGACCAGGTCGAGGACCTCGGTGGTCTGCTCGAAGCCCAGCGCAGCGGTCGGCTCGTCCAGCAGCAGGACCCGCGGGTCGCCGAGGAGTGAGCGGGCGATGGCCACCGTCTGCCGCTGCCCGCTGGACAGCGAGACCACGGGGCCGCGCAGATCGGGCAGCCCCTTGGTCAGCCGCAGCAGCAGCTGCCGGGTGCGGCGCTCCATCTCCATCTCGTCGAGGAACCCGAACCTGCGGATCTCCCGGCCGAGGAACAGGTTCCCGACGACGTCGAGGTTCCCGCACAGCGCGAGGTCCTGGTAGACGGTGGCGATGCCCAGGTCCCGGGCGTCGTGCGGGCGTCTGATGTGGACCGGCCGGCCCTGCCACTCGATGACGCCCCGCTCCGCCGGGGCGACCCCGGAGATCACCTTGACCAGGGTGGACTTGCCGGCCCCGTTGTCCCCGAGCAGCGCGACGACCTGGCCGGCGTGGAGCTCCAGCTCGATGTCCGTGAGGACCTCGACGACGCCGAAGCGCTTGCAGACGCCCCGCAGCGCCAGCAGCGGAGGACTCGGCACGGCGACCAACTCCTTCCCGAGGGCGGGCCGCCGATGCGGCGTCAGAGGTTTCCGGGTCGGAGCCCGGGTCGGAGTCCGGGTCAGAGGAGTCCGGCCTCGGCGCAGGCGGCCCGGAGCTCGGGAGTGCAGATCTGCTGGACGGTGTGCAGACCGTCCTTCACGACCGTCTGCGCGATGTTGCCGACCGTCACCGACACCGGGGTGAGCAGCACGGACGCGACCGCCTGGCCGCCGCGGGTCGGCACCTCGCCGGTGGCCACCGGCTCCAGGCTCTGCCCGCGGGCCGCCGCCACGGCCATCGCGCCGCCCGCGGCCGCCTCGGGCCCGAACGGCTTGAAGACCGTCATGTACTGCTCGCCGCCGACGATCCGGCGCACCGCCGAGAGCTCCGCGTCCTGCCCGGTGACCGGGGGCAGCGGGGAGACCTTGTTCGCCTTGAGCGCGGCGATGCTCCCGCCGGCCAGGCCGTCGTTGGCCGCGTAGACCCCGTCGATGGCGTCGGCGCCCAGCGCGGCCACGGCCCCGGACATGTTCATGTGCGCGGTCTCCGCCCGCCACTGCGGGGTGTCGTAGGCCTTGCCGATCTTCACCTGCCCGCTCAGCACGGACAGCGCGCCCTTCTTGAACGCCTTGGCGTTGGGGTCGCTGAGATCGCCGTTCATCATGACGATCTGGGCGCCGGGCACCTTGTCGCCCATCGCCGTCAGCAGGGCCCGGCCCTGCAGCCGGCCGACCTCCACCCCGTCGAAGGAGACATAGCCCGAGATCGGGCCCTCGGCGAGCCGGTCGTAGGCGATGACGGGGATGCCCGCCTCGTGCGCCTTGGTGACCGCCGGGCCGAGCGAGCGGGCGTCCACCGCCACCAGCACGATGGCGTCGACGCCCTTGGTGACCATCGAGTCCATCTGTTCCTGCTGCAGGGCGACATCGCCCTTGGCGTTGGTGTCCTCGACCACGCAGGTGTCGCACAGCTCCTCGATCCTCTTCTCCAGCAGGGGTCTGTCCTGTGCCTCCCAGCGCGCCGTGGTGGCGTCCGGCAGCAGCAGGCCGATGCGCGGTCCCTCCTCCCCGTCGGAGTCGGTCCCGGCATCCGCCCCGCAGGCCGCCAGGACGACCGCGGTGGAGAACGCGGTCACCGCGGCAGCTGTGTCCCGTATGCAGGCCTTCATCTGCGATACCTGTCATAGATGACAATAAGGTGGATATGTTCGGTTGATCCGTATATGCGATTCTGGTGGGTGGGTGCGTCGATCTCAACCGGTCGGCACCTGCGGCAGGACGGGAGGTACGTTGCGGACATGCCTCGACCGGGCCCTGACCTTCGCCGGAGCGACCCTGGCAGCGGTCTACGCGCCCAGTGCCGGCACCGAAGAGCTTCGGTTGGTGGACGCGTCCGGAGGCACCCCTTCCGGAGCAGGCCCGCCGGAGCGCCTCCCGCTGTCCGGTGACTCGCCCGCGGCCCGCGCCTTCCGCACCGACCACCCCCTCTGGCTCACCCCCGAGGCCCCGCCCGAAGCCCTGCCCCTCGGCGCGCTCCCCCTCGGCCCGCAGGGCGGACGCCTCGGCTGCCTGCTGGTCCTGAGCGCCACCCCGGAGGGCTTCGAGAACGAGCAACGCCGCTTCCTGGAGCGCTACGCCGACGCGGTCGCAGGCCTCCTGCGACCGGGCGCCGACCCGCCGACGCCGACCCCGCTGCTCGGCCCCGCCCTGCGCAACCTGCGCGTCGGCTCCTTCGTCCTCGTCCCGGACACCGGCCTCATCGACGCCGACGACACCCTCCTCGAACTGGTGGGCATCACCCCGGACGACTTCGACGGCAAGGCCGACACCCTGCTCTCCCACGCCCTCCCCGAGGACATGCACGCCCTCATGTCCGTCCTGGAGCCCTCCGCCGAGGACTCCGGCCGACGCGACCTGGAGTTCCGGGTGCGCGGCCCCGCCGGCGAGATGCGCTGGCTCAGCCTGAGCTGCCGGGTTGCCGCGGACGCCGCCGACGGACCGGATCAGCTGGTCGGCGTGGTGACCGCGACCCCCGTCCTGCGCCGCGGCGGCGACGACGTCTCCCGCATCCAGTGGCTCACCGCCGCCCTCGACGACGCCGCGACCGTCCGGGACGTCGGCCGCGTCGTGGTCGCCGCCCTGCGCGAGCCGCTGGCCGCCGACCGCGTCGCCCTCGCCGCACTCCAGGACGACCGGCTCATGGTCACCGTCCTCGACCCGCCTCAGCCCAGCGCCTGGCCGCCGACCTGGCGCTCCGAGTGGCGCACCGAATGGCCCGACGCATCCCTGCGCGCCCTGCCCACCCTCCAGGCCGCCATGCGCGACGGCCGCATGGACCTCTGGCCCGCCGGCACGCTCCTCGAACCCGGCCTGGCCGGCATCGGCACCGGCGGACTCGCCGTCCTGCCGCTCCCCGCCAAGGGCCGGGTCGCCGGCGTCTGCCTGGTCGGCTGGGACCGGCCGCACGACTTCGCGCCCGAGGAACGCTCCCTGCTCACCGCCACCGCCGCCCTCGTCGGCCAGGCGCTCAAACGCGCCCACGCCCACGACGCCGAGCAGGAACTCGCCACCATGCTCCAGCGCAGCCTGCTGCCCCGGCGGCTGCCCGAACTCCCCGGCGGCACCGCCGTCGCCCGCTACCTGCCCGCCCGACGCGGCCTCCAGGTGGGCGGCGACTGGTACGACGTCATCGCCCTCTCCGAGGACCGGGTCGCCCTGGTCATCGGAGACGTCCAGGGACACAGCGCCGGAGCCGCCACGATCATGGGCCAGATGCGCACCGCGGTCCGCGCCTACGCCATGGAGGGCCACCCGCCCGACGTGGTCGTCTCGCACGCCAACCGGCTCCTCGTCGGCATGGAGACCGACCTCTTCGCCACCTGCTGCTACGCCGAACTCGACATGGAGGAGGGCAACACCCTCTTCGTCCGCGCCGGCCACCTCGCCCCCATGCTGCGGCTGCCCGACGGCGACACCGAGGAGGTCGAGGTCGCGGGCGGCCCCCCGCTGGGCATCCTGGCCGAGGCCGAATTCCCCATGACGGCCGTCGAACTGGCCCCCGCCACCGTCCTCGCCCTGGTCACCGACGGCCTGGTCGAGGCCGCCGACCTCCCCCTGGACGAGGGCATGCGCCGCACCCGCGTCGCCCTCGCCGCCGCCGACCCCGGCGACCTCGGCAAGATGGCCGACGAACTCCTCGGCGACGCCGGCCGCCGGGAGGACGACGTGGCGCTGCTGCTCCTGCGCTACGACGGCATGACGACCCGGCCCATCCGGGCCGGCTGGATGGTGTGGCGGCTGCCCGACGCCGTCATGCACGCCCGCCGTTTCACCGCCCGCACCCTGCGCCGCTGGAACATCCCGGAGACGGGCGACGCCGTGCTGCTCGTCGTCTCCGAACTCGTCACCAACGCCCTCGTGCACACCCAGGGCCCGGTGCGGCTCGACCTGATCCTGCGCGGCGACCGGGTGCGGGTCTGCGTCAGCGACTCCTCGCCGCGCGCACCCGCCAAGCCCGTGATCGTCGACTGGGAGTCGACCGGCGGCCGGGGCCTGCTGCTGGTCGAGGCCATGTCGGAGTCCTTCGTCACGGTCCCGGTGGCCGGCGGCAAACAGGTGTGCAGCGAGATCGCCGTACCGGGGGCAGAGCCATGAGGAACCGTCCGAACCGTCGCAGGCAACTCGTCGCCGTGCTCGCCGCGGCACTCCTCGCGCTGCCCCTCGCCGCCTGCGGGGGAGACGAGGAGCCGACCGCGGAGGACGGCTTCACCGTCGGCCTGCTGCTCCCCAGCCGCGCCGTCCCCCGCTGGGAACACGCCGACCGGCCGCTGATCCAGTCGAAGCTGAAGACGCTGTGCCCCGACTGCACGCTGGAGTACGCCAACGCCGAGAACGACGTGACCAGACAGCGCCAACAGCTGATCTCCATGGTCACCAAGGGCGCCGAGGTGCTGATCCTCGACGCCGCCGACACCCGGGCGATGCGCTCCTCCATCGAGGAGGCGCGCCGCGCGGGCGTCCCCGTCATCGCCTACGACCGCCTCGCCGAGGGCCCCATCACCGGCTACGTCAGCTTCGACGGCCGCCAGGTCGGCCGACTCCAGGGCCAGGCGCTCCTGGACGCCATGGAGCAGCGGGGCGAGGGCCGCGACATCGTCATGGTGAACGGCGACCCCACCAGCCCCAACGCGGCCCTGTACCGGAACGGCGCACTGTCCGTGCTCGCCGGTCACGTGAGGATCGGCAGGTCCTACGACACCCTGGACTGGAGCACCCAGAACGCCCACACCAACATGTCCGCCGCCATCGCGGCCCTGGGCCCGGACCGGATCGACGGCGTCCTCGCGGCGAACGACACCATCGCGGCCGGCGTCGTCGCCGCCCTCAAGAGCGCCGGCGTCACCGACTTCCCGCCCGTCACCGGCCAGGACGCCGACCTCGACGCCGTGCGGCGCATCGTCAAGGGCGAGCAGTACATGACGGTGTACAAGCCGTTCGAGAAGGAAGCGGCCGCCGTCGCCGCCATGGCCGTCGCCGCCGGCCGCGGCGAGGACCCCCGCGACAGCGCCACGACGACCGTCGACAGCCCCACCGACGACGACATCCCGGCGGTCCTGCTCACACCGGTCCCCGTGACGGTCGACGACATCGAGCCGATCCTCGTCGAGGACGGCCTCTACACCGTCGCCCAGATCTGCACCCCGCACCTGCGGGCCGCCTGTGACCGGGCCGGACTCACCCCGTAGGCAGCCGCCCTCACCGCTGGTACGGCTGCTGCTGCGGCTGCCCGTACGCCTGGCCCCCGCCGACGCCGCCCGCGCCCTGCGCCGACAGCTGGTCGGCCTGCTCCTTCGTCACCTTCTGCTCCGCACCGCAGAACGTGCACTGCGTCGCGTACTTCGTCGAGATCGGGAACAGCGGCACGAAGAACAGCGTGAACTTCGTGACCCGCTTCCTGAGCGTGTGCGCGGCAGGGTTGCCGCACTGCCCGCACACCAGCGTCAGTATCGCCAGCTGGTAGAGGTATCCCTTGGTGCCGAAGATGATCACGCTGCTCTTCTTTCTGGCCGATGATCCGATTTCTGGACGATGATCCGAGAACGGTGCTCCGCACGGCCCAGTCTGGCGCATTCGGCGTCACTCGCGTGAGCCGCAGGCGGCTCCAAGCCCTGCGCCACGCGGGCGACCTCCCGGCCGCGACTGCGGCGGTCGCAGCCGGCGCACAGCCATGGTCGTCTGGCCGCCGCACCGCGGCGCTTCCCGCTCCCTTTCAAGGAGAGGTTCATGCCCCGACTCACCCGGTCGGCGGGCGTCACCGCCGCCGTTCTCGCCCTGGGCCTGCTCGCTGCCGCGCCCGCCCCGGGCGGCGAGCCGCCCGTCACCGACCCACGCGTGGTCGCCCACTTCGACTTCGCCGCCGGACAGACACCGGAGAACATCGCACTCGAACCCGACGGCTCCGCCGACCTGACCTTGTCGAGCGCCAGACAGGTCGCCAACATCAGCCGCAGCTACGGCACGCGCATCCTCGCGACCCTGCCCGCCGTGGCGAACCCGCACACCCCCGTCGTCGGCAGGGCCATCGTCGTCGGCATCGTCCGCGCCTACGACGGCACCCTCTACGTCAACTACGCCACCGGCACCCGCGAGACCGGCATCTGGCGCATCCCCCGCGGCGGCGGCGCCCCCCGGCAGATCGCGCAGCTGCCGCCGAACGGATTCCCCAACGGCCTCGCCCTCGACGAACGCCGGGGCGTGTTCTACGTGGCGGACTCGGTGCTGGGCACCGTCTGGCGCGTCCCGCGCTCGGGCGGCACCCCCCGGGCATGGGCCACCGGAACCGCGCTCGCCCCGAGCACCGCGCCCCACACGGGCGACAGGCCGCCCGCGGCCGGCGTCGGCGCCAACGGCCTGCGGATCCACCGCAACGCCGTATGGGTGTCCAACTCCGCCACCGGCACCCTGCTGCGCATCCCGGTACGCCAGAACGGCTCCGCCGCCGCGATCCAGACCCGGGCCACCGGCCTGTACGGGATCGACGACTTCGGATTCGTCCAGCGCTACCGCGACACCGCCCTCGTCGCCCTGACCGGGGCCAACCAGGTGGTCCTGGTGCGCCCGGACGGCACCCACACGGTCGTCCTGACCCGACAGGACGGGCTGTCCAACCCCACCTCCGTGGCCGTCCGCGGCCGCACCGCCTACGTCCCGAGCGCGGCCTACTTCACCCGGCAGGACCCCAACCTCCTCCTGGCCGACGTGCACCAGCGGACCCGCGGCTAGCCTTTCGGAAAGGTACGCGGGCGTGGCCCCGGGACCACCGACGGTCGCGGGGCCACGCGGGGAGCGGGGCGCCGGGCGGCCGGGGTGCCGTGCGGGTTCTTCGAGGAGGCACAGGTGGGCGAGGCCGATTCCACACGTCACCGGGAGGGTGCGCCCAGGCGCCCCCGGCTGGAGGACGTGGCCGCGCGGGTGGGCGTCTCCACCGCCTCGGTGTCCCTGGTGCTGCGGGGGGTGGCCGGCCCGAGCGAACGGACCCGGCAGCGGGTCCTGAAGGCGGCCGCCGACCTCGGCTATCAGGTGGACCGCACGGCCAGCATGCTGGCCAGCCGCCGCACCCGGCTGCTCGGCGTCATGGTCGACATCCACAGCCCGTTCCACGCCGAACTCGTCGAGGAGCTGCACACGGCCGCCGAGGACGTCGGCTACGACCTGGTCCTGAGCACCCTCACCCGCACCCGCGACGAGCGCACCGCCGTGGAGACGCTGCTCGCCTTTCGCACCGAGGCGCTGATCCTGCTCGGCCCGACCGCCCCCGCCGACGAGCTCGCCGTCCTCGACCGCAGATCACCGGTCATCGCGGTGGGCCGCCGGATCGCGGGCGCGGGCCTGGACGTGGTGCGCACCGCGGACGACGACGGGGTGGGGCAGATCGTCGATCACCTGGTCGGCCTCGGACACCGGGAGATCGTCTACGTCGACGGCGGCAAGGGCGTCATCGCCACCGACCGGCGGCGCGGCTACCGTACGGCCATGCGCCGGCACGGCCTCGACGCCCAGGTCCGGGTGGTGCGCGGCGACCACACCGAGGCGGCCGGCGAACGCGCGGCCCGTCAGCTCCTCGACGGCGGCGCTCTGCCCACGGCCGTCGTCGCTTTCAACGACCAGAGCGCGATCGGCGTCCTCGCCGCCTTCGCCCGGGCCGGCGTCTCCGTCCCGGGGCAGATCTCCGTGGCCGGGTACGACGACGACACGCTCTCCCGGCTGAGCTGCTTCAACCTGACGACCGTCAGCCAGCGGGCCCGCGAACAGGCCCGATACGCCGTGACGGCCGCCGTGGAACGCCTCGACCAGGGCCGGACCGAGTTCCGCGAGGTCGTCCTCACCCCGCGGCTGGTCCTGCGCGACTCGACGGCCGAGCCCGGCTGAGGGGCGGCCGGTGTCGGGTCAGGCGGCCGGGTGCACCAGGCCGTACTCGTAGGCGAAGGCGACCGCCTGGACGCGCGCGTGGGCGCCGATCTTGGCGAGGATATGGCTCACATGCGACTTGACCGTGGTCGGGGCGATGCACAGCCGCGCGGCGATCTCCGCGTTGGACCAGCCGGAGGCGACGGCGAGCAGGACGTCGCGTTCGCGCTCGGTGAAGGCGTCGAGCCCGACCGTGCGCTTGTGGTGCAGCGGGGTGCGCTCGTGGCGCACGGTGTCGATGAGCGCGCGGGTCAGTTCGGGGGTGATGGCGGCGTCTCCGGCGGCCACCGCCCGGATGGCCGCGGTCAGTTCGTCGGTGGTGGCGTCGTCGAGGAGGAAGCCGCCGGCGCCCGCGCGCAGGGCGGCGTAGGCGTAGCCCTGGTCGCCGGTGGAGGTCACCACGAGCACCCGGGGCGGGCGCTCGGCCGCTTCGGAGTGCTTCCCGACCGCCGTGAGGTGCGTCGGCCGCGCGATCCGGCGGATGGTCGGGATGTCGTCCGACTCGGACCGGGGGCCGCTCATCAGGACGACGTCGGGCCGGAGCGCGGCGCTCAGGCGGATCGCTTCGGCTCCGCTCGCCGTGTCGCCCACGACGGTCAGGCCGGGCTCGGCGTCCAGCAGCATGCGCAGGCCGAGGCGCTGGAGGGACTGGTCGTTGACGATGAGTACGGAGGCCATGGTTGTCGTTCTCCATGCGGTGGGGGAAACACCTATGAACGAAACGGTTTCGTTCACTTGGTGAGAGCCTAGTCCTCGGATTCATCGAAACGGCGTCGTTTCTCCGGTGGCTTCGGTCACATCGGAAAAGACAGGAGAGGGCCGGCATCTGTGACGCCGGCCCTCGCCGCCTGCCGCGGCCGTCCGCTCGGTCAGGCCCAGCAGCCGTTCACGGTCGCCGCGAGCCCGTCCATGGCGTCCTTGATGTCGTTCGCGCCGGCCGTGGAGCCGTTCTCGATGAACGAGAAGACCTTCCACTTGCCGTCCTTGCCCTGTGTCAGGCCGCTCAGCGCGATGGCCCCGGTGAGCGTGCCGGTCTTCGCGTGCACCTTGCCGACCGCGCAACTGGAGTTCACGTCGTCGAAGCGGCCCCACTCCGGGCCGAGGGTGCTGCCGGCCTCACCGGAGACGGGCAGTCCGTCGAGGATGGAGCCGAGAGTGCCGGCGTAGCGGGGCTGCGTCAGCAGTTCGAGGATCTCCGCGAGGGTGGCGGCCGGGATGCGGTCCGCCCGGGACAGACCGCTGCCGTCGTACATCTCGAAGTTCGCCAGCGACACGCCGTAGCGCACGCTCAGCACCTGGCGCACGACCTCGGCGCCGGCCTCGAAGGTGGCCGGACGGTCCGCGCCCAGCGCGGTCATCCGCAGCAGGGTCTCGGCGATGTTGTTGTCGCTGGTCTTGAGCATCGTGTGGACGATGTCCGACAGCGGCGCCGAGGTGTGCCGGGCGACCGGCACGTCCGTCTTGCTCGCGGTGGCGCGGGCGACTGTGCCGTGCACGGTGATCCCGGCCGCGGTGAGCCGCTTGGCGAAGGCCTGCCCGGCGTCCAGGGAGGTGTCGTCGACGCCGTGCCCGTCCACGACGAGCGCGCGCACGGGCGCGACGGAGTCGGGGTAGTAGCCGGTGTTCCAGCCGTTGGCCAGGGTCGGCGCGGGGAACAGGCTGTCGTCCACGGCGACCTTCACCGACGTCAGACCGGCCGCCTTCAGCCCGGCGACCGCGGTGTTCGCCAATTCGGCGAGGTCGGCGGCGGTCAGGGTCCGGTCGCCGCCGCCGACGAGGGTCAAGGTGCCGTTGCCGTAGACGACGTCCGTGGTGAATCTGTGGTCCGGGCCGAGCACGGTGAGGGCGCCGGTCGCCGTGGCGAGCTTGACGTTGGAGGCGGGCATCAGCGCGGTCGCCGCGTTGTGGTCCCACAGCGTGTCGTCCGACTCCGCGTCGAGGACCACGCCGCTGACGTTCGAGCCCAGCCGCTGGTCGAGGACCCGCGTCTGAAGGTTCGTGACCATCTGCTGGTCGTCCTCGTCCAGCGTCCGACCGGACGCGGTGTCCTTGGCCGTCGTGCCGAGGCCCTTCTCGGCGGCGAACGCCGAGGTGCCGGCCAGGGCCGCGGAGGTGAGGGGCAGGGCGAGGGCGAGCACGAGGGCTCGCCGCACACCGGCACTGCTCTGCTTGGCCTTGCGGTGTCGGCGGTTACCGCCCGGAACAAAGGAACTCACAGGGGATTCCACCGTAATGTCGTTCATATGGAGCATCTCAAGGCTTTCGTGTGGGGTGCTCTGCACAAGAGACTCTGCACAAGAGAATTCCGCCGCACCTTATCACCCGTCATATGTGACCCATGGGTAGCGAATTCACGGTTGACGGATATTCAGCAGGCGGAATCCCTCGGCATTTCCGGTCTCTTCACTCCCGGTTCAGGAGAGCGACCCCAGGCTCTGCGTCGTGTAGGCGCATTCCGTGTAGATGTAGCCCGATTCGAGCTTGGCCGTGTCCGAGGCGGGCGAGTCGAGGCCGTCCTTCGGCTTGTGCAGGAAGTATGTAGTGCCGACCGGCAGACTGATCGTGCGCTCCGGATAGTTCCGGCTGCTGTTGCTGCACGGTTCGAAATTCGGGTCGAGCGTGCTGGAGAACGAGTACGCTTTGCAGCCGCCGCAGCCCTTGAGGGTGAAACTCCCGGTGACCGGACCCGTGTAGAGGACGGTGATCTCGTCGGGGCTGTCGTTCTGCACCGTGACCGAGATGCTGCCGCCCGTGCGGTTCGTCGGCAGTTTCTTGCCGGCGGCCGGCACCGTCTGGGCGATCTCCGCCGCTATCGCGATCTTCCTCGCCAGCGCCACGTTCTTGGCGGTCTTGTGGCCGGAGACGTACTCGTTGATGGTCTCCTGGGCCGACTCGAAGTCGCCGTCCCGGTACTGGTCCACGGCGCAGTTGTACGTGCCCGTGCCCGCGCTGGTCCTGGCCCGCTGGGCGTCCTTGGTGAGGGCGGCTCCCACGTCCGCCTGCTCGGAGGGCACCGCGTCGATCTGGGAGCCGAGGGTGTTCAGGTTCTCGACCGCCGTGCAGGGGTCGGCGCCGCCCAGGGCCTTCTGCGCCTTCACCACGGCGGCGGCCACGGCCGGTTCGGCCTTCTGGGCCTGCGGCGACTCGGGGAAGGTGGTCAGCAGCTCCCCGAACTGCGCTCCCCAGGTCGACTCGCCCGCCGTGAGCGCCGTCGACGCGCACTCGAACAGCGAGGTGGCCAGCCGGTCGTCGGGCCAGGACCTCAGCGACCCGAGATCCGTGTCGGGCAGGCTCTTGGGCACCGTGCGCAGATACTTCAGCGGCTCCGTCGCCCCGCAGTAGTCGCCCTGCGCGTAGGGGGCGCCGACCGTCGTGTAGAAGGTCTTCATCCGGGCGGGCACCTTCTCGGCGGCCCGCGAGCCGGGGTGGTCGTCCGTCAGGTCCGCGTACGCCGTCAGCGCCTTGCGGTAGTCCGACTTGGCCGTGTCGAAGGACTTCTCGCCGGCGCTCTGCACCAGCCGGTCCGCCTCTTCGAGCCGGTCGAGCAGCATCTGCTGCGTCGCCTCGTCCCGCGCGCTGTCGTACAGCACGACGCCGCCGGCCGGCACGACGAGCAGGACCAGTCCGAGGCCGAGCGCGAGCGGCGCCTGCCGCAGCCCGGCCAGCGGGGTGCGCAGGCCCAGCCGCGCACCGTGCGCCGCCGCCGCGGCGAGGAACAGCAGATACAGCACGAGCGCGAGGCCCGGGACGCCGTCCGGGTCGGCCGGCAGTGCCACGAACAGCAGGACGGCGGTGGCGGCCCAGCACGCGACCATGAGGATCCAGCGGCGCAGCAGCGCGTACCCCAGGCCCAGACCGCTGAGGTTGAGCACGGCCGCCGCGACGGCCCGTGCGCCGTCCGCCGGGGCCGGCGGCGGCGTCGGCGGCATGGGCGGAACGTTGAAGGTGTAGTCGTATCTGCCGTACTGGTCCCCCGACATGGCGGCTCCCCCCGGATCAACTGCTCGCGCACATCTGCGATTTGTCAGTGTACGGGCGAGGAGGGGGACGTCGACAGGGTCAGCATTGGTTCCGGTGCCGGGATCAGCGCCGGAGCGGACAGCCGGCCGGGCCGCCACGCGGGGAGAGCGTGGCGGCCGCGGCTGCTATCGCGTCAGGCATGGTCAGGCCACACCCCCCACCGTCTTCTTGCGGCGCAGGGCGTAGATGCCGGTGCCGGCGACGGCGAGGACGCCGAGTCCGGCCGCGGTCGCCGAGGGCGAGGCGAGGGCGCCGCCGCCGGTGTGCATGCCGCCGCTGGGCTTGTCGTGCTCGTCCTTGCTCCAGCCGCCGTTCTCTTCCTTGCCGCCGCCCCAGGACTCCTTGTCCTTCTCGGAGTCCTTGTCCTTGTAGGTCTCCGGGTCGTACTTGGGGTCCTTGGCGCTGTCGCTGTTGTCGTTCACGAAGGCGAGGTGACCGCCGCCGGTGTGCATGCCGCCGCTGGGCTTGTCGTGCTCGTCCTTGCCGTGGTCTTCCTTGCCGTGCTCGTCCTTGCCGTGCTCCTCCTTGCCGTGTTCGTCCTTGCCGTGCTCTTCCTTGTCGGAGGAGGAGTCGTCCTTGCCGTACGAGGAGCTGTCCTCCTTGCTGTAGGAGGAGTCGTCGTGGTCCGTGTCACCGGCGGCCGCGTAGACGCCGGGGGCGCCGATGGCGAGGGCGGCGGACGCCGCCGCGGTGGCCAGGATCATGCGAGCAGAACGCATCTGATGGTCCTTCCGTCACGGCCGGGCAGCCGACGCCTCGTCAGCTGACAAGACCCGGCCTGACGTGATCCACCGTCAGCCAGCCCGGGCCGCGCCACCACTCGGGGCGCTCACCCGGGTGAACGGGCCCCGCCCTGCCCGAGATCCGGGCCGCCGAGTCGTCGTTCCCTGAAGATCCACTCCATCGGCGTAGCGACGAAACGATTCGCGGGGTGAACACGGCGCGCTGTCCGATCACCGCGAGGAGAGCGCCACGATCCTGGGGCAGGCATCCCGCCGATCAGCGGACCTGGGCTTTTCCGGGTTCTGATCCCTTATTTCCGGCAAGGAGTCGTACTTTGCGTGTTCGTCGTTCGGTGCTCGGCACCATCGGTTCCGTCGCTCTCGTGCTCACCTCTCTGGGTGCGCTGACCGCCGCCACCGCGGGTCCCGCGGCCGCGGACCCGTGCGGGTTCTACGAGACCAGTTCCGACGCCTACTACAACCACTGCACGTCCGACGGTTCCCGGGTGGTCATCAAGGTCGAGGTCGCCCTGGCGCCCGACTACGAGCGGTGCGTGGGACCCGGCACGGTCTGGCTCGGCTCCGCGAGCAGGATCCAGGGCGCCTACTACACCGGCCGGACCTGCTGACGAGCGGTCACCTCCGCCTGCCGGGGGCCCGGGACGACGCCGTCCCGGGCCCCCGGCGTCCGTGGCGGGCCCGGGTCAGACGAAGTCGTTTAGGATGTCGGCCGGACGGGGCTCGAGGCGGACCACCTCGCCGACGTACCGGACGACGCCCTGCACGAACGCGCCGCTCTTCGCGGCGAGCAGCCCGCCGCTGTCGGCGAACCGGTCCCGCAGGACTGTCTCCATCCGGTCGAGGGAGCCGGGGGAGTAGTCCCAGAGCTCCCCGGGACCCGCCTCCCGCGCCCAGCCGGCGAACCCGGCGGCACGCCGGTCGAGCCGCCGCACCAGTTCCGGACGGTCCGCGCCCGGCGCCGGCGACGACGGCAAGCCCACCCCGCCGGCCCATGACCCGGACGGCGACCTCGCCGACACCGGCGCCGGGCTTTGGCTCACTCCAGGACGCTCAGCAGGCGGTCGGCGAACTCCTTCGGGGACTCCACCGCTCCGAGGTGGCCGCCCGGGAACTCGACGAGGTCGCACCCGAGGAGCTGCGCGAGCCGCTCGGCAGGTCCGTACAGGGGGAGTTGGCGACGCGAGTCGTGCCCCGCGGCCGGCACCAGCTTGTGGGCCACCGGCCGCAGCGCCGCGAGGTCGGGCAGGGCCGAGGAGAACGGGCGCAGGACGCGGCCCAGGAAGACGGGCAGGTTGGCGTGCATCCGCACGGCCATCTCCTGGATGCCGGGCGGCAGTTCGGTGGGCGACCGCGCGGGCTCCTGCCGCACGGCTCCGTCCGCCAGGCCCGCACCGAGCCGGGCCATGGCGGGGCCGGCTCCTGCGGCGCGGAAGATCTCGTGCACCTCGGCGAACAGCGCTCGATGCGGGGCGGGATCCGCCAGCAGTTCCAGCAGCGGCGGTTCGTGCGCGACGACCCGGCGCAGCCGCTCCGGATGCCGGGCCAGCAGCTCGACCGCGACGACCGCCCCGGAGCTGCAACCGAGCACGACCGCGTCGTCGTCGGGGGAGAGCAGATCGAGCAGCCGGCGGGCGTCGTCGCTCCACACCCGGACCTGTTCTTCGGGTGCGGCGGCTGCGTCGGTGCGGGGTGTGTCCGCCGGGTCGTCGAGCGGGCTGCGGGACAGTCCGCGCGGGTCGTACGAGACGACCGTGTACCGGGCGGCCAGCTCCGGGGCCATGCCCGCGTACAGCCCGGCGTCCCCGGCGCCGCCCGGGATGAGCAGCAGGACCGGGCCGCTGCCGAGCGTCTCGTAGTGGAGGGTGGCGCCGGGCACCTTCAGCGTCGCTTGGGTCGCATACGGTGAGTTCACGTTCCTAGTATCTCTAGGTTTTTAGCTAGGGCAACCAGGTTTTGGTTCGTCCAGTGCGCTTGGAGAACAGCGGCGGTGCGCGGGTGGACAAGATGGTCGTACGTGGCAGATTTACGGTGAGGGGGCAAGACAGCGCACATCGAGAAACCGCAGGAGATTCCATGTCCGACGTCGTCGAGCCGGTCACGCCGGTGCTCGAGCCCGAGGCCGCCGCGTTCGCCGAGGCGACCGCCAACCCGCCGTACCTCTTCGACCTCGCTCCGGCGGAGGGGCGCAAGGCCGTGGACGAGGTGCAGTCGGGCGAGATCGACAAGCCCGCGGTCGACGAGGAGTGGATCACCGTCGAGGGCGGGCCGACGGGCAGCGTCCGCGCCCGGATCGTCAAGCCGGCCGGCGCCGTGGGCACCCTGCCGGTGATCCTCTACATCCACGGCGCGGGCTGGGTGTTCGGCAACGCCCACACCCATGACCGGCTGGTGCGCGAACTCGCCGTCGGCGCCGAGGCCGCGGTCGTCTTCCCCGAGTACGACCTCTCGCCCGAGGCCCGCTACCCGGTCGCCATCGAGCAGAACTTCGCGGTCGCCCGGTGGATCGTCCAGGAAGGCGCGACGAAGGGGCTGGACGCCGCCCGGATCGCCGTCGCCGGTGACTCGGTCGGCGGCAACATGACCGCCGCCCTGACCCTGATGGCCAAGGAGCGCGGCGGCGTCCCGCTGGTGCAGCAGGTGCTGTTCTACCCGGTCACCGACGCGAGCTTCGACACCGGCTCCTACCGCCAGTTCGCCACCGGCTACTTCCTGCGCCGCGACGGCATGCAGTGGTTCTGGGACCAGTACACGACCGACGAGGCCGAGCGCGCCCAGATCACCGCGTCCCCGCTGCGCGCCACCACCGAGCAGCTCACCGGCCTGCCGCCGGCGCTGGTCATCACGGGCGAGGCCGACGTCCTGCGAGACGAGGGCGAGGCCTACGCCAACAAGCTGCGCGAGGCCGGCGTCCCGGTCACCGCGGTGCGCTTCCAGGGCATCATCCACGACTTCGTGATGCTGAACGCGCTGCGCCGGACGCACGCCGCCGAGGCCGCGATCACCCTGGCCGTCGGCACCCTGCGCGACGCCCTGCACGTCTGACCTCTCAGGAGAGAGCGGCACCATGACCACCACCCCCACCGTCGTCCTGGTCCACGGCGCGTTCGCCGACGCGGCCAGTTGGTCCGGCGTCATCGCCGAGCTCCAGGGCCAGGGCATCCCCGTGATCGCCCCGCCCAACCCCCTGCGCGGCCTCGCCTCCGACGCCGCCTACATCGCCTCGGTCGCCGCGCAGATCGACGGCCCCGTCGTCCTCGTCGGCCACTCCTACGGCGGCGCCGTCATCACCGTCGCCGGGGCCGCGGAGAACGTCGTCGGCCTCGTCTACGTCGCCGCGTTCGTCCCGGAGAAGGGCGAGAATCTCGGCGAGCTGCAGAGCCGCTTCCCGCTGTCGTCGCTGGGCGCCAACCTCAAGGAGTGGACGTACCCGGTGCCGGGCGGCGACCCGGCCGTCGAGGTCACCATCGCCCAGGACGCGTTCCCGTCGGTGTTCGCCGCCGACGTGCCCGCCGATGTCACCAGGGTCCTCGCCGCGGCCCAACGCCCGCTGGCAGCCGCCGTGTTCGGGGAGCCCGCGGGCGCGGCCGGCTGGCGGACCAAGCCGTCCTGGGCGTTGATCGCCGGCGCGGACGACGCGATCAACCCCGAGGTGGAGCGCTTCGGCGCGGAGCGGGCCGGGGCGACCGTCGTCGAGCTGGAGAGCGCCTCGCACGCCGTGATGGTGTCCCAGCCGAAGGCGGTCGCGGACCTGATCCGCGAAGCGGTGCGCGCGACCAGCTGATCACGCACCCCGGCTGACCGCCGTGCGGACGAGGGCCCTTCGCCCACGGCCGCACGGCGGCGCTGCCCGAGTCACGTCCGGCCGCCGTCAGCGACCCCGCACCCGTCGTGCGAGGTCGGCGGCGGCCGCCGGCCACTCGGGCCGGTCGAAGGCGAATCCCGCGTCGAGCAGCCGCCCCGGGACGACGCGCCGGCTCTTGAGCAGCAGTTCGGTGTCCGAGCGCAGCGCGAAGGCGCCGAGCTCGGCCATCCACTTCGTCGCGGGCAGGCCCACCGGGACGCCCCACGCCTGGCGCAGGGCGCGCATGAACACGCGCTGCGGCAGTGGGGCGGGGGCGGCCAGGTTCACCGGTCCGGCGAGGTCGTCCCGTGCGACGAGGAACTCGACCGCGCGGACGAAGTCCTCGTCGTGGATCCACGACACGTACTGCGCGCCGCCCGCGACCGGGCCGCCGAGCCCGAGCCGGACCAGCCGCAGCAGCACGTCGAACACCCCGCCCCGGTCGGGGCTCATCACCATCGCGGACCGCAGCGCCACCTTGCGGGTGCGGGGCGTGTCGGCCTTCTCCTGTTCCCGCTCCCAGGCGGTGGCGATGTCGACGCTGTAGGCCCAGTAGCCCGGGACGCCGGGTTCGGCGCCGCCGATTCTGCCGGTGGCCTCGTCGTTGGGGGCGTCGAACCGGTGGGCGTAGACGGTCGCCGTGCTCATCTGGAGCCAGACCCGGGGCGGCCGCGCCGCGGCGGCGATCGCCTCGCCCACGACCCGGGCGGAGTCCACCCGGGACTCCATCATGTCCCGCAGGTTATCGGGGGTGTAGCGGCAGCTGACGCTGCGGCCGGCCAGATTGACCACGACGTCGCTGCCGTCGATCGCCTTCGCCCAGGGGCCGAGCGTGCGGCCGTCCCACCGCGCCTCGCCCCGGCCGGCCGGCCGCCGGCTGAGCACCACGACCTCGTGTCCGGCCGCGGTCAGCGCGCGACGCAGGACGGTCCCCACCTGTCCGGTCCCGCCGGGCAGCACGATCTTCATGGGCGGCGTCCCCTCCTCGTACGACCTCGAAAGCCTGCGTGGAGACGACCCTACCCCCTATTTGAACGTGTTCAAAACATGCTTCGGGGTCTTACGCCCGATGCGCCTCCAGTGCCGCCCGCACCCCCGACTCCAGCGCGCCCTCGATCCACGACGGCTTGACCGAGGTGTGGTCGCCCGCGAAGTGCAGCGGGCCCTCGGGGGCGCGGATGGCGCCGAGCAGCTCCGTGTGCTGCCCCGGGAGCAGGACGGACGCCTCCCCGTAGGCGTACGGGTCGCGCAGCCAGCTCTGGGTGCGGCCCACGCCCGTGCAGAAGACCTCGACGCGCTGCCCGTAGACCTGCTGGAGCCCGCGCAGGGCGTGCGCGTAGCGGGCGTCGTCGTCGAGCGAGTCCCAGCGGGAGGCGTCGTCGGCCCAGCTGTAGGAGGCGAGGACGACACCGCCCTCGCTGCCGTCGATCGGGTGCGAGGGGTTGATCATGAACCGGTTGGAGTTGTCGGAGACCGAGCCCCCGCCCACGATGTGCGCCGCCTCCGGCTGATCGCGGGCGGCCCACCGGTTGGCCGCGTAGTGCACCCGCTGCCCCGCTGAGATGTGGCCCGGCGGCACGGACGGATGCGCGCCGAGCAGACTCCCGTCGGCCGGCGCCTTCCCCGCCTGGTACTCCTCGTACAACCTCGGCCGCACGGCGTCCAGTTCGCGCTTCCACTCCGCCTCGGTGAACTCCCACCAGCGGCGGCCGAACTCCAGCAGCACCTTGGTCGCGCTGTCGTAGTGCAGCTCCGCGACGGCCCGTCGCTTCTTGTACGACATCAGCGGGCTGACCTGCACCTGCCGCAGCCCCGAGAACGGCACCGTGACGATCGCCAGATCCGCGGTGAACTCCTCGCGCACGATCTCGCCGCCGCGCCCCTCGGAGACGGTGTCGATCCATACGTGCGGCCCCTCGGCGCGCACCTGCGAGGTGTCGTCCGCGCCCTGCCGGTCCGGCGCCCAGTACTCGATGCGCGTCGCGCGCCGGTCGAGCCGCAGCACGTCCGAGACCTCCTTCAGCAGCGCGTCCGGGAGCATGGCCGTGCCGCCGACCAGCTCCCAGAACTCGGTGTCCGGGCTGATCAGCGAGGCGCTGATGAAACTGTGGATGAACGACAGCGGCAGCCGGGAGGTGAGGTTCTCCAGGGTGCCGAGGAGATCGACGGTGCGTTCGTCCAGGCGCGCCTCCTCGGTCAGGAACCGGTACATGGACCAGTCCCCGAACCGCTGCACGACCCGCGCCCACCCCAGCACCCGCTCCGGCAGCGGCTTGTCGACCCGCTTGCCGTCGGCGCCCCGGGTGCTGAACTCGTCGCGCACCGGGTCCAGGGCCTCGCGCAGGATCGTCGAGGACGGGGTGTCCCAGTACTTGCGGGGCACCCCGAAGGAGCGGTTGACCCGGCGCGGCGAGGCCGCGTACGCGGAGCGGCGCATCCGGACGCCGTTGACGTGCAGCCAGGCGTTGTTGACCGGTTTGCCGTCCGCGTCGACGTCCACGAGGTGGAACCGGCGCTTCTCGACGCCCAGCCGGGCGATCAGGCCCATCACCAGCGGGTGGCTGCCGGGGATCCGCATCGCGCCCGCCTCCGCGTACAGGCGGGCGTCGGCGAAGGCCTGCGGCGCGTGCTCGTGCCCGCCGGTGCGGAAGGTCTTGATCCGGCCGCCGACCCGGTTGCCGTTGGCCTCCACGAGCGTGACGCGGTGCCCGGCCCGCTTGAGCAGCCAGGCGGCCACCAGTCCGGCGGGCCCGGCGCCGATCACGAGCACCTTCTTCGCGGCGCCCGTCTTCGCCCGGGGCAGACCCTGGTCGAGGATCTTCGCGTACCCCGGCACGAGCGGCCGGTCGTCCTCGTCGACCACGAGCAGCGCGCGGGCCACGGCCAGGCAGGTCGCCCAGTCCGCGGTGGACTCGGGCGGACAGTCGGCCTGTCGGGGGAGAGCGGCCCCGGCCGGGGCGGCGGAGGCCGCCAGCGCGGCGGCGGCTCCGGCGCCGGCGGTGGCCGTGAACCGGCGACGGGAGAGCCGCCCCGGGTCTGCGGAAGTGCGGTAGATGTCCATGTGCCCTGGATAGGGGGCGCATGGGGGGCCTTCGGCGGGGTCGCGCGGATCATCACCTGAACGTGTAAGCGCATTGTCGCGGGCGTGCTCCCACGACGAGGTTTGCGCGGGCCGAGGCACTTTAGACCGACCGGCAAATGGGGGGCGGCGTCGCGGGGCTGGGCACGCGCATCTGCGGCGTTGTCGTCAGTCACCAACGCTCCGCGTTGCCTCCCTCCTCCGCCTTGCGGCTGCACGCACCCAGCCCCGCTCCTTCTCCCACCCCCCATTTGCCGGTCGGTCTATCAGGTCAAGCGTCCCGGACTATTGACTCGGAACGGCGGCAGTCCGCATTCTCGTCGCACTATCTTGCGTCGGTCATGACAATCTCATGGGCAGTCAGCACGCCCTCGTCGACCGCGCCTTCCCGTCGACCGAGGGAGTGGGCTGTGACCATGACCCGACGCCCGTACCGCAGACGCCCTGTCACCGTCGTCTCGCTGCTCCTGCTCGTCCTGGCCACGATCCTGGGGCCGGCCCAGAGTTCGGCCGCCGGTACCGACTGGTGGACGCCGACGGCCCGGCCGGCCCCCGACTCCCAGATCAACGTCACCGGCGAGCCGTTCACCGGCACCGACTCCGCCGGGGACGTGCGCGGCTTCGTCGACGCGCACAACCATTTGTTCTCCAACGAGGCGTTCGGCGGACGGCTGATCTGCGGCAAGGTCTTCTCCGAGGCCGGCGTCGCCGACGCGCTCAAGGACTGCCCCGAGCACTACCCCGACGGCACCCTCGCGCTCTTCGACTACATCACCCACGGCGGCGACGGGCGGCACGACCCCGTCGGCTGGCCCACCTTCACCGACTGGCCGGCCTACGACTCGATGACCCACCAGGCCAACTACTACGCCTGGGTGGAGCGGGCCTGGCGCGGCGGGCAGCGGGTGCTCGTCAACGACCTCGTCACCAACGGCATGATCTGCTCGATCTACCCGTTCAAGGACCGCAGTTGCGACGAGATGACGTCGATCCGGCTCCAGGCGAAGCTGACCTACGACCTCCAGGCCTACATCGACAAGCAGTACGGCGGCGCCGGCAAGGGCTGGTTCCGGATCGTCCTCGACAGCGCCCAGGCGCGTGAGGTGATCGAGCAGGGCAAGCTCGCGGTCATTCTCGGCGTGGAGACCTCCGAGCCGTTCGGCTGCAAGCAGATCTTCGACATCGCGCAGTGCAGCAAGGCGGACATCGACAAGGGCCTGGACGAGCTGTACGCGCTGGGCGTGCGCAGCATGTTCCTGTGCCACAAGTTCGACAACGCGCTGTGCGGCGTCCGCTTCGACGAGGGCGGTCTCGGAACGGCCATCAACGTCGGGCAGTTCCTGTCGACCGGCACCTTCTGGCAGACCGAGAAGTGCACCACCGCGATGCACGACAACCCGATCGGGACCGCCGCCTCCGAGGCGGAGGCGGATCTGCCGGCGGGCACCGAGGTCCCGGCCTACGACGAGGACGCGCAGTGCAACACCCGCGGTCTCACCGACCTCGGCGAGTACGCCGTACGCGGCATGATGCAGCGCAAGATGATGCTCGAGATCGACCACATGAGCGTCAAGGCCACGGGCCAGGCCCTCGACCTTTTCGAGGCCGCGAACTACCCCGGCGTGCTCTCCTCCCACAGCTGGATGGACCTGGACTGGACCGAGCGGGTCTACTCCCTCGGTGGTTTCGTCGCCCAGTACATGCACGGCTCCGAGGACTTCGTCAGCGAGGCGGAGCGCACCGAGGCGCTGCGCGACGAGTACGGCGTCGGCTACGGCTACGGAACCGACTTCAACGGCATCGGCGACCACCCCGCCCCGCGCGGAGCCGACGCCGCGAACAAGGTGACCTACCCCTTCACCAGCGTCGACGGCGGCTCGGTGATCGACCGGCAGACCGTGGGGCAGCGCACCTTCGACTTCAACACGGACGGCGCCGCGAACGTCGGCCAGATCCCCGACTGGATCGAGGACATCCGGCTCGTCGGCGGCCAGGAGGTGGTGGACGACCTCTTCAAGGGCGCCGAGTCCTACCTCGGCACCTGGGGCTCGACCGAACAGCACCAGGCGTCGGTCGACCTCGCCAAGAGCAAGGCGGCCACGGCCAGTTCGTCCGAGTCGAACCCCTTCACCAGCTACCAGCCCGGCCGGGCCGTCGACGGCGACGACGCCACCCGCTGGGCCAGCGACTGGAGCGACGACCAGTACTGGCAGGTCGACCTGGGCGCCACCCACCGGGTCTCCCGCGTCACCCTCGACTGGGAGCGCGCGTACGGCAAGTCCTACCGCGTCGAACTCTCCACCGACGGCACGACCTGGACGACCGCCTGGTCCACCACCGCGGGCGACGGCGGCCTGGACACGGCGAAGTTCACCGGCGCCCCGGCCCGCTACGTCCGGGTGCACGGCCTCGACCGGGGCACGGACTGGGGATACTCGCTGTACGAAGTGGGCGTCCACAGCGCCTGAGGCACGAGAGCGGGGGACACGCATGGCACGCATGCCGTCGGCCGAGCGGCGCAGACAGCTGACGGAAGCGGCGATCAGGGCGATGGCCCGGGACGGCGTCCCCAAGACGACCACCCGGTCCATCGCCGCCGAGGCCGGCGTGTCCCTGAGCGTCTTCCACTACTGCTTCGACTCCAAGCAGGCCCTCGTCGAGTCCGTCATCACGACGCTCACCGGCCACTCGGTGAGCGTCGTGAAGGAGGCGCTACGGCCCAGGGCCACCCTGGAGGAGACGGTCCGGGCCGGTTTCGGGGCGTACTGGGACCACGTCCGGGCCCACCCCGACGCGCACATGCTGACCTACGAGCTCACCCAGTACGCCCTGCGCGAGCCCGGGTTCGAGCACCTGGCCCGCCGCCAGTACGAGCTCTACGAGGAGGCGTACGCCGAACTCATCGAGACGCTGTGCGCGAGCATGGACCTCCGGCTCGGCGTCCCCGTCCAGGTCCTCGCCCGCTACCTGGCCGCCATGACCGACGGCCTGACCCTCAACTATCTGGTGCTCGGCGACGCGGAGGCCTGGACCGGCATTCTCGACACGGTCACCGCGCATATCGCCGGACTGGTGACGACCCGCGACCAGGCCGTCTGATCCGCGCGGGGAGGTCCCGACCCGCGGGTCGTGCCCCGGTCACGGGGCGTCGGTCGCCACCGCCCGGGCGACCAGCAGGGCGACGTCGTCGTGGTCTTCCGGGTGGCGCAGGCCGTACAGCAGGAGGTCGCAGATCTCCTCCAGGGGACGGTCGGGTTCGTCCAGGAAGTTGAGGAGGACCGCCAGCCGGTCGTCGATGGGATGGTGTCGCGTCTCGACCAGGCCGTCCGTGTAGAGGACGAGCAGATCGCCGGGGGCGAACTCGGTCGTCGTGGTCTCGAAGGCGACGCCGCCGACGCCCAGCGGAGCCCCCGGGGGGAGTTCGAGCAGGCTCGGGGCCCGGCCCGGGCGGGCCAGCGCGGGCGGCATGTGCCCGGCGTTGGCGATGCGGCACTGCCCGGTGTGCGGGTCGTACACGGCGTACAGACACGTGACGATGTAGTGCTCCAGATCGCAGGTGATCTTGTCCAGGTGCTGGAGCACGGCGCCCGGGTCGAGGTCGAGGTCCGCGTAGGCACAGGTGGCGGTGCGCAGCCGGCCCATGGTGGCGGCGGCGTCGATGCCGTTGCCCATGACGTCCCCGACGACCAGCGCGGTCTTGTCGTCGGTCAGCGGGATGACGTCGTACCAGTCGCCGCCCACCTCGCTGGTGGCCTGGGCGGGCTGGTAGCGGGAGGCGAGCTCCAGACCGGTCTGACAGGGCGGGTGGTCGGGCAGCAGACTGCGCTGCAGGGTGAGCGCGGTGTTGCGCACGCTCTGGAACCAGCGCGCGTTGTCGATGGCCACGGCCGCCCGCCCGGCCAGCTCACTGGCGAGGATGACGTCGTCCTCGTCGAACGGCAGCGGGTTGCGGGTGCGCTTGAGGTCGAAGGCGCCGAGCACCTCGCCGTGCGCGATCAACGGCACGGCGAGATACGAGTGCACCCCGGCCCGGGCCAGCAGCGAGCCCGCCTCCGCGTCCCGGGCGATGCGGCGCAGATCCCGGTCGCCGACATGCCGCACCAGGACCGGCCGCCCGGTGTGCACGCACAGGGTGACCAGCCGGTCGCCGTCGTAGGCGGCGAGGTCGCCGGGAGGGTCGGCGGCGCGCAGCGCCACCGTGGGGTGGCTCGCCTTGAGCGCGAGGGCGCGGAACAGCTCCGGGCCGTTGTCCGGCCGACGGGAGCGGCGGCAGGCCAGCGCGGAGTCCAGGACGTCCACGGCGACCACGTCGGCGAGCTGGGGGACGGCGATCTCGGCCAGCTCGTGCGCGGTCCGCTCCACCTCCAGCGTGGTGCCGACCTTGGTGGAGGCCTCGGCGATGAGGGCGAGTCGGCGCCGGGCCCGGTCGGCCTCGGCGGCCGCGCGGTGCCGTTCGGTGACGTCGACGACCGAGGCGGCCGCGCCCAGGATCCGCCCGCCGGGGTCCTCCAGCCGGTAGAAGGACAGGGACCAGGCGTGCTCGTGCTCGGGATCGGTCTGCGGCCGGCCCACGTGGTACTGGTCGAGCAGCGGAGTGCCGGTGGTGAGCACCTGGCGCAGCGCCGACTCGATCGTGTCCACGTCGGGCAGCGGCAGGGTCTCCCTGAGGAGACGGCCGACGTGGTCCTCGGCATGGATGCCGTCGATGCGCTCCAGCGCCGGGTTGACCAGGACGTAGCGCAGTTCGGGGTCCAGCAGGGCCAGCCCGATCGGGGACTGGTTGATCAGCCGCTCGCACAGGGCCAGATCCGTCTCCAGGCGCTGGAGCAGGCCGTGGTCGGCGGCGATGCCCAGCGCGTAGACGCCCCCGAGGTCGTCCTGGAGCCGCATGTTGCGGAACTCCATCAGCCGGCTGCTGCCGTCCTTGTGCCGGATCGGGAAGGCGCCGGCCCAGCTCCGGCCCGTCTCCAGCACCTCCGTGAACAGCCGCACCACCGACTTCAGATGCTCGGGGTGGATGAACAGCCGCGCCGCGTACTTCCCGAGGGCCTCCTGCGCGGTGTACCCGAACAGATCCTCCGCCTGCGGGGTCCAGAAAACGATGCGTCCGTCGGCGTCGACGACCATGGCGGCCACGCTCAGCATGTCCAGCAGACCGGTGGGCGGGGGCGCCCCGGGACGGTACGGGTCGCCTTCGGACCGGATGGGTTCGGCTGTCATCGCGGATCCTCCTCCAGCACCTCCATGCTGCGCCTCGCCCGGCCGGTCCGGTAGCGGGGTGCTCCCGGGAGGGCGGTCCGGCGGCGCCGTGCGCATCGGGCGGACAAGCAGGACCATGGTCGTGTAGAGGACGGCACCCATGGATTCTGCGGATTCTGCGCGAGAAGCTCCCGAGGCCGGAGCCGAGGCCGCCGCCACGGCCGAAGCCCCGGCCGAAGGCGAGGCCCCTGCGCCCGCGGGGGCACCGGATCTCCTCGACGCGTCCACCGACGCGGCGGCGATCCTCTCCGCTGACGGCGTCGTCGTCGGCTGGACGCGAGGCGCGCAGGCGCTGCTCGGCCGCCCGCCGTCGGAGGTGGTCGGCCGCTCCGCGGCGGCCCTGACGGCGATGGCCCGCGACCCGGCCCGGGTGGCCGCCGTCGCCGCGCGGTGCCGGGCGGGCATGGGGTGGAGCGGTGTCATCGGCCTGCGGCACCGCGACGGCCGTACCGTCGAGGTCGACCTGCGGGTCTCCGCGTCCTTCCGGATCGGCGACGAGGAGTGCTTTCTGCTCTCGGCACGCGAGCAGAGCCGGCCCTGGGCGGCGGGCCGGTCCGTCCTCGACGGGTTCCTGACCCGGGCCCCGGTCGGGATGGCGGTGATGGATCCGGGGCTGCGGTACGTCTGGCTGAACGACACGCTGGAACGCTTCGGCGGCGTCCCCCGCGAACAGCGGCTGGGCCGACGGCTCAGCGAACTGCTCCCCGGGCTCCAGGCGGTCACCCTGGAGGGGCTGATGCGCAAGGTCCTGGAGACCGGCGCTCCGGTCACCGACTACGAGTACCTGGGCTGGAGCTGGGCCGATCCCCACCGGCAGCATGCCTACTCGACGTCCTTCTTCCCCCTGACGGGCGTCGACGACTCCGTCACCGGGGTGTGCTACATGGTCCAGGACGTCACCGAGCGGTGGAACGCGCGACAGCTGCTGGCGCTGGTCAACGAGGCCGGGACCCGCGTCGGCACGACCCTGGACGTGATGCGCACGGCGCAGGAACTCGCCGACTTCGCCGTCCCCCGCTTCGCCGACTTCGTCATCGTCGACCTCCTGGAGCCGGTGCTCAGCACCGAAGGGCACGGCGCCTGGCTGACCGACGCCGGACCGGCCCCCGCCCGGCCGGAGATGCGCCGCGCGGGGATGAGATCGGTGCGGGAGGGCTGTCCGGAGGCGGTGGCCCGCGTCGGCGACCGGGTGGACTTCCTGCCGCCGCCGCACGACGCGAACCTGCTCCTCCACGGCGAGCCGATCCTCATCCCCGTGCTCGACCCGTCCGACCGGCTGTGGGCCACCGAACAGCCCGAACGGGCCGAGAGCATCCGCGCCTTCGGACTGCACTCCCTCATCTCCGTGCCCATGCGGGCCCGCAACACCGCCCTCGGCCTCGCCACCTTCGTACGCTCGCTCAATCCGGTGTCGTTCCGGCCCGACGACGTCCTGCTGGCCCGGGAGTTGGTGGCGCGGGCGGCGCTGTGCGTGGACAACGCCCGCCGGTACACCCGTGAGCACACGGCGGCGGTCACCCTGCAGCGCAGCCTGCTGCCGCACGCCCTGGCGGGCGGCACGGCGCTGGAGGTGGCCTCCTCGTATCTGCCGGCGGACCCCACGGACGGCGTCGGCGGCGACTGGTTCGACGTGATCCCGCTGTCCGGGGCACGGGTGGGTCTCGTCGTCGGCGACGTGGTGGGGCACGGCATCGCCGCCGCCGCGACCATGGGCCGACTGCGCACCGCCGTGCAGACCCTCGCCGACATGGAGATGCCGCCCGACGAGCTGCTGGCCCACCTCGACGACCTCGTGCTCCGGCTGAGCGTGGAGCGCAGCGACGACGCGACGGACCCGGCAGACCGGCAGAGCACGACCGCCTTCATCGGGGCGACCTGTCTGTACGTCGTCTACGACCCGGTCACCCGCCGGTGTGCGATGGCCCGGGCCGGACACCCGCCGCCGGTCGTCGTCGCCCCCGACGGGCAGGTGTCGTTCCCGGAGCCCCCGGCCGGGCCCCCGCTGGGGCTGGGCGGGATGGCGTTCGAGGCCACCGAGATCGAACTCGCCGAGAACAGCCTGATCGGCCTCTACACCGACGGCCTCATCGAGGGCGCCGACCGCGACCTGGAGCGGGGCATGTCCCGCCTCGGCGAGCTGCTGGCCCGGTCCGACACCGCGTCGGCCGAGCTGGCCGAGCTGTGCACCTCGGCCGTGCGACAGCTCGTGCCGGTGCCCCAGCCCGACGACATCGCCCTGCTCATGGCCCGCACCCACGCCCTGGACGCCGACCGCGTCGTCTCCTGGGAGGTGCCCGCGGACCCGGCCGCCGTCGCCGACGTCCGCGCCCGGGCGACCCGCCAGGTGACGGACTGGGGACTGGGGGAGCTGGCCATGACCTCCGAGCTCATCGTGAGCGAACTGGTCACCAACGCCGTCCGCCACGCCACGCCGCCCATCCGGCTGCGCATGCTGTACGACGCACGCCTGACCTGCGAGGTCGCCGACGCCAGCAGCACGGCCCCGCGGCTGAGACATGCCCGGATCATGGACGAGGGGGGCCGCGGCCTCTTCCTGGTGGCTCAGCTCGCCCATCGGTGGGGAGCCCGGTACACGGCCGACGGAAAGATCATCTGGGCCGAGCAGGAGATTCCCTGAGAGTCGCCGTCACGCGCCGTCATGCGCTGTCGCTCGACGTCGCTCGTCGTCACTCGCCGAGGAGCTTGTCCATCTGGCCGACCGCCTCCTTGAGGCCCTCCTCCATGCCCATGGTCACCAGCTGCTGCATCTGGTCCCGATCGCCGAAGGCGGACCGGATCTCCATCCGGGTGCCGTCCCCGTGCGGGGTCAGCTCGGTGTGGATGGTGGTGGTCGGCATACCGGGGCTCGGGTTTCCATGGTCGTCGGCGAAGCCGTCGGTGAACTCCAGGGACGAGGGCGCGGCGACGGAGGTGACGTGCCACCAGCCGTGGTGCTCGTCGCCCTCGGGGCCCGTCATGAAGTAGGTGACCTCGCCGCCCGGCGTCAGATCGTGCTTCTCGACGGTCGCCGGGTAGGTCGGCGGCCCCCACCAGCGCTCCAGCCGACGGGGATCCGCCCACAGCTGCCAGACCTGGTCGGTCGCGGCCGGGAAGTCGGCGATCAGGGTGAGGGTCAGATGCTCGAAATCCTTGTCCACGCTGGTCACACTCATCTGTCCGGTCCCTTCTGTCTCTCGCTCTGTCTCTCGCTCTGTTCTGTCGGTCATCCGACCTCCCAGGCCGGGAGGCCGGCGGAGTCGCCCAGTTCGGCCCAGACCGTCTTGCCGCCCCGGGAGTGGCGCGTTCCCCACTGCTCGGCGAGCTGGGCGACCAGCAGCAGGCCGCGGCCGCCCTCGTCGAACACCCGGGCCCGGCGCAGATGCGGGGTGGTGCTGCTGGCGTCGGAGACCTCGCACAGGAGGGAACGGTCGTGGATCAGACGCAGCAGGATGGGCGCCCGGCCGTAGCGGACGGCGTTGGTGACCAGTTCGCTGACCACCAGTTCGGCGGTGAAGGAGAGCTCTTCGAGCCCCCAGACGCCGAGCTGCCGGGCGACGTCGGAGCGGGCCTGGGAGACGGCGGCCGGATCGGCGTCCAGCTCCCAGCTGACGACGTGATCGCCGCCGAGGATGCGGGTCCGGGCCAGGAGCAGGGCGACGTCGTCCTCCGGGCGGCTCGGCAGCAGGGCGTCGAGGACGGCGTCGCAGGTGGCCTCCAGCGAGGGGGCCGGCGCGGCGAGGGTCTCCCGGAGCAGGGCGAGGCCGGTCTCGACGTCGTGGTCGCGGGCCTCGATCAGGCCGTCGGTGTAGAGGGCGAGGACGCTGCCCTCGGGCAGGTCGATCTCCGCCGCCTCGAACGGCAGGCCGCCGAGGCCCAGCGGGGGGCCGGCGGGGAGTTCGAGGAGGTCGGCGGTGCCGTCCAGGGCCACCACGACGGGCACCACGTGCCCGGCGCGCGCGAGCGTGCAGCGGCCGGCGACGGGGTCGTAGACGGCGTACAGACAGGTCGCGCCGATCTCCTCGCCGCCCTCCTGCCCGCCCGGCGCCACGACCGTCCCGCCCGCCTGCGCCGCGTCCCCGTCGGTGTCGGTCCCCGGCTCCGGGTCGCTGGAGGCCTCGGCCGACAGCCGCAGGACCACATCGTCCAGATGCGTCAGGAGCTCGTCCGGCGGCAGGTCGATGTCGGCCAGGGTGCGCACCGCGGTCCGCAGCCGGCCCATGGTGGCCGCGGCGTGGATGCCGTGGCCGACGACGTCCCCCACCACCAGGGCGACCCGGGCGCCGGAGAGCGGGATGACGTCGTACCAGTCGCCGCCCACGCCGGCCTGGCCGCCGGCGGGCAGATACCGGCAGGCGATGTCGACGGCCGACTGCCGCGCGGTGTGCCGCGGGAGCAGGCTGCGCTGGAGGGTGAGGGCGGCGCTGCGGGCGTGGGTGTAGCGGCGGGCGTTGTCGACGGCCACCGCCGCCCGCGCGGCGATCTCCTGGGCGAGGAGCAGGTCCTCGTCGTCGAAGGCGCCGGCGTTGCGGTGGCGGACGAACTGGGCGATGCCCAGGGCGGAGTCGCGGGCGCGCAGCGGCACTGCCAGCGTCGCGTGGGCGGCGCCGGCCGGGCCGGAGCGGTGCTGGACCGGCCGTCCGGTGAGCAGGGCGCGCGCCGGCGGTGTGCCGTCCGGCCAGGTGTGCAGCTGCTGCGGCCGGATCGCCGGTTCCGGGACGCCCTCGGCCGCCCGCTGGGCGACGCGGCGCAGCACCAGTGGGCCCTGCGCCTGCGTGTCGTGTCCGCGCAGCGCGGAGTCGAGCAGGTCGACGGTGACGAGGTCGGCGAAGTACTCGGTGGCGAGGTCGGCCAGCTCCTCGGTGGTGCGGACGATGTCGAGGGTGGTGCCGATGCGCAGGCCGGCGTCGTTGACCACCGACAGCCGCCACCGCAGACGCCGGTCCCGCTCCTCCTGGTAGGTCGCCACCCCTTGCTCCGACAGCCGGTCGACGTACCCGGTGGCCGTCTCGACCAGCTGGCGGGCCGCCGTGCTGAGCAGCTCGACGTCGTCCGTGAGCTTGGGCAGCTCGGCCAGCAGCCGGTCGAGGACGACGCCCTGCCCGAGCCGGAACGAGCGCAGCATCACGCTGAGCGGCGATCCGCGCCGGGCCACCCGGCGGGTGCGTTCCAGGTCGATGGCGGAGGTCGACAGCAGGCTCGGCTCGACGCCGTCCTCCAGGCCGGCCAGGGCGACGAGGATGTGCTCGGCGACGCTCTCCGCCATCAGCCGGGCGATGTCCGGGTCGTCCCAGATGTCGGGCACCTCGCGCCGCAGCGCCTGCTGCACGTCGTCGATCAGCCGGTCCGCGCGGAGTCGGACCTCACGCGTGGCACAGGACACGAGTCGGTCCGCAGCGACGTCCACAGTTACGACGGTACGCCGACCGACGCATACCCACTCCCCGTGCTCGTCAGAGGTGCCCTGAAGGGGCGCGGGGAACTGCGCGACCGGCCACGACGGCGCCGCAGCCGAACGACGGCACATCGCGGCACCTCCAGCGGAGCGC
>NZ_JBSFEV010000053.1:0-41842 GCF_053594615.1 Streptomyces sp. NPDC001858
CCCCGATACTGGATGTATCGGGGCGATCCCGACAACGCGGCGAGCGTGCGTGCCAGGCGTCGCCGGGCAGACGGGACTTTCGAAACACGCCCTAGCGCCAGGCCCACGACTGGTTGCCGTTGCCCGCGCACGCCCAGCCCTGGATCCGCTGACCGTCCTGGCCCGAGCCGGAGGCCTCCGCGTCCAGGCAGAAGCCGTCCGGGACGCTGACCAGCTGCGTGCCGCCGGCCGGGCCGGCGGCCCCGAGCTTCCACTTCTGCGAGGTCCGGCCGGCGCAGTCGGCGCCGCGGATCCCCTGGCCGTTCTGCGCGCTGCCGTCGGAGGTCAGACAGAGGTGGCTGTCCCGGTTGACCAGGACGTAATGGGCGCTCTGCCCGGGCACCGGATACAGCGCCCATGTCTGGTTGCCGGTGCTCGCGCACGTCCAGACCTGGATCGTCCGGCCCGAGCTGCCGGTGTCCGCGTCCAGACAGCGGGGCACCTCCTGGCCGTTGACGTTCTGCGTGACGGTGAGGCTGCCGGTCCTGACCGGTCCGCGCGGGCGGCTGTACAGGAGCGACTTGGTCTGCGCGTCGACCTCGCCGCTGGCGCTGATCCCGGCCGCGGTCTGGAAGACCTTGACCGCGGCGAGCGTCGTCGCGCCGAAGTTCCCGTCGACCGTGACCTGGAGGCCGTAGCCGTTGAGCAGGGTCTGCAGGACCTTGACGCACGCGCCCCGGGCCCCCGAGGCGAGTTGGTCCGCGCAGCCCGCGGCCCGGATGTCCGAGACCGCGGCCTCGGGGGTGGGCACCGTGGACTGCGACTTCTGCGGGCTCTTGGAAACCTCGATGCGGGTGGGCGAGGCCTCCGAGTTCGCCGAGGACGAGGTGCCGGGCGTCGAGGCCGGGTCGCCGATCACGGAAGCGGACGGGGCGGCCTGCGGCCCCGAATCGGCTGCCGTGGTCTCGTCGTCGTCCTGGGCCAGCATCGCCGCGGTGACGCCCCCGGCGGTCAGCGCGAGCACGGCGGCCACCGCCGCGGCGACCAGCAGCCTCTTTCTTCGCTTACTGGCACCAGTCGCGCCGGGCGCGCCGGGCGTGACGGGCGTGGAGGGCGTAAGGGGTGTGGCAGGGGCGGCAGAGGTGACGGACGGCTCGACGGGCGCGGGGGAGGGCGACGGGTCGGGCGCGTGGGGTGCGTCGGGCAGTCGTGCGAAGCTCACGCCCCGGGAGGGCCGGGGCGGGCTCGCGGCCGGGCCGGACAGCTGCTGGCCGATGGCCGTCCGGAAGACGACGTCCGGCGCGGGCCGTAGCTCGGGGTCCTTGTCCAGACAGGCGCGGACGAACGCGGCCAGGTCCGCGTCGACGGCCGCGACCTTTTCGAGGACGTTCTCCTGCGGCGGATCGAAGGCGACCCGGTGCAGGACGTCGACGCCGCTGCCCTGACCGAACGGCGGCGTCCCCGCGACGGCGTACGCGAGGGTGCAGGCCAGCGAGAAGACGTCGGACGCGGCCGTCACCTCCTTGCCCCGGACCTGCTCCGGGGACATGAAGGCCGGGGTGCCGACGTTCTGGCCCGTGGCGGTGATCGAGGTGCTGTCGGTGGCCTGGACGACCCCGAAGTCGATCACCCGGGCGCCGTCGGCCCCGAGGATCACATTGGACGGCTTGAGATCGCGATGGACGATGCCCTGCCGCCACACCGCCTCGACCGCCCGCCCCAGGTCGGCCACCAGCCGCCAGGCGCCCTCGGCGTCCAGCGGTCCACGCGCGTCGACGGCCTCGGCGAGCGTGGGCCCGGCTATGTACTCGGTGGCCACCCACACCAGGCCCTCGTCGCTGCCGCTGCCCAGCAGGCGCGCGGTGTGCGCCCCCTGGACCCGGCCGAGCGCGCTGATCTCGCGCTCGAAGCGCCTGCGGAACAGCGGGTCGTCCGCGTACTCGGGCCGGACCACCTTGACCGCGGCCCGGCCGGTGCCGCCGGTGGTGTCCCGGCCGAGGTAGACGCGGCCCATTCCGCCGCTGCCGAGCACCGACAGCAGGAGGTACGGGCCGACCTGCGCGGGGTCGCTCTTGCGCAACGGGACCACCGGCGGCGGTTCCATGCCCGCCGCCGCGTAGGCCAACTCGTCAGACCTGCTGCGGTTCTGGTCAGGCATCAAAATCCCGGTGTCTCGCGTGGTACATCTCGGCGCGAGAATACCGCAACAAGGTTTCGTAATCCCCGGCTTGCCCCCCTACTGGCGGGTCGGGGTACGACAGGGCAACCAGGTCGGTCCGCAGGGGCAGCGTCAGCCGCGGACCAGGTAGCCGAGTTCGGGGAAGTGGCGCTGGTAGGCGTCGAGGAGCCGCTTCGCGACGGCGTAGGAGTCGATCAGCGGATGGATGGTCAACGCCTTGACCGCGTGGGCGCGTTCGCCGGTGGCGGCGGCGTGGATGACGGCGTGCTCGACGGCCTTGACCGCGCACACCAGACCCTTGCCGTGGTCGGGCAGCGGGGCGCCGGCGATGGGCCGGGCGCCGTTGGCGTCGACATGGCAGGGGACCTCGACGACGTCGTCGTCATCGAGGACGTCGATCCGGCCGCGGCTGCGGACGTTGAGGATGAGGGAGACGCGCTCGTCCAGGGCGATGGCCCGCATCAGGGCGAGGGCCACCTGCTCGTAGCCGCCCGACTCCAGGTCGCAGGAGTCGCGTTCGCCCATGCCGACGGCGTCCCGGTTCTCGGCCATGTAGGTGATCTCGCGCTCCAGCCGGGTGGCGTCCCAGGCGTTCCAGGCGGCCCGCGCGCCGGGCGGTGCGCCCGCGGCCGTGCCCAAGGAGTCGTAGAAATGCTGCTGTTGGGAGTGCAGGAACGCGCCCCGGGTCTGCTCGGCGGCCAGTGCGGAGCCGACCGACTCGCGGTTGAAGTAGTAGTAGTGCAGGTATTCGTTGGGCAACGCCCCGAGCGTGCGCAGCAGTTCGGCGCCGAAGAGCTTGCCCTCCTCGAAGGAGGTCAGGGCCGTTTCGTCCGCGAACAGCGTCGGCAGCAGGTCCCGGCCGTCGGCGTACATGCCGCACAGCCAACCGAGGTGGTTGAGCCCGACGTAGTCCAGGCGGACGCGGGCCGGGTCGGCGCCGATCGCGCCGGCCGCCCGGCGGCCGAGACCCACCGGGGAGTCGCAGATGCCGATCACGCGGTCGCCGAGGTGGGCCGTCATGGCCTGGGTGACCATGCCGGCGGGGTTGGTGAAGTTGATCACCCAGGCGTCGGGCGCCAGGGCCGCGACCCGGCGGGCGATCTCCACCGCCACCGGGACCGTGCGCAGCCCGTAGGAGATGCCGCCCGCGCCGACGGTCTCCTGGCCCAGGACGCCTTCCTCCAGGGCGATCCGCTCGTCGGCGGCGCGTCCGCCGAGCCCGCCGACGCGGATGGCCGAGAACACGAAGTCGGCGCCGGTGACCGCCTCGTCGAGGTCCGTGGTCACGGTGACGACGGGGGCGTCCGGGTGCCCGGCGGCCTGGTCGGCGAGGACCTTGTGGATGGTGGCCAGCCGGGAGGCGTCGAGGTCGTACAGGGTCACCTCGGTGACGCGGCCCGCGCCGCGGTCGCCCAGCAGCGCGCGGTAGACCAGCGGGACCCGGAAGCCGCCGCCGCCCAGGATCGTGAGTCTCATACTTCGACCACCTCAACTCCCGCTTCACGCAGTCGATTACAGGTTTTCTCGTCCCCAGGCGCGTTGGTCACCACGATGTCCAGCTCCTCCGGTCCGCACACCCGGGCCATGCCGGTGCCCGGGAACTTGCCGGCGTCCGCCACCAGCACCACCTGGGCGCTCGCGGCGATCATCGCCCGCTTGACGGGCACCTCGACGGCGGTGGTGTCCAGCACCTGCCCGTCGGGGCGCAGCCCGCTGGTGCCGAGGAACAGCCGGTCGGCGTGGATCTGCCGCAGGTTGTCCTCGGTCAGGAAGCCCACCAGCGAGCGGTAGTCGCGCCGGACCACTCCGCCCAACAGGATCAACTGGACGTCCTTGTCGTCCTGGAGCTCCTCGTAGACGGCGAGATTGCTGGTGATCACGGTCAGGGACCGGCCGTGCAGATGACGCGCCACCCGGTGGGCGGTGGTGCCGATGTCGAGCAGCACCGTCTCGCCGTCCATGACGAGGTTTGCGCACCAGGCCGCGAGGGCGTCCTTCGCCTCGACCCGGACGGCGGCCACGTCGGCGAACGGATCGTCCTCGCCCAGCACGGGCGCGGCGCCGCCGTAGACGCGTTTGAGCAGGCCCTCCTCCTCCAGTTGGACGAGGTCGCGCCGGATGGTGGCCTGGCTGGCCCCGACCTTCTCGGCCAGGGCGACCGCCGAGGTGGGCCCGTCGGCACGGAGGACACGCAGGATCAGCTGATGTCTTCGGTCAGGGAGCATGCGGCAGACCATACTCGCGAACTCGCCAAACTCAAGCAAAGTCACGCATGAATGTCTCGATACGTGCTTGACCCTTGTCAAAGCTGCGCACCCGGTGCACTCTCTTGCGTAATTCAGCGCCAGGTCCGGACCCCACTCCGGTCGGCCGAAGCGGATGAACGGCGCATTGTGCCGCCATGAACGCATCGGCACCGTCTGAGAGGACCAGGTCAACAGCCCCGGGTGGCCGAAGGGTTCACCACACGCCGATGCCCTTCGGCCATCCGGCCCCCGCCGCGCCCCAGTCCCCTCTTTGACGTGCCGAAAACTAGGAGAAGACCGTGGACCTTTCCCGCAGACGATTCCTCCAGGCCGCCGTACTCACGGCCGCCGCGGCCGGCGCCACCGCAGCGTGCGGCGGCTCCGGGTCGAGCGGCAGCAAGGACAGCAAAAATCTGAGCCTCTGGTACTGGGCCGGCGGCCTGAGCGACAAGGTCGTCGCGGACGCCAAGACGCACTTCTCCGAGATCAGCCTCAAGACCTCCGTGGTCGGCGGCGACTTCAAGACCAAGCTGCTCACCGGCCTGCGGGCGGCGCAGTCCGCCCCGGACATCACCGGGATCAAGGGCGAGGACATCGCCTCCTTCCTACCGAACGCGAACCGCTTCGTCGATCTGAAGACCGTCGGCGCGGACAAGCTGGTCCCGGACTACCTGTCATGGAAGCTGAAGCAGGCCACCACCCAGGACGGCAAGCTCATCGGCTTCCCGATCGACATCGGCCCCTGCGCCACCTTCTACCGCGAGGACCTCTTCGCGCAGGCCGGACTGCCCACCGACCCCACCCAGGTCACCGCCCAACTGGGCACCTGGGAGGACTACTTCAAGGCCGGCGTCGAGCTGCACAAGGCCGTGCCCAAAACCTTCCTGGTCAACAACATCGGCTCGGTCTTCACCATGGTCGTCGGCCAGGGAACCCAGCGGTTCATCGACGAGGACGGCAAGTTCATCGGCGACCAGGACCACATCCGCACCGCCTGGACCACCGCGGTCAAGCCCTACACCCTCGGCATCGACGCCAAGATCAACGACAACACCTGGAACGCGGCGATCGGCGCCGGCACCCTGGGCACCGAGATCGGCGCCGCCTGGCACGCGCTGGACATCAGCAACGCGGCCCCGGGCACCAAGGGCAAGTGGCGGGTGGCGAGCCTGCCGGGCGGGCCGTCCAACCTCGGCGGGTCCTTCCTGGCCATCCCCGCGACCAGCGGAAACCCCGAAGAGGCCTTCAAGATCATCAGCTGGATCCTCAGCCCCGAGAACCAGGCCCGCGGCTTCACCGACGCGGCCCTGTTCCCGACCGCCCCGGCCGCCTACAAACTCCCCGCGCTGACCGGCGGCGACGCCTTCTTCGGCGGCCAGAAGACCATCGAGATCTTCGGCCCGGCGGCCGAGAAGATCCCCGCCGCCTACGAGGCCCCGGCCGACGCGGCGGTCTCGGCTCCCTACTACAGCGAGCTGACCAGCATCGAGGCCAAGGGCAAGGACCCGGACACGGCCTGGAAGGACGCCGTCAGCCAGGCCAAGAAGATCGCCCAGCGGCAGGGAGTGAAGTGACATGTCGTCAAGCCCGGTAGCCGGCCCGGCCGCCCCCGGACCGTCCCCCGGACCCGACGCCGGACCCGTCGGCCGGCCGGCCCGAGACCGCCCCAGCGGCGGTCCGGGCCGGCCCGGCCGCCGGATCCGGCCGGTGTCGGCCGGGGCCCGGCCCGGGCCCCGGCGGCGGGCCACCAGGTACTGGCCGCAGTACCTGGCCATCTCCCCGTACTACCTGCTCTTCTCGGTCTTCATGCTCTTCCCGGTGCTCTACACCGTGTTCCTGGCGTTCCACAAGTGGGACGGCATCGGGGACATGGAGTTCGTCGGGTTCCAGCAGTTCCGCTTCCTCTGGGACGACCCCGTCTTCTGGATGTCCATCCGCAACACCCTGGTCATCTGGGTGCTGTCCACGGTGCCGATGCTGATCCTGGCGCTGGTGCTCGCGGTGCTGGTGAACTCCACCAAGCGGCTCACCGCGTTCTACCGGGTCGCCCTGTTCATCCCCAGCATCACCTCGCTGGTGGCCATCGCGATCTTCTTCGGCGCGGTCTTCAGCAACAACTTCGGCCTGATCAACGCCATCCTGAAGTCACTGCACCTGTCGGCCGTGCCCTGGATGAGCAACGAGTGGACGATCAAGCTGGTGATCGCCGCCCTGATGACCTGGCAGTGGACCGGCTACAACGCGATCATCTACCTCGCCGGCCTCCAGGCGATCCCCTCGGAGCTCTACGAGGCCGCCCGGATGGACGGCGCCGGCCCGGTCCGGATCTTCTTCTCCATCACGATCCCGCTGCTGCGGCCCATCATCCTGTTCACCGTGGTGATCTCCACCGTCACCGGTCTGCAGAGCTTCACCGAACCACAGGTGCTGTTCGGCAGCGACGCGTCCACCAACCCCAACTCCGGCGGTCCGGGCCAGGCCGGTCTGACCACGTTGCTGTACTTCTACCACCAGGCCTTCGACAACAACGACTTCGGCTACGGGGCCGCGATCGTCTGGGCCTTCTTCCTGCTGATCCTGCTCATCGTCGTCGTCAACTGGCGCCTGGTGCAGCGTAAGGAGCGACGGTCGTGAACAGCCTCAATCGGAAGCGCGCCCGGGGTCTGGCCGTCCACGCCATCCTGATGACCGGCGTCGTCATCTCGGTGTTCCCGTTCTACTGGATCGTCGTCATGGCGACGAACACCTCGCAGGACATCTACAGCTACCCGCCCAAGCTGTGGTTCGGCGACAACCTGGTCACCAACGTCCAGCACCTGTTCGACAAGATGGATTTCTTCGGGTCGCTGTTCAACACGGTGATCGTGGCGGTCTGCACGACCGTGCTCGTGCTGTTCTTCGACTCCCTGGCGGCCTTCGCCTTCGCCAAGTACGACTTCCCCGGCAAGAAGATCCTGTTCGGCATCCTGCTGTCGATGTACATCCTGCCGACCCAGCTGGCGATCATCCCGCAGTACGAGATCATGGTGCAGCTGGGCTGGCTGGGCACGCTCAAGGCGCTGATCGTGCCCGCCGCGGCCAACGCCTTCGGCATCTTCTGGATGCGCCAGTACACCAGCACCAGCGTCCCCGACGAGCTGCTGGACGCGGCCCGGATGGAGGGCGCCGGCTTCTTCCGCCAGTACTGGCACGTGGTGCTGCCGTGCGTCCGGCCGGCGCTGGCGTTCCTCGGCATCTACACCTTCATCGCCGCCTGGAACGACTACATCCTGCCGTTGGTGATGCTGGTCAACCCCGACCGGCTCACCCTCCAGGTGGCGCTGGCCCAGCTGTACGCCGGTCACTCCACCGACTACAGCATGGTGATGGCCGGAGTGCTCCTGTCCGTCATCCCGCTGGTGCTGGTGTTCACCTTCTTCGCCCGCGGCTTCATCGCCGACGCCACGAAGGGAGCCCTGCGCTAGCGACGGCAGGTTCGCGGCACTGCGGCAGCGCCTACTCGACGTCGACCGGGCCGTCGTCGGACGACTTCTTCCCCCGGCCCGCGCGCAGTTCGAGCACGCCGTTGCCGCCGCCCTCCTCGGGGCGGCGGCCCTCGGTCGAGTCGCCGTTCAGGTTCTGGCGGACCGAGTCGAGGATCGTCAGGCCCTGGGACACCAGACCGGCGGCGATCTCGCCGAGGCCGTCCGCGCCGTTGAGGACGTTGACGTTGGCCCCGGCGAGCCCGCCGGCGGCCTCCTTCACGATCTGCGGGAGCTGGTCGATCAGCATCCGGTCGAGCGCCACCCGGTCGTAGGAGGCGGCCGCCTCGGCCTGGATCTTCATCCGCTGGGCGTCGGCGGCGGCCAGCACCCTGATCCGCTCGGCCTCGGCCTCGGCGGGCTTCACGATCTCGGCGACCAGCTGCTGCTGGCGCAGCTCGGCCTGGCGCAGCGCCAGTTCGGTCTGGGCGGCGAGCACCTCCTGCTGGGCGTGCGCCTGGGCCAGCGGTCCGGCCTGCGCGGCCTCGGCCTCGGCGCGGTTCACCTCGGCCGAGTACTCCGCCTTGACGATCGCGGTCTGCCGGGCGTACTCGGCCTGCTTACGGGCCGCCTCCTGCTCCGCTTCGGCCGCCGCCTGGGTGGCCTGCGCCTGCGCGATCTGGGCCTGCCGCTGGATGGCCGCCTTGTGCGGCGCCGACATCGCGTCGATGTAACCGGTGTCGCCGTCGTCGATCGACTGGATCTGCAGCGAGTCCACCGTCAGACCGATCTTCGCCATCTCGGTCTTGGAGGTGTCCAGGACCTCCGCGGCGAGCTTCTGCCGCTCGGTGACGATCTCCTCGACCGTCATCGAGCCGATGATCGACCGCAGATGGCCGGCGAAGATCCGCCCGGTCAGCACCGCCATCTGGTCCTGGTCGGAGAGGAAGCGCTGGCCCGCGTTGATGATGCTCTCGTGGTCGTTGCCGACCTTGAACGCGATGACCGCGCGGACGTGCAGCGCTATGCCCTGCCGGGTCACACAGGTCTCGGTGACCTCGGACTCGCACAGCGACAGGGTCAGGAAACGGGTCTTCCGGAAGATCGGGAGCACGAACTTGCCGTGCCCCGTCACCACTCGGAACGGCGCGCCCCCCAGTCCCCGCCGGCCCCCCGAGATCAGCATCGCCTCGTCGGGAGCGGGAACGCGGTAACCGAACATGTCTGTGTCTGCTCCTCAGTCTGCGTCGGCGAGATCGCCGAGCGCGTCCAACGGATCCGCCCACACGACGACGTCGACCGCACGGCAGCCGCGCGACTCGATCACGAGCACCGTCGTCCCCGTCGGCAGCGGATCCTCCGACCAGGCGAGAAACGTCTCGGAGCCGCCCCGGACCCGCACCAGGATCTCGCCGGGGCCCGCGGCACCGCGGGTTCCGACGAGCACCGTCCCCGTGCAGCCGATCACGGCCTCGTCCTGCGGCATCATCACCGGCCGTTCTGCCCCGCTCTGGCACACGGTGGCGACGATAGACCTGCCCGGGGCGGGGGTCGACGGGCTTGGTGATTCCTTGGAACGCCACAGGTCGGACCGTTGCTCAGCACCTTTGCGGAGCGAGTCGGCCGGGGCCCCCGGCCGGCTCAGGGGAGGACGCCGGCCGGGGTGCGCACGGCCTCACGCAGCCGGGCGGCGTCCTGGCTGGGCGGCGCGCCGAACTGGCGGCGGTACTCCCGGCTGAACTGCGACGGGTTGTCGTAGCCGACGCGGTGGCCGACCCCGGTGACATCGCCCGGGTGGGTGGCGAGCAGCAGCCGGGCCTCCTGCAGCCGGATCTGCTTCTGGAACTGGATGGGGCTCATCGCGGTCACCGCCTGGAAGTTGCGGTAGAAGGCGGAGACGCTCATCCCGGACAGCCGTGCCACGTCCTCGACCCGGAAGGGCTGCGCGTAGTGCTCGCGGATCCAGCGCACGGCCCGGGAGACATGGCTGAGGCTGCTGTCGGCCAGCCCGAGCTGACGAACCGCCGCCCCCTGCTCGCCGGTGATCACCCGCCACAGGATCTCGCGCTTGACCAGCGGGGCCAGCACGGCCCGGTCGCGGGGCTCGTCGAGCAGGCGCAGCAGCCGCACCCCCGCGTCGAGCAGCGCGGCCGGAGCGTCGCTCACGGCGATGCCCGACGGCGCGCCCCCGCCGGCACGGGGGCTGTCCCCGGGGCCGGCCTGCAGCAGCAGCTCGGCGACGGCGGACGGTTCCAGCACGAGACCGAATCCCAGCGCCGGCTTCTCGGGGTCGGCCTGGACGAACTGCCCGGTCACCGGCAGATCGACGGAGGCGACCAGGTACTGCCCGGGCCCGTACGCGTACACCCGCTCGCCGAGGGCGAGTCGCTTGGCGCCCTGGGCGATGACCGCCAGCACCGTGCCGGACATCGAGGGGGACGGCGGATCGGGCCGGTCGACCTTCGAGATGAGGAGGCCGTCGATGGCGGTGGTCCAGTCGGGACGGGCGTGCCGGGCCAGCAGGCTGCGCAGCTCTTCGAGGTAGGCGAGGTGCATGCGTCCATTGCAGCACCGCTTCGCACTGCGGCTCCCGTGTCCGCGAGGATCGTGCAAGTACCGGCGAGCATCGTTCTAACGTTTCCGCAGGTCAGCTCGGTTGAATGGAATCACTCCACTCCATCACCGAGAAACGGGAAGCCAATGATCGTCACCTACGGTTTCACCGCCGCGCTCACCGCCAAGGCGGGAATGGGCGACCGGCTGGTCGAGCTGCTGCTGACCGGCCTGGACGAGGGCAGCCCCGGCGCGAGCGAACACTGCGTCGTCTACCTCGTCTCCCGTTCCGCGTCCGACCCCGACGTCGTCCACGTCACCGAGGGCTGGACCAGCGAGGCGGACCACCACCGGATCTTCGCGGGCGAGGCCGCCCAGGCCATCGTCGCGCGGATCGACGGACTGCTGGCCGGGGAGCCCGAGTACACCGACCACGTCCCGGTCCGCGGCAAGGCCGCGTTCTGACCCGACCGTCCGCCACCACTCCACCACACCCTGAAAGGTCGCGACCATGACCCCGGCTCGCCCCGCCCTGGACCCCGAACTGCGTGAGCTGCTCACCGACATGCCCCTCATGTCCGAGCTCGGCCCGGAGATCCTCGCGCAACTGCGCCGGCTCCCGCCGACGCCCGTCGAGCCCCTCCTCGCCCACCGGCAGGTCGACCGGCGCGAGGTCACCGTGCCCGCCAAGGACGGCGCCTCGATCCCGCTGTCGGTGTTCAGCCCCGCGAACACCGATCGCACCACCGGCGCACCCTGCGTCTACTGGATGCACGGCGGCGGGATGGTCATGGGCGACCGCTTCTCGCAGCTCGACATCCCCCTGGAGTGGCTGGACGAGTTCGGCGCGGTCGTGGTCTCCGTGGACTACCGGCTCGCACCCGAGGCCACCGGCACCGCCCTGGTCGAGGACTGCTACGAGGGCCTGCTGTGGGTCGCCGGACACGCCGCCGAACTGGGCGTCGACCCCGCCCGGATCATCGTCGCGGGCGCCAGCGCGGGCGGCGGCCTCGCCGCAGGGGTCGCCCTGCTGGCCCGCGACCTCGGCACCCCGGCGATCGCCGCGCAGCTGCTCATCTGCCCCATGCTCGACCACCGCAACACCAGCACCTCCAGCCGCCAGTACTCCGGCGAGCCCGGCGTGTGGACCCGCGAGACGAACGCGTTCGCATGGCGTGCCGTCCTCGGCGACCCCACCGGCCAGGAGGTGCCCGAGTCCGTCTCACCCGCGCTGGCCGACGACCTCTCCGGCCTGCCGACCGCCTACATCGACACCGGTTCCGCCGAGGTCTTCCGCGACGAGGACACCGACTACGCCACCCGCATCTGGGCGGCCGGCGGCCAGGCCGAACTCCATGTCTGGGCGGGCGGCTTCCACGGCTTCGACGCCCTGTACCCGCAGGCCCGCATCTCGGCCGCGGCCCGCCGAGCCCGCACCGCCTGGCTGACCCGGCTCCTGCTGCCGGTCACCACCGCATAGCGCCACCGCCCACCCCCGATCACCCTCGCGCATCGCACACCAGGAGGAACACCATGAACGTCGCCGTCGTCACGGGCGCCGGCTCCGGCATCGGACGAAGCGCCGCGATCGAGATCGCCCGACGCGGAACCGGAGTCATCCTCACCTACAGCACCAACCCGCAAGGAGGCCTGGAGACGGTCGCCACCATCGAGAAGGACGGCGGCACGGCCGTCGCCCTCCCGCTGGACGTCGGCGAAGCGGGCGCCTTCGCGGCCTTCCGCGACACGGTGACCGACGTGCTGCGCGACACCTGGCAGCGCGACACTTTCGACCACCTGGTCAACAACGCCGGTTTCGCGCAGACGTCGTTGATCGAGGACACGACCGAGGAGATGTTCGACAGGCTCATGCGCGTCCTGCTCAAGGGCCCGTACTTCCTGACGCAGCAGCTGCTGCCCCTGATGGCGGACGGCGGGGCCATCGTCAACACCAGCAGCAACTCGGCGACGGCGACGACCGGACTGGAGCCGGGCTACTCCGCCTACGCCTCGATGAAGGGCGGACTGGACGTGCTGACCCGGTACATGGCCAAGGAGTTCAGCCCGCGCGGCATCCGCGTCAACGCCGTCTCGCCGGGGTCCACCCGCACCCGGATCGCCGACGACGCCTTCACCCGGTTCCCCGAGGTCGTCCCGGCCCTCGCCGCCAAGACCGCCCTCGGCCGGGTCGGCGAACCCGACGACATCGGCGCGATGATCGCCACCCTGCTCTCCGACGAGAGCCGCTGGGTCACCGCACAGAACATCGAGGTATCGGGCGGCTACCACCTCTAGACGCCATGCTCGACGGCGGGAACGACTCTGCCGCCGTGCGGAGACGGGAAGGTCCGCACGGCGGCAGCGTCCGGCCGGCCCACAGGACCGTACTGGGGCCGACACGTCAGGGGGGTGGAGTGGTCAGGGGTGGGGGTGGTCAGGGGTGGGGTGGTCAGGGGCGGCTGGTGAGGTAGCCGCCCATCGACGTGAAGTACTCCGCCGCGGTCAACTCCTTGCCTTCCTCGGTCCGTACGCGCGTGATGGCGAGGCCCCGGTTGCGCCCGGTGCGGGCGTCGGCGCCGGCGACGATCACCACGCCCTCGCCCTCGCGGTAGAAGATCCGGCTGTGCGTCACGACCAGTGCCACGTCGTGCTCGGAGTCCAGGAGGGCTTGCAGGGTGCGGTGCCCCCAAGTCTGCTACCCGAACATGACGACCCGCATGGGGTTCCTCCTCTAGGCAGCGACCGACCGGCGGCAAGTAAAGCAAGGCTTGCCTTACTTTTCAATGGGCATGCATTGCCTTGCAGTTGGTGGGCCGGTCTGCGGGTCGCCCCCCCTGTCGACAGCCTCACAAGGCTAGCTTAGGCTCACCTAAGTTAGCGGTGTGCCGCTCCGTCGGCATGCCCACCCTGCGTACTTTCCCCACGCCTGACAGGCGTCTGCCCCGCACGATGGGAGAGACATGTCACAGGTTCAGCCTGGTGACGCATCACTGGTCCACGACCTCATTGGCATCGGCTTCGGACCGTCCAATGTGGCCATGGCGATCGCGATCAGCGAGCACAACGCACGCGCCGACGAGCACGAGGCGGTCACCGCCCACTTCTTCGAGCAGCAGCCGCGGTTCGGCTGGCACCGAGGGATGCTGATCGACGACGCGACCATGCAAGTGTCCTTCCTCAAGGACCTGGTGACGCTCCGGAACCCGGCCAGTGAGTTCAGCTTCCTGTGCTACCTGCAGAGCAAGGGACGCCTGATCGACTTCATCAACCACAAGAGCCTCTTCCCGCTGCGCGTGGAGTTCCACGACTACTTCGAGTGGGCCGCCGCCAAGGTCGAGGACATGGTCTCCTACGGCCACGAGGTCGTCGGCGTCGCGCCGGTCGAGCGCGCCGGAACCGTGGACCACCTGGAAGTGACGGTCCGGTCGGGAGAGGGGCTCGCGGTCCACCGCGCCCGCAACCTCGTCATCGGCACCGGACTGCGTCCGCTCATGCCGGAGGGCGTGGAGCGCGGCGAGCGCGTCTGGCACAACTCCGAACTGCTGGCGAAGGTCGACGGTCTGGAGGGCACCGCACCCTCGCGGTTCATCGTCGTGGGAGCCGGGCAGAGCGCCGCCGAGAGCGTCGCCTACCTGCACCGGCGCTTCCCCGAGGCCGAGATCTGCGCGGTCTTCTCCCGCTACGGCTACAGCCCCGCCGACGACAGCGGCTTCGCCAACCGGATCTTCGACCCGGAGGCCGTCGACGAGTACTTCGCGGCGCCCGCCGACGTCAAGCGCCGGCTGATGGACTACCACGGCAACACCAACTACTCCGTGGTGGACATCGACCTGATCGACGACCTGTACCGGCAGATGTACCGGGAGAAAGTGCTCGGCACCGAGCGGCTGAGGTTCATCAACATCTCCCGGCTGACCGGCGTCGAGGAGACCCCGGACAAGGCCTACGCCCTGGTGAAATCCCTGGTCACCGGCGAGGAGGCCACGTTGGCCGCCGACGTGGTGGTGTTCGCCACGGGGTACAGCCAGGCCGACCCGCTGGGCCTGCTCGGCGAGGTCGCCGACCGCTGCCTGCGCGACGAGGCGGGCAACGTCCGGGTCGAGCGCGACTACCGCCTCACGACCGACCCCGAGCTGCACTGCGGCATCTATCTGCAGGGCGGCACGGAGCACACGCACGGGATCACCTCGTCCCTGCTGTCCAACACGGCGATCAGAGTCGGCGAGATCCTGGACTCGCTCCTCGACCGTGGTCTCAAGTCCGCCTTCGACGAGGCCCGTTCGGTCATCGACGGCACCGGCAGCCCGGCCCGCTAGGGCCTGTCCTGGCCCCTGGGGCGCCGAGCGGCTCTTCTGCGTGGCGGGCCGCCGGCAGGGCGACGGGGTGGGCGCACGGCTCATGACCGCCGTCGTCACCCGGCCGGCGCGCAGTCCCTGACGGCCCTGTACACGGCCACCGTGGGCAGCGGCGGGCTCCTCCTGCGCCACGGATTCACCCCGGCGTCCCCGCGGACGGCGCCGCCCGCCTGGACCAGGTCCCTGGAACCGCGCCGCGGCGCGCCCGGGTGCCGGCCCGGTCCTGTAGGAGTCAGGAATCCTGCTCCGGCTCGTCGTCCGGGACCACCGTCGTGCCGGGGCCGGTCCGGTCGAGGAGCCCGCGCAGCAGGGCGTGCGGCTCCCGGCCGTCGATGACCTGCGCCCGGCGCACTCCGGACCGGACGGCCCGCAGACAGCCCTCCATCTTCGGCAGCATCCCGCTCGCCAGCCCCGGCAGCATCGCGTCCAGCTCGGTGACGGTCAGCCGCTCGACCACCTCGGTGCTGTGCGGCCAGTCCGCGTACAGCCCCGCCACATCGGTGAGCACGACGAGCCGTTCGGCGTCGAGCGCCGTGGCCAGCGCGGACGCCGCGAGATCGGCGTTGACGTTGTAGACCTCGCCGGCCGTGCCGCGGGCCACCGGTGACAGCACCGGGATGCGCCCCTGGTCCAGCAGGGCGCGCACGGTGTCCGGGTTCACGTCCACGATGTCGCCGACGAGGCCGATGTCCACCGGGCGGCCGTCCACCCAGGCCGGCCGCCGCCGCGCGGTCATCGTGTGCGCGTCCTCGCCCGTCATGCCCACGGCGAAGGGGCCATGGGCGTTGATGCAGCCCACCAGTTCCCGCTGCACCCGCCCGGTGAGCACCATGCGGACGACTTCCATGGTCTCCGGAGTCGTCACACGCAGCCCCGCCTCGAAGCGGACCTCCAGGCCGAGGCGGTCCAGCATGGCGCTGATCTGGGGCCCGCCGCCGTGCACGACGACCGGACGCAGCCCGGCCCGCCACAGTTCCACGACGTCCTCGGCGAACGCGCGCTGCAGGCTCGCGTCCACCATGGCGTTGCCGCCGTACTTGACGACGACCACGCTGCCGCGCAGCTCCGGCGGCCAGGGAGAGGACCCGAGGGATTCCCGGGCGGCGGTCACAGTCACGGAGCCACTCCATTCATGGACGGGCACGGCCTTTCCGGCAGGCCCAGGTCGACGGTCACGCGGTCACGGTCCCGGTCACGCCTGGCGCCGTCCGCGGTGCAGCAGCAGATCGCGCAGCAGCGCGTCCGTCGTGCGGACCACGCTGCCGCGGGCGCTCCAGCGCAGCGCCATGGAGTGCTCCTCGGCCGAGAAGTCGGCCACGGCGTCGGCGACGACGAAGGGCTGGAAGCCGTTCATGAAGGCGTCCGCCGCCGTCAGCAGGACGCCGAGGTGCGCGTACACCCCGCAGACGATCAGCTGGTCGCGGCCCTCCGAGCGCAGCAGCCGCTCGAGGCGGCTGCGCAGGAAGGCGTTGTGGCGCACATTGCCCAGCAGGTGCTCGCCGGGGCGGGGCGCGAGGGAGTCGATGATCCCGGCGGCGTCGGGCTCGTCGTCGGCCTCCGGGATCTCGTCGTCCGGCAGCTGGACGCAACTGCTGGGCTGTTCCCCGGCGGGCTCGGCGCCGTCCGGCATGGGATAGGAGGAGATGGCCGGCAAGCCCATGGGTGTCTTCCTCCCTGCACGACGCGCCTGCGGATCAGTGCCCTCCGAGTTTCTTAGGTTAGCCTAAACTAAGAAGCGCTCGAGGGGGTCCTCTCAACGGCCTTTCGCCGAAGGCACGTTGAGTACAGGCGTTTCGCTACGCCGTTACCTGCAACTGCGCCGTCGTTCCGCTGCGGCGCCGTCGTGGCTGGTCGCGCAGTTCCCCGCGCCCCTTCAGGGCGCTGGGAACACCGCGGCCGAGCCGACGCCGTGCTCCAGATGCCGCTGACGGATTCAGGCGCCGTCGTAGCCGATCCGGGGAGCGGCCTGCGCGGAGGCGGCGGCGCGGGAGCCGGCGCTCATGAACCGCCCCGCTCGCGGGGCAGCTTCTGCCCGGCCTCGATCGCGGCGGGCAGCCGGTTCTCGGCGGGCGGCAGCGGGCAGGTGGCCAGATCGGTGTAGGCGCAGGGCAGGTTCGTGGCCCGGTTGAAGTCCAGGACGACCGTGCCGTCGGCGGCCGGCGGGTCCAGCGCGAGGGCGCGGTTCGCCGCGTAGGTGGTGACGCCGGAGGTGGCGTCGGTGAACAGCACCAGCAGACTGCCGGCGGCATGCCCGGGGAACGCGGTCAGCGCCAGCTCCCGCCCGTCCAGCTCGAACTCGATCCGTCCCGGCGCGTCGTAGACGTGTTCGAGACCCTCGACCGCGGCGCCCACGGTCGTCGGCCGGGGCGCGTCGAACGCCGTGTAACGGCCGGTCACGGACCAGCGGGGGTGCGGCGCGTAGGCCGGTGTGCCGGTGAAGGCGGTGCGCAGCGGGGCGTCGGGGTGCCGGGGGCGGACGATGTCGTGCCCGCCGCGCTTGGCGACCTCGATCACCGCGTCGCCCCACACCGCGTTCACCCCGCCGCGCTCCGGCAGCACGCCGAAGCGGCGCTCGCCCCGGACCGGGGTCCCGTCGACGACCAGCTCCGCGCCGTCGTCGAGCACGTCGTCGAGGACGACGACGACCCCGTCGGCGCCGGTCGACCAGGCGCCCGGGGCGTCGGGGAAGCGCTCGGGCCGCTCGCCGAGCCAGTGCAGGCCGGTGACGGCGAGGAAGCCGTGCGGATCGGCGAGCCGCGCTTCCTGCGCGCGATGCCACTCCTCCCAGTCGCGGGTGAAGGCGTGCAGGTCGGCGGGGGTGTCCTGGAGGGTCATGCGGGCTCCTTCGATGGTTGGTGCGCGCGGTCGGCCGGGGCGTGCCGCCGGCCGGGGATCGCCGCGAGCAGTTCGCGGGTGTAGGGGTGGGCGGGGCGGGCGAACAACTCGTCGGCGGTGCCCGTCTCGACGATGCGTCCGGCCCGCATGACGGCGACCTCGTGCGCGATCTGCCGTACGACGGCCAGGTCGTGCGAGATGAACAGGTACGCCACCCCGGTGTCGGCCTGGAGCTCGGCGAGCAGGTCGAGGACCTGGGCCTGGACGGAGACGTCGAGCGCGGACACCGGCTCGTCGCAGACGACCAGGTCCGGCGAGAGCGCCAGGGCCCGGGCGACGGCGACGCGCTGGCGCTGCCCGCCGGAGAGCTCCGCCGGGCGGCGGTCCAGCACCGAGGCCGGCAGCGCCACGCGGTCGAGCAGTTCCCGGGCCCGGTCGAGCCGGGAGGCGCGGTCGCCGACCTTGAACGCGCGCAGCGGTTCGGTGACGACCTCGCCGATGGAGAACCTCGGGTCGAGGGAGGCGTACGGGTTCTGGTAGACGAGCTGGGCCCGTCGGCGCAGCGCTCTCGCCTCCGCTCCGCGCGCGGCGGTGACGTCGGCGCCGTCGAACAGGATCCGTCCGGAGGTCGCGTCGGTCAGCCGCAGGACCATGCGGGCGGTGGTGGACTTCCCGGAGCCCGACTCTCCGACGAGGGCCAGCGTCCGGCCGCGGTGCAGGGTGAAGCCGACGTCGTCCACGGCGCGCAGCGTGCGGGCCGAGCCGCGCGCGGCGGCGGGCAGCCGGAACTCCTTGACCAGGCCGCGGACCTCGACCAGCGGCACCGGCACCGGCACCGGCTCGGGGGCGGGGGCGGGGGCGGGTTCGGGCCTGCGGACGGTGGCCGCGCGGGGGCGGGTCGCGGTCAGGCTGGGGGCGGCGGCCAGCAGCCGCCGGGTGTACTCGTGCCGGGGGCGGTCGAGGACGTCGCGGGTCGGACCGGCCTCGACGACCCGGCCCTCGGACATGACCACGATCCGCCGCGCCCGGTCGGCGGCGACCCCGAGGTCGTGCGTCACCAGCAGCACCGCGGTCCCGGACTCCTCGGTGAGCTGCTGGAGATGGTCGAGGATGACCCGCTGCACGGTGACGTCCAGGGCGCTGGTCGGCTCGTCGGCGATGATCAGCTTCGGCCCGGCCGCGATGGCGACGGCGATCAGGACCCGTTGCCGCATCCCGCCGGACAGCTCGTGCGGGTACTGCCGGGCCCGGGTCGCCGCGTCGGGCAGCCCGGCCCGGTCCAGGATCTCCACGGCGGCCGCCGGCGCGGAGCGGCGCGTCGCGAGCCCATGGATGCGCAGTACCTCGGCGACCTGCTCGCCGATGCGCTTCACCGGGTTGAGCGAGACCGTCGGATCCTGGGGCACCAGGCCGATCTGCGCGCCGCGCACCGTGCGCAACTCCCGTTCGGACAGTGCGGCGAGGTCGTGCCGGCCGAAGCGGACCGTGCCCGCGTCGATGCCGCCGTTCGCCGCCAGCAGCCGGATGATCGCGTGGGCGGTCGTGCTCTTGCCGGACCCGGACTCGCCGACCACCGCGGTCACCTCGCCCGGCCGTACGTCGAGGTCCACCCCGCGCACCGCCCGCACGATGCCGCCGCGGGTGCGGTACGACACCGACAGGCCCCGTACCTCCAGCAGCGGCGCGTCGTCCTGAGTCATGGCCTCTTCCGTCTCCGGTTCCCCCGTCCGGGGGGTCTTCGTCCCCTCGGCGGTCATCGCCGCCCCGACCATTCGCCGTCGAGGGCGCGCGCGAGGCGGTTGGTGGCCAGCCCCGTGGCGGCGATCGCCAGTCCGGGCAGCGCCGTCAGCCACCAGGCGTTGGCGAGGTAGTTACGGCCCTCGGAGATCAACGTGCCCCACTCCGGGGCCGGCGGCGGAGCCCCGTAGCCGAGGAAGCTCAGCGCCGACACGGCGAGGATCGCGGCGCCGAAGTCGAGCGTGGCGAGCACGACCACCGGACCCGCCGCGTTGGGCAGCACATGCCGGCCCAGCACCGAGTACCAGCGCGCCCCGCACGAGCGCGACGCCTCCACGAAGACCGCCTGCCGCACCCGCAGCACCTCCGCCCGGGTGACCCGCGCGAACTGGGCGACGCTGGCGATGCCCACCGCGACCGCCACCTTCACCGTCCCGTAGCCCAGGGCGGTGACCAGGGCCAGGGACAGGAACAGCGCCGGGATCGACAGGAGCACGTCGACGAACCGCATCAGCACGTCCTCCACCCAGCCGCCCACGAACCCGGCGACCAGGCCGACCAGCCCGCCGGCCACGAAGGCGACCGACACCGCGATCAGGGTCGCCTTCAGCGACAACTGCGCCCCGTGCACCACCCGGGAGAACACATCACGCCCCAGCTCGTCGGTGCCGAACCAGTGCGCGCCGCTCGGGCCGCGGAAGTTCTCCGCCGGCACCCCCTGCAGCGGGTCCCGCGAGGTGAACAGCCCCGGCCAGAACGCGGCCAGCACCACGAGGACCAGCAGCAGAACCGAGAGCACCAGACCGGGCCGGCGCACCAGGAAGCGCAGCAACCGCCGCGGTCCTCCGGCGCCGCGCCCGGGTACCCGGGCGTCGCCGTCCGGCGCCGGCGGGCGTCCCGCCGTGCCGAACGCGGCGTCGGGGGAGACGTCATCGGCGAAGACGCCGTCGGTGAGGGTCTGGCTCATGCCGGACTCACCTTCCTGTTCCTGCTCGGGGCCACCACGATCCGTGGGTCCAGCAGCGGATAGACGAGGTCGACGATCAGATTGGCGCCCACGAAGATCACCGCGCCGAACACCACGACCCCCTGGACCAGCGGGATGTCCTGGACGGTGACGGCGGCGGCCGTCACCCGGCCGAGGCCGTCGCGGGAGAACACCGTCTCGACGACGACCGAACCCGCGATCAGCTGACCGGCCAGCAGTCCGACGACGGTCAGCACGGGCAGCGAGGCGTTGCGCAGCGCATGCCGCAGATGGATCCGCAGCCGCCCGGCGCCCTTGGCCCGGGCGGTCTCCACATAGGCCTGGTCCAGCGCCGTGAACAGGCTCTTGGACAGCACCTGCGCGACCAGCGCGCCGGTCGGGATCGCCAGCGTCACCGCGGGCAGCACCAGACCGCGCCACCCGTCGTTGCCGAACGCCGGGAACAGCCGCAACCGGAACGAGAACACCTCCACGAGCAGCAGCCCGACCCAGAACGTGGGCACCGACACGCCCAGCGGGGGCAACGACAGCAGCAGCTGCCGCAGCCACCGCCGGCCGGTGTAGGTCGCCAGCACCGCGAGACCGCCGCCGCCCAGCACCGCGAGCAGCAGCGCCGCCCCGGTCAGCTGAAGGGTCCCCGGCAGCGCCTCGGCCAGGGTCGAGGTCACCGGCCGCCCGGTGGAGATCGAATCGCCGAAGTCCCCGCGCAGCGCCCGGCTGAGGTAGTCGGCGTACTGCGCGAGCACCGGCTTGTCGAAGCCGTACTGATGCCGCAGCGCGGCCAGTTGGGCCGGGTCGACCTGCCCGGTGTCCGCCCCGGCGCCGGCCATCGCCGACACCGGGTCACCGGGCAGGAAGTCCAGCACGAGGAAGGCCACCGTGTAGGCCGCCCACAGCACGCCGATCGCCTGCGCGACGCGTTTGACGACATAGAGACGCATGGCGGCCGTCAGCCGATCCAGGTGTCGTGCAGCTGGATCCGGCTGGAGGCGTCGAAGTCGAGCCGGTGCACCTTCTTCGACACCCCGAGCTGGGTCTGCAGCTCCACCACGGGGACGACGTACGCGTTGCGCACGATCAACTCCTGTGCTTGTGCGACCAGTTGCTTGCGCTTGGCGGTGTCGGCCGTCGCCGCCTGGTCGCTCAGCGCGGTGTCCAGGGCGCCGGCGGGCAGCTGGTAGAAGTTGGCCAGGCGGGTGGAGAACGAGCTGCGCAGTATGTCCGGGTCGGCGCGCGTCACATTGCCCCACACCACGTCGAAGTCACCGGACTGCAGCGTCGGCGCGAACTGGGTGACCGGCAGCTGCTTGAGCACCACGCCGATGCCGACGGCCTTGAGCTGCTGCTGGATCAGTTCCAGCGAGGGCTGGTTGGTGGCCGCGATGGGGAACCACGAGACGGTCAGGCTGAGCTTCTTGCCGTCCTTCGCCCGGATGCCGTCACCGCCGGTCTTCCAACCGGCCGCGTCCAGCAGGGACTTGGCCTTCGCCGCGTCCAGGGTCAGCTCCGCGCCGAGGTCGGAGTGGTCGGGGGTGGTGTGCGCCAGGATGCTGGTCGCCGGCTCGGTGCCGGTCGGGAACACGGTGTCCACGATCTGCTGCCGGTCGACGGCGTACGAGATCGCCTGCCGCACCCTGACGTCCTTCAGCGCCGGCCGGGAGTTGTTCAGCCCCAGGTTGAACACCACCCCGGGATTGGCCCGTTGCTGAAGGTCCACCTGGCCGCCGCTCTTCAGCGCCGACTCGTTGGACCTGCCGACGCCGCTGATCGCGTCCACCTGCCCGGACTGGAGGCTTCCGGTGCGCACACCCGCCTCCGGCACCACCTTGAACACCAGCTTGTCCAGGTACGCCTCGCCCTTCTTGGTCCACAGCGCGGAACCCCAGGCGTACCCGGCGCGCCTGGCCAGGGTGATCGACTGGTTCTGCACATAGTCCTTCAGCACGAACGACCCGGAACCGACCACGCCCTGGCTGCACTTGTCCTGCGGGCTCTTCTTCACGCTCGCCGACGACTCGATGCCCAGCGAATGCGTCGCGGTCGCCTGGAGGAACTGTGCGTTGGGCTGCTCGAACGCGACCCGGACCGTGAGCGGATCGACGACGGTCGTGCTCTTCACGCCGCTCAGATACCCCTGCGCCAGCGTGCCCAGGGCGCCGAGCTTCGGCACCGCGTCGAAGTTGTCCTTGACCACCTGGGCGGTCAGCGCCGACCCGTCGCTGAAGGTGACGCCCGATCTCAGATGGAAGGTGAAGGTCGTGGCGTCGGCGCTGATGTCCCAGCTCTTCGCGAGCCAGGGCACGATCTTGCCGGTCTCGGGGTCCTGGTCGGTCAGCGAGTCCACGATCTGGCGCAGCGAGTAGATCGTGTCGTTGCTGCCCACCTGCTGGGGATCGACGCAGCCGGCGTCGGAACCGACGGCGAAGGTCAGTGTGCCGCCGGAGCGGGCCTCACCGCCGCCGCTGCTCGAACTGCCGTCGCCGCCCGCCGAGCAGGCGCTCAGCAGCACGCCGCTCGTCACGAGTGCCGCCAGGGCCGCCCACCGGGTGGGCCGGGAATCCGTACGCGCTATCACGGAATGGTTCTCCTATTCCGAAGCCGTCGCGCACATGCCCGTTCAGCACATTCCGGGCACGGCGACGCAGGGGAAGTCGACTGCGAGGGGAAAAAGAAAGGGGGAAGGGAAGAGAGGGAGGCCGGGGGGATCGCCGGAGACGCCGACGGCGGGCGTCGGACGCAGAGGTGACGTGCGGTCAGCCGCAGCACGCGGGCGTGCGGAGACGAGCTACGCGGAGGTGCTAGCGGGAGGTGCTACACAGACAGCCGGCGAAGCGCTGGAGATCGATGTGGCGTCGGCGCGAGAGTCCGGAGAACGCCGCCGCGGCGGCGAGAGAGGCACTCAGGTTGCAGTCGATCCGCATGCCGGTCCCTCCCCTCCCAAGCCCCGCTGCCGGGGCCACGCGCTTGCAGGGTCGTCGACCCCGCCGGGCTTTCACCTGGAGCACCCCACCGCGCAGGAGGGTTGCCGGTCAGCAAGCCAGGGCTTGACGCTGACACTCAATGCCACCCACGATCCTACGGATCACTTCCGCGACCCGTCAATATCGCCATATCGTCGGCCCGGGTTCCCTCGGGAACGGAAACGCGGGTGCGGCGCGCCGATGAGTCTGCCGACGTCCACCGGTCTACCTTCCGACCGGGACGACCAAAGCATCGGGAGCACGCCATGGGCCTCATCCACATCGAGATGTTCACCACCCTCGACCTCGTCGCGCAGGCGCCCGGCGGCCCGGACGAGGACCCGGAGGGGTTCCCGTTCGGCGGCTGGCAGGCGCCCCTGCTGGACGAGGTCGCCGGGGCGCAGATCGGCGCCGCCTACGAGGGCACGGACGCCCTGCTGCTCGGCCGGCGGACGTACGACATCTTCGCCGCCTACTGGCCGCACCAGAAGGGCGGCGAGGACGGCGAGATCGCGACGCTCTTCAACAGCGTCCCCAAGTACGTGGCCTCCCGCGGCAGGCCCGACCTCTCGTGGGCCGGATCCACGCAGCTCGGCCCGGATCTGCCCGGCGCGGTGCGCGAGATCCGCGACCGGCACGAGCATGTGAAGGTCGTCGGGAGCCTGAACCTGGTGCAGAGCCTGCTGCGCGAGAAGCTTTTCGACCGGCTCGACCTGTGGGTGCACCCGATCGTGCTCGGCGTCGGCAAGAAGGTGTTCGACGGCGGCGCGGTGCCCACGAACGTCACCCTCCTCGAACCGCCGGCCGCCGGTCCGAAGGGAACGGTGTACCTGCGCTACGGGCTGGCCGAGGGCACGCCCGGCACGGGTGACATGAGCGCACCCGACCGCGGCGTCGCGCGCGACGCCTGAAGCTGATGCGGTCTTCACAACTCCGTCCCATAACCTCGTCGGAGAGACGTCGGATGCCCCGTGCATCCGCTCTGAGGAGGCGATGGTGCTCGGAAGGGACATGCGGCTGCTCGTGGGCGCCGTGATCGTGGCCTGTGTGGTGCTCGTCGGCTCCCGCGCGCCGAACGACGCGCCCGGCGACGGGTCGCTGCCCGTCGACGCCGCCCGGGATGTCGTGCCGAACCGCGTCATGACGTGGAACATCTGCAACCCCTGCGAACTGAGCAACGCCGACCGCGCCGGGGAGATCGCCGCGTACGCGCCCCAGGTGATCGGCCTGCAAGAAGCGTGCGTGGGGGACGTCGAGCGGATCCGGGGCTATCTGAAGGACCGTTACGGGCTCGACTACCACGTCGAGTACGGGTCGGTGCTGCGCAACTGGGGCCGCTGCGGGGGAGCGCCGTGGAGTCCGGGGGGCTACGGCCAGGCGCTCCTGTCGGCGGCGCCGATGACGAACCCGGTCACGGTCGAATACCCCGACGGCGGATCCGAGGACCGCGGGTACATGGCGGTCACCACCAAGGTGGACGGCCGGTCCGTGCGGGTCTTCAACACGCACTTCGCCGAACGGCGACAGGAGGAGGTCCGAGCGGGCCAGGCCGACGTGCTCGCGGCAGCCGTCGCCCGGCACGACCGCGCGATCGTCCTCGGCGACTTCAACGCCGTGCCGGACGCTTCCGAGCTCACCGAGATGTGGGCCGTGGCCGCGGACACGGCCCCCGAGTGCCGTCCCCCGACCGTCGGAACCTGCGAGCCGACCACCGACTGGCGCAGCAAGTTCGACTACGTCTTCCTGCGGGGCGTCACCCCGCTGGAGCACCATGTGCACCCGACCCCGTACTCGGACCACCACCAGTTCTACACCGACCTGGACCTCACCGGTTGACGCACGCCGTGGCCGTCGCGGCCGGCCCGTCGTGCGGAGAGCACCCCGATCCGCGCCGCGCTCTCGCGCACTGCCGGTGAATCCGTCTGCAACATTTCCCGTGGTCCACCGCGTCGGTGAGATGTAAGCCGACGGAAAGGCGCCGAGGGGTGGGAATGAGAAAGTCCCGGACGTGGTCCCGGACGGATGAGTTCATGGAGTTCGCCGTGGGGCGTGCCGGGCAGCTGCACCGCTCGGCGTGCCTGCTCACCAGCGGGGACACGCACCTGGCGGAGGACCTGGTGCAGGAGACGCTCAGCCGGATGTACGCCGTGTGGGGCCGCATGTCCCGGGTCGACAACCCTGCGGCCTACGCGCAGACCGTTCTCGTCCGTACGTTCCTCACCCAGCGTCGGCGCTACTCCGCCTCCGAACGCCCCCTGGCGGAACTGCCCGACGTCGCGGCCCTCCACGACGGGGACGATCCGGCGCTGCGGCTCGCGCTCCTCCAGGCCCTGCGGGAGCTGCCGCCCAAGGACCGGGCGGTGGTGGTGCTGCGCTACTGGGAGGACCGCAGCGTGGAGGAGACGGCCGATGCGATGAACGTGAGCTCCATCGCCGTACGCAGTCGGTCGAGCCGCGCGCTGGCCAAGCTGCGCGAACGGCTGGGCGGAAGCCTTGCCGAGCTGACCACCCCGACCTGAACTCCCGAAGTCCGCCACACCTTCGCAGCCGACGCGCGGACCGAGAAGGGTCCGTCGCGCTCGCTGATCTGCTTCCCCTACCGCACCGACACAGGATCTGGTGGTTCCGCATGCCTTTCGAAGACGAGCTCGGGAAGGCGCTCCGCGACACGGTGGGCGCCTTCACCACGGACCCGCGTTCCCTGGCGGAAGGCAGCCTCGCGCGCGGTCGGCGCAGGCTGGCCCGCCGCCGGGCCTCCGCGGTCGCCGGGAGTGGACTGGCCGTCGCCCTCCTCGCGACGGCCGGCGTCCAACTCGGAGGGGAGCGGGGCGGTGCCGGCACGGACCGCGGCGAGCACGCCTCGACTTCGGGCCCGACGGCCGACTACCGGCACTTCGAGGTCACCGCCCAGGCGATGAAGGACATCCTGCACAACGGAATGAACAACTCCTCGGTCGCTGTCATCCGGGAGGAGCTGCACGCGGCGGGCAGCTCCGACCCGACCACGCCCGCGACGGCCAGGATCGACTTCGAGGACGGCTTCGGCGCGGCCAGGGTGACGCTCTCGGTGCGCCGCGTCGACCCGACGGAGCAGGACGTGAAGAAGCAGATCACCTGCCCGCCCGCGCAGGACTCCCCGTACGAGGACTGCACGACACAGCCCGACAACCGTGCCGTCAGGGGATACACCGACGCCGGCAAGGCGGGCGGGGTCAAGAAGTGGGAGGTCACGATGGTCTCGCCCAACGGGTACGTCATCGAGGTCGCCACCTACAACGTACCGATGGCGAAGCAGGCCGGATCGAACTCCGAGCCGGAGCCGGTGAGCCGCAACCCCCGGATGAACCCGGGCAAGTTGCGCAACCTGGCGGCGTTCGTCGACGCCTCGTTCAGCCGGGACGGCGAGGCCAATCCACTGGCGACCGTGGCGCCGGGCTCCATGGCCGAACCGGGCGACATCCTGCCCGTGCTGAAGGACCTGTTGCCCGAACGCCTTGTGATCGTGTCGGAGGGCGGCACCGGAGCGAACGGTCATGTCGTCGTGACCGACCCGAAGAGCGGTACGCGAACCTACATCGAGGCCACGCGCATCGCCGGCGACACGGAGGTCTGGAACGAGACCCTCGCCGACGGCACGAAGGTGGGCACCCGGCAGGTCCCCGGCAAGCAGCCCGGAGTCGTGCAGCTCCGCGCCGACGCGCTTCGGGTGAACGGACTCTGGATGTCCGTGTCCGCCTACAACGCGCCCAGCCCCACGTCCGGCAAGAGCGGCACCCGGCACCTGATCACCGAACAGGAACTCAAGGCCATCGTCACCAGCCGCACCTGGCTCCTCGCCCGCTAGGGCCTGTCCGGCCGGTCAACTCGCAGGGCATCTGCGGTGCCGAGTCCCCGCGTCTGCGGCACGATCGGCCGGACACGCCCTAGGGCCGGCCGCAGAGCCGGGCCTCGTCATGGAGGGCCTGCGCGACTCCGTCGCGGTCGGCGGACAGCCGGACTTTCCGTGACGCTCATGTCATGTCGCCCTGCGAACGGCAGTGCCGAGGCTCCTTGAGCCGCACGAGGCCGTCCTGAGACGCCCCGCGTTCTACCATGCGGTGAAGAGCGAAGATCGTCACGTGCACACCGGACGGGGCGCTGTCCGGACCGGGGGCGGATGATGGATCTGCGGCAGATGGAGGTCGTCGTCTCGGTGGCGGACGCCGGCGGGTTCACGGCAGCCGCCCGACGGCTGCATGTGGTGCAGTCGGCCGTCTCGGGAACGGTCCGGTCCCTGGAACGCGAACTGGGCACCCCCCTGTTCGACCGCACCACCCACCGCGTCACCCTGACGCCGGCGGGCGAGGTGTTCGTCCCCGCCGCGCGCGCCACCCTCCGGGCCGCCGAACTCGCGCGCGAGGCGGTCGACGCCGTGCGGGGACAGCTGCGCGGCCGGGTGACGGTGGGCACCATGCAAGGGGTCTGGGCCGGGCTCCACCATGCCCTCGCCGCCCTGCGCGCGGAACATCCCGGCGTCGTCGTCCAGCTCCGGCAGGCCGCGGTGGCCGACATCCGCCAGGCGCTGCGCGACGGAACCGTGGACCTTGCCGTGGTGGCCCTCGACCGACAACAGCAACGCGGACTGGCGACCCGTCTGCTGTCCCGCGAGGAGATGGTCCTGGTGGCGTCGCCCTCGCGGGTCGTCCCCGGCACCACCACGACCGGCGAAGCCGCCCTCGCCGAAGCCGCCCAACTGCCTCTGGTCGACTTCACCCCGGGCTGGGCCATCCGCTACGCGGTCGACCGGGCGTTCCGCGCGGCGGGCGTGGAGCGCGCCACGACGTTCGAGGTGAACGACATCGTCGCCGCGGCCGAACTGGTCCGCAACGACCTGGGCGTCTGCATCATGCCCAAGTCGATCGCGGACCGCTTCGCCGACCTGTCCCAGTACCCCTTCGACCACCACGCGCCGAACTGGAAGATCATGGTGGTGAGACCTCCCGGCGAGGCGCCGCCGGCGGTCGCGGCCCTGCTCCGGCACATCAAGTGACCGCTGCGAGCGCGTTACGCCGTGCCGCCGTAGAAGGCCGGGCGGGGCTTCATGTCGGTGGTGACGATACGGCCCGACTGCCGGGCCTCGACGGTGGCGTTGGAGACGACGGTGGCGGCGTAGCCGTCCCAGGCGGACGGGCCGGTGGGCTCGGCGCCCGCGGCGATGCCGGCGATCCACTCGCGGAACTCGGTGTCGAAGGCGTCCGCGAACCGGCCCACCCAGTCCGTGAGGACCGCCGTGCTGTGCTGTCCGGCGGTGCGCACGCCGACCGCGGCCGGGTCGGGCAGCCGGACGAGACCCTCCTCGCCGACCGCCTCGCACTGGATGTCGTAGCCGTACCGGCAGTTGACGAAGACCTCCAGATCGATGCGGACCCCCTTCGCGGTCTCCCACAGCATGATCTGCGGATCCGCCAGCCGGGCGTGCGTCCTGCGGGTGGAGCGCGGCAGGACGACCTGGGCGGAGACGATCTCGTCGTCCAGCAGCCACCGCAGTACGTCGATCTCGTGGACCGCCGAGTCGAGCGCCGCCATGTCGGTGTGGTATGACTCCGGCACGGTGGCGTTGCGGTGGGCGCAGTGCACGATCAGCGGTTCGCCGATGCGGCCGGAGTCGATGACCTGCTTCAACTGCCGGTAGCCGGCGTCGTAGCGGCGCATGAAGCCGACCTGGACCAGCCGGCGGCCGTGGGCCGTCTCGGCTTCGATGATCCTCAGACAGTCCTCGGCGGTCGTCGCGAGCGGCTTCTCGCAGAACACCGGCTTCCCGGCCGCGATGGCGCCCAGGACGTGTTCGGCGTGCGTGGGGCCCCAGGAGGTGACGAGCACCGCGTCCACGTCGTCCGCCGCGATCAGTGCGGCCCCGTCCGGGTGGACCCGGGCGGCCACCCGGGCGGCCGCCTCCTCGGCACGGGCGGAGTCGATGTCGGTCACCGCCGTCACCCGGACGCCGGTCACGGACTCCGTCAGCCGACGGATGTGTTCCTGACCGATCCAGCCGGCCCCGATCACTCCAACGCGCACAGTCATGAGGGTTCCTGGTCCGGAGTTCGTCAGGTGGAGGTGGGGAAGTTGAAGCCGGCGGCCACCTGCTGGGCCTGCTGGGGCCAGCGGGTGGTGACGACCTTGGGGCGGGTGTAGAAGCGGATGCCTTCGGGGCCGTGGACGGGGGAGTCGCCGATGAGCGAGTCCTTCCAGCCGCCGAAGGAGTAGTACGACATCGGGACGGGCACCGGGACGTTGATGCCGATCATCCCGACCTTGATCTTGCGCTGGAAGCGGCGGGCGGCTTCGCCGGAGGCGGTGAAGAGGGCGGTGCCGTTGCCGTAGGGGTTGGCGTTGATCAGCGATATCGCTTCGTCGAGGGACTCCGCGCGGACGATCGCCAGCACCGGGCCGAAGAGTTCCTCCTTGTAGGCGTCCATGGCGGTGGTGACGTGGTCGAGGAGGGAGGGGCCGGTGAAGAAGCCGTCCTCGTGTCCGTCGACCTTCAGTCCGCGGCCGTCGACGACCACGGTCGCGCCCTGCGTTGCCGCGGTGCCGACGGCGTTCTCGACGCGCTCCCGGGCGGCCTGGGTGACGAGGGGGCCCATGTCGGTGCCGGGCCGGTCGCCGGGGCCGACGTTGATCTCGCGGGCCTTGCGTTCGAGGATCTCGACGAGGGCGTCTGCGGCGTCGCCGACGGCGACGGCGACGGAGACGGCCATGCAGCGTTCGCCGGCGGAGCCGTAGGCGCCGGCGGTGATGTGGTTGGCGGCGAATTCGAGGTCGGCGTCGGGCAGGACGACGGCGTGGTTCTTGGCGCCGCCGAGGGCCTGGACGCGCTTGCCGTGGGCGGTGGCCTGCTCGTGGACGTACTTGGCGATCGGCGTGGAGCCGACGAAGGAGACGGCCTCGATGCCGGGGTGGGTGAGGAGGGCGTCGACGGCCGGCTTGCCGCCGTGGACGACGTTGAACACGCCGTCGGGCAGGCCTGCCTTCTTGTACAGCTCCGCGACGAAGTTCGCGGCGGACGGGTCGCGCTCGCTCGGCTTGAGGATGAAGGTGTTGCCGGTCGCGATGGCCATCGGGTGCATCCACAGCGGCACCATCGCCGGGAAGTTGAACGGGGTGATGCCCGCGACCACGCCCAGCGGCTGGCGGAAGTTGTGCACGTCCACGCCGCGGGAGACCTGGTCGGAGAAGGAGCCCTTCAGCACGTCGCCGAGCCCGCAGGCGAACTCGACGACCTCACGGCCGCGGGTGATCTCGCCGCGGGCGTCGTCGACGGTCTTGCCGTGCTCGGCGGAGATGATCCGGCCCAGCTCCTCCTCGTGCTCGACCAGGAGCTGGCGGAAGGCGAACATGACCTGGGTGCGCTGGCTGAGCGAGGACTCCGACCAGGTCTCGAAGGCGGCGGTGGCGGCCGCCACGGCGGCGTCCACCTCTGCGCCGGCGCCGAGGACGACGCGGGCCTGCTCCTGCCCGGTGGCGGGGTTGAAGACGGGGGCGGTCTCCGTGCCCTGGACGGGCGAGCCGTTGATCCAGTGGGGGATGGTGTTCACGTGAGCGGTGTCCTTACAGGTAGTGGCGCTGGGCCTGCTTGTGGGCGGCGTAAACGTCGTGGGCGTCCTGCGTGGTGCCGAGGGCGGAGACCTCGCTGACGGGGACGTCCCACCAGCCGTGCCCGGGCGGGTTCGGCCCGTACAGGTCGGTCTCGACGTGCACGACGGTCGTGCGGGTGGCGGCCTTGGCCTTCTCCATCGCGGAGCGGAACTCGTCGACGGTGGCCGCGTGCAGGACGTCCGCGCCCAGACTCGACGCGTTGGCGGCGAGGTCGACGGGCAGGACGTCGCCGTCGAGGAGGCCCGAACTGTCGTCGCGGTAGCGGTACTTGGTGCCGAATCGCTGTGAGCCGAGGGATTCGGAGAGGGCGCCGATGGAGGCGAAGCCGTGGTTCTGGACGAGGATGACGATGACCTTCAGGCCCTCGGAGATCATGGTGACGATCTCCTGAGCCATCATCAGATACGAGCCGTCGCCGACGAGGACGACGACCTCGCGCGTCGGGTCCGCCATCTTCGCGCCGAGACCGGCGGCGACTTCGTAGCCCATGCAGGAGTAGGCGTACTCGACGTGGTAGGCCTTCGGGTCGCGGGCGCGCCAGAGTTGCTGGAGGTCGCCGGGCATGGATCCGGCCGCGTTGATGACCACGGCCCGGTCGTCCAGGACGTCGTTGAGCGCGCCGAGGATCTGCGTCTGGGCGGGCAGAGCGCCGGTGTTGCGGTCCGGCGCGAAGCACTCGTCCTCGATCTCCCGTGTCCGGGCGATGAGTTGACGGGTGTGCCTGCGGTATTCGTCGGGGACTTCCCAGTCGGTAAGGGCTCCTGCCAGGGCCTGGACGCCGAGGCGCGCGTCGGCGACCAGCGGCTCGGCGGAGTGCTTGACGGCGTCCAGGCGGGCGACGTTGAGGTTGACGAAGACGACGTCCGGGTTGCCGAACACGGTGTGGCTGGCGGTGGTGAAGTCGGAGTACCGGGTGCCGATGCCCAGCACGACGTCGGCCTCCTTCGCGATCTCGTTGGCCGCGTACGACCCCGTCGAACCGATGCCGCCGACGGCGCAGGGGTGGTCCCAGGCGACGGCCCCCTTGCCCGCGTGCGTGTCCGCGACCGGGATGCCGGTGGCCTCGGCGAACGCCCGCAGCACGGTCTCGGCACCGGAGTAGACGGCCCCGCCGCCCGCGACGATCAGCGGCTTCTTCGCATGGCGCAGCAGCCGTGCGGCCCGCTCGACGGCGGCCGGCTCCGGCACCGGACGGCCCACGTGCCACACCCGGCGGCGGAAGAACTCCACCGGCCAGTCGTACGCTTCGGCCTGCACGTCCTGGGGCAGGGCGAGGGTGACGGCGCCGGTCTCGACGGGGTCGGTCAGCACCCGCATCGCCGCGAGGGCGGCGGGGATCAGCTGTTCGGGGCGCGAGATGCGGTCGAAGTACTTCGACACGGCGCGGAACGTGTCGTTGACGGTGACGTCCCCGCCGCGGGAGTCCTCCAACTGCTGGAGGACGGGGTCGGCGGCGCGGGTGGCGAACATGTCCGAGGGCAGCAGGAGCACTGGCAGCCGGTTGGTGGTGGCCAGCGCCGCACCCGTGATCATGTTCGTCGAGCCCGGCCCGGTCGAGGCCGTGCACGCGAAGGCGGCGAGCCGGTCGCGCATCTTGGCGTAGGCGACCGACGCGTGCACCATGCCCTGCTCGTTGCGGGCGAGGTAGTAGGGGAGATCGGCCTCGCCGGTCGTGGCGGCCTGGAGCAGCGCCTGGCCGATCCCGGCCACGTTGCCGTGCCCGAAGATGCCCCACACGCCGGGGATCAGACGGTGTTCCTGTCCGTCGCGCTCGCTGTACTGGTTCGCGAGGAACCGGACCAGGGCCTGCGCGGTGGTCAGTCGTACGGTGTTCATGGGCGTTCTCCGAAAGGCAGCCGGTCGTCCACGTCCTGGGTCTCCCAGGTGCCGCGCACCCAGCCGTGTGCGGGGTCGTCGCAGATCAGCCAGGCGCGGTCCTGACCCGGGCCGGCCATGACGTTGAGGTAGTAGAGGTCGTAGCCGGGCGCGGCGATCGAGGGGCCGTGCCAGCCGTGCGGGATCAGGACGGTGTCGCCGGAGCGGACCTCGGCGAGCACGTCGATGGGGCGCTCGGGGGTGCCGTAGACCCGCTGGTAGCCGAAGCCGTTGCCGTCCCCGGAGACCTGGAAGTAGTAGATCTCCTCCAGCTCCGACTCGACCGGCTCGCCGTCCGGCCCGGTCCGCGCCTCGTCGTGCTTGTGCGGCGGGTAGGACGACCAGTTGCCGCCCGGCGTGAGCACCTCGCACACCAGCAGCTGCTCGGCCTCGAAGGTGCCGGGCAGGCAGTAGTTGTTGACCTGCCGCGAGCACGCGCCCGCGCCCCGCAGCTCGACGGGGACGTCCTCCTTGCGCCCGTACCGGGCGGAGAGCGCGCTTCGCTCGGTACGGGCGGAGGGCAGCGCGAACAGACCTCCCTGCGCGCTGCTGATGACGGCCTCCGACTCGCGCGGCAGATACGCGAAGTCGGTCGCCGAGGCGAACACGCCTGTCCTGCCCGCGAGTTCGAACGCCTTGCCGCCGTCCGTGGTGACGGTGCAGGAGCCCGTCAGCGGCAGGACCAGGAACTCGCTGTCATGCGTGGACAGGGCGTGCGCCTCACCCGGCTTCAGGGTCAGGATCCTGAGGCCGGAGTATCCCCAGCCCGCCGACTCCGGCGTGACCAGGAGGTCATAGGGGCCGTCGGCCGAAGTCCCGGCCGGCAGATGGTACTTGCCGCTCACAGCAGACTCACCGCCTTGTCGACCGCACCGGCGACGTCGCCGCCCGCGGGATAGAGCAGCGAGCGGCCCACGACCAGGCCCTGCGCGGTCGGCTGCTTCAGCGCCTTGCTCCAGGAGGCGAAGGCCGCCTCCGCGTCCTTGACCTCACCGCCCAGCAGCAGCGCGGGCAGGGTGGAGGAGGCGAGCACACGCTCCATGCCGTCCACGACCGGCAGCTTCAGCCAGGTGTAGGCCGTGCGTCGGCCCAGTCCCGAGGCGATGGTGACCGACTTGACGACCGCTTCCGTCGACAGGTCGTTGCGGATGCGGCCGTCCTGCCACACCGACAGGAACGGCTCGACCATCGCGATGAGTTCACGGTCGTTGAGCTCGTTGACCGCCTGGGCGGTGTTCTCCAGGATGGAGGGGGTGGCGGGGTCGTCGAGGGCGATCCGGGTGAGCATCTTGCCGCCGTCGAAGCCCATCTCGGCGATCGTGGCGGCGTCGTAGCCGGTGAAGCGGTCGTCGATCTCGAACACCGAACCCGCCAGCCCGGCGCGGTTCATGGAGCCGAAGACGCTCTTGCCGTCCAGGACGCCGAGCAGCAGCAGGTCCTCCAGGATGTCGGCCGTGGCCAGCACACCGGTGACGCCCGGCCGCTCCAGGGCGACGCACAGCCGGTCGAGGAGTTCGAAGCGGTCGGCCATGGCGTGGGGGTCGCTGCCGACGCCGTTGGCGCCGCGCGCCGGGTGGTCGGCGGCGATGATCATTGCCTTGCCGTGCTCGCCGAGCAGCGACGTGGCCTTCACCCGGCGTGCGGCGGCGGCAGCGATGGCGCCGGGGTCGCCCACGCGGGCGGACACGATTCTGCTCACGTTGTCGGACCGCACGTGGTCACGCCTTTCGTTCGGTGAAGGATTCGGTGGAGGACTCGGCGACCGATTCGGCGACGGATTCGGCGACGGATTCGCTGGACGCTTCGGGGGTGGCGAGGTTCGCCTCGCGGAGCTTGGCGTCGACCTCGGCCTCGGTCGGCATCGCCTCGGAGCAGGCCAGCCGACCCGCGACGATCGCGCCGGCGGCGTTGGCGAAGGCGACCGTGCGGCGCGTGTCCCAGCCGGAGAGCAGCCCATGGCAGAGCGCACCGCCGAAGGCGTCGCCGGCGCCGAGGCCGTTGACCACGTCCACCGGGACCGGCGGGATCTCCACCGCCGAGCCGTCCCGGCCCATCGCCAGCACACCGCGCGGCCCCTGCTTCACCACGGCCAGCTCCACCCCCGCCGCCAGCAGCGCCTTCGCCGCCGCGTACGGCTCGCGCTCACCGGTGGCGACCTCGCACTCGTCGAGATTGCCGACCGCGACGGTGGTGTGCCGCAGCGCCTCCGTGTAGTAGGCGCGCGCCTCGGCCGGGTCGGCCCAGAACATCGGCCGCCAGTCGAGGTCGAAGACCGTGGTTCCCGCCTTGGCCCGGTGCGCGAGGGCCGCCAGGGTCGCCGTGCGGCTGGGCTCCTCGCTCAGCCCGGTGCCGGTGATCCAGAAGATCCCGGTGTCCCGTACGGCGTCCAGGTCCAGCTCGTCGGGCCGGAGGTCCAGGTCGGGGGCCTTCGGCAGGCGGTAGAAGTAGAGCGGGAAGTCGTCCGGCGGGAAGATCTCGCAGAACGTCACCGGCGTCGGCGCGATGTCCGACGTGCCGACGAACCGGTCGTCGACGCCGTAGCCGCGCAGTGCCGTGCGGACGTAGTCCCCGAACGGGTCCCGGCCGGTCTTGGTGATCACGGCCGCACCGTGTCCGTACCGGGCGGCCGCCACGGCCACGTTGGTCGGACTTCCCCCGAGGTACTTGCCGAACGAGGTGACCTCGGCCAGCCCCACGCCCGTCTGGAGCGGATACACGTCCACTCCGACGCGGCCCATGGTCAGCACTTCGAATGGCATGAGGCTGGTTTCCCTTCGTTCCGGCGACCCCGGGACGGAGGCGGCGGTGCGGACGGTGATGCGGGTGGGGCGATTGATGCGGGCGATGCTTTGCAGCGTTTTAGTAGCGCGCGCTAGACGAGAACGATGCCCTCGTTAATATGTCATGTCAATAGGTTGATCTGACGAAGCCGGTCAGTGCGAGGCGGCCAGGTACGTGTCGATCTTCCGGCGCATGAGCACCGAGGACTCCTTGGCGCGTTCCTCCCAGGCGAAGACACAGGCCGTGAGGGTGCCGTCGAAGCCGTTCGCCCGCAGCGCGCGGAAGAGCTCGTCGAAGTCGACCTCGCCCTCGCCGATGTCGAGATGCTGGTGGATACGGGCGGTGGTGCCGGGCGGGTTGAGGATGTAGCGGTTGCCGGAGGACGCCGTGTGGTCGAAGGCGTCGGCGAGATGGACATGTGTGAGCAGGTCACCGGCGTAACCGATGATCCCCGGGGCGTCGTTTCCGATGTGGAAGGTGTGCGGGGCGCAGTACAGGAAGCTGACGTTGGGGTGGTTGATGCCGCGGATCAGATTGATCGCGTCGTAACCGTTCTCGATGAAGTCGTCCGGGTGCGGCTCCAGCGTGAGCTTGATGCCCTCGCGCTCGAAGACCGGCAACAGTTCGTCCAGCGACTTCCAGAACTGGGCCTCGCTGCGGTCGGAGTCCTCGGGCCGGCCGTTGAACTCCGAGACGATGCTGTCCACGCCGAGGTCCGCGGCGATCTGGATCGACCGCTTCCAGTACCGGACGGCGGCCTGGCGGGCGTCCTCGTCCGGGCCGGACCAGCGGAACAGCGGCAGCAGGGACGAGATGCCGACGCCCGCCACCTCCAGTGCCTTGCGGAACTTCCGTACCGTCGCGTCGTCCACGCGCGGATGGCGGAAGAAGGGGATGAAGTCCTCCCGGGGGGAGAGCTCGATCCACTCGTAGCCCAACTCGGCCACCACGGCGGGCAGTTCGAGAAGCGGGATGTTGCGGATCATGTACGGGTCGAGGGCGATCTTCATGGGTGTGCTCCTTGGTCCGCTTCACGGTGAAGCCGACGGTGTCGCTCGGACGGGATTCCGGCAGGTCGAGGTGCCACGGTCTTCCGCAGCGGATTCGGGCGGTGGCCGAGGACCGCCACGCGCGCCCTCTGTTCGAGGAAGGCGCGTGCGGTCGCCCGGCCGCTGCCGGCGCCGGCCCCCGTGACGCGGGCGGTCCGGCCCCGGTAGGGGGAGGAGGCCCGGGCGGTCATGGCCGCAGGGACTCCTGGAGTGCCGCGTCGGCCGCCTTGAGCACTTCGGCGGCCACGGCGACGCCCTCGACGCGGTCGAGTTCGGTGTCCTCGTGCTCGATGTTGACCATCATGTCCGGGTCGACCTCGTGGAGGGCGCGCAGGAACTCGGTCCAGTAGGCGACGTCGTGGCCCTTGCCGAGGGCGACGAAGTCCCACGCGGACGCCTTGGGCCACTCGTTGGCCCACTCGTCGCCGCCGAGGTTGGTGCGCGGCTCGTCGGGCGACAGCCGGCGGAAGCTGTTGTCGAGCACCCCGTTGAGGGCGGCGTGCTCGCGGTTGATCCGGACGTCCTTGGCGGCGGCGTGGAAGACGAGCTCGCCGAGGTGGCGGACGACCGCCACGGGGTCCATCTGCTGCCAGAACAGATGCGAGGCGTCCAGCTCGACGCCCACGTGGGTCGCGCCGGTCAGGTCGATCAGCCTGTGCACGTCGGCGGAGTTGAACACGACGTTCTGCGGGTGCAGTTCCAGGGCGACCTTGACGTCGTGGTCACGGGCGAGCCGGTCGGTCTCGCGCCAGAAGTCCGCGACGATCTTCCACTGGTGGTCCAGCACGTCCAGGGCGGCCGAGTTCCACGCGTTGACGATCCAGTTCGGGCGGGACGCGCCCGGTTCGCCGCCGGGCAGGCCCGACATGGTGACGAGCCGGTGCTGTCCGAGCCGCTCGGCCAGCCGGATGGAGCGGCGGACGTCCTCGGCGTGCTTCTCGCCGATCGCGGGGTTCGGGTGCAGCGGGTTGCCGTTGGCGTTGAGGCCGGCGATGGAGACGCCGGTGCCCTCGAACAGGCCGAGGAAGTCGTCCCGGGCGGTGTCGCTGACGAGGATGTCGTCGAAGGTCGGCACATGCACCGCCGGCAGGAAGCCGCCGGTGTTGAGCTCGATGCCCGTCAGGCCCAGATCGGCGATGACCTTGATCGCCTCCGGCAGCGGCCGGTCGTGCAGGATCGCGTTGTAGAGTCCCAGCTTCATCGTGTGTTTCCTCAGTCCTTCTCGGTGGTGACAGTGGTGCGGCCGACCGGGGCGGGCCGGGTCACTGGACGGTGACGGCCTTGCCGCCGGCGTCGGCGGAGGCGACGATCGCGTCGATGACGCGGAGGTTGTGCAGCCCGTCGGCGAGGGTCGGGCAGGCCGGCAGCCGGTCCAGGCCGGCGATCTGCTCCAGGAACGCCCGGGCCTGCCAGACGAAGAACTCGTGCTGGCCGTGGCCGACGCTGGGGAAGTCCATGGGCAGGCCGCCCGCTATATAGGGGTGGCCGGGGCCGACCACCACACGCCGGTAGCCGTCCACGGGGTCGGCGGCCGCCGCGTCGGCGAGGGTGAACTCCGCCGGACGCGACAGCTCGAAGGTCGCCGCGCCTCCCTTCGAGAACACCTCGAAGCCCAGGGAGTTGGCCAGTCCGCGCGCGATGCGCGAGACGGAGAAGGTGCCGACGGCGCCGGAGGCGAACGTCGCGGTGAAGGTGGCGATGTCGTCGTTCTCGACCGGCTCGCGCTCCTGGCTCACCTGGACGTCGGCCGAGTGCCCGACCGCGGTGCCCAGCGGCACGGGCCGCTCGGTCACCTGGGTGGACAGCAGCGCGCCCTGGACGCTCTGCACCGGGCCGCAGAAGTATTCGCCGAGGTCGATGAGGTGGCTGCCGATGTCGGACAGCGCCCCCGAGCCGGGGCCGCCCCGGTAGCGCCAGCTGATCGGCGCGTCGGGGTTGTGCCCGTAGTCGCACCAGTAGTGGCCGTTGAAGTGCTGGACCGGCCCGAGCGAGCCCTCCCGCACCTGCTGCCGGATGGCGTTGATCGCGGGGGAGCGGCGGAAGGTGAAGCCGGTGGCCGCCACCAGGCCGGTGCCCTCGGCCGCGGCCACCATGGCCTGCGCGTCGGCCACGCTCGGCGCGAGCGGCTTCTCGCACAGCACATGCTTGCCCGCCGCCAGCAGGGCCTCGACGATCTCGCGGTGCAGGTGGTTGGCGACCACGACGCTGACCGCGTCGATGTCGTCCGCCGCGACGATCGCCCGCCAGTCGGTCTCGGCCCGCTCGAAGCCGTAGCGGCGCGCGGCGTCCTGCGCGAAGGGCTCGTGCGCGTCGGCCACGGCGACCAGACGCACCTCGGGCAGCCCGGCGCCGTAGAGCGTGGCGGCCTGCCGGTAGCCGTTGAGATGTGCCCGGCCCGCCATGCCGGCTCCGATGACGGCGACCCCGATCGGCCTTGTGCTCATGGTGCTTCCTCTCCGGCGCATGGCCGCGCCGTGGCTAGGGGGTTGAGGGGGACGGACGGCAGCCGGGGCTCGCCGCCCACAGGAAACGGAGAACCGCGCACCGCCGTCGCGGTCCGAAAAGGACCTGGGGACTCGAGCCCAGGTTAAAGCGCTTTAAGTGCTGGTACTATCAGCGCCGTCACGGACAGATGTCAAGCGTGTTGCGCAAATCTTCGGGAGGCCGTGTGGACGAGCTGGGCTCCGCGGCCCCCGCGGGCGGCAATGGCGCGATTCAGCGCCCCCGGCTGGAGGACGTCGCCGCCCGCGTCGGCCTGTCCACGGCCTCGGTGTCGTTGGTGCTGCGGGGTGTGTCCGGTCCCAGCGAGCGGACCCGGCAGCGCGTCCTGAAGGCCGCCGCCGAACTCGGCTACCGCCCCGACCGCACCGCCAGCGCCCTGGCCAGCAGACGCAGCCGGCTGCTGGGCGTCATGATCGACGTCCACAGCGCCTTCCAGGCCGAGTTGGTCGAGCATCTGCACACGGCCGCGGAGGAGGTCGGCTACGACCTCGTCCTGAGCACCCAGACCCGGACCCGCGACGAGAACACGGCCGTCGAGACCCTCCTCGCCTTCCGCTGCGAGGCGCTGATCCTCCTCGGCCCGGTGTCGCCCGCCTCCGTCCTCGCCGACCTCGACCGCAGGGCGCCGGTCATCTCGGTGGGACGCCGGATCGCGGGGCCGCCGCTCGACGTCGTGCGCAGCGCCGACGAAGGCGGTCTCGGCCAGATCGTCGACCACCTGGTGGGCCTCGGGCATCGCGCGATCGCCTACGTCGACGGGGGCAGGGGCGTCATCGCCACCGACCGGCGCCGCGGCTATCGGGGCGCCATGCGCCGCCACGGTCTCGACGCGCAGGTCAGGATCCTGCGCGGAGACCTGACCGAGGAGGCCGGCGAGCGAGCGGCGCTGCACCTGCTCCAGGACGGCGAGCTGCCGACAGCCGTCGTGACGTTCAACGACCGCAGCGCCATCGGCCTGCTCACCTCCTTGCGGCGGGCCGGGATCGAGGTCCCGGGCGCGGTCTCGGTCGTCGGCTACGACGACGACACCCTGTCCCGGCTGGCCTGCTTCGACCTGACCACGGTCAGTCAGAACGCCCAGGAGCAGGCCCAGCAGGCCGTGACGGCGGCCGTCGAACGCCTCGACCAGGGCCGCACCACGCCACGCGAGATCGTCCTCGCTCCCTCCCTCGTCGTCCGGGGGACCGCGGCGCAGCCGCGCCGATCCCGTTGACGCGGCTTCTCGCGGGCGGATAACGGCACGGCGTACATGGCGTACATGTGCGAACAAACCCTTGACACGTTTACGAAACACAAGCATGCTCTGGCCACTGCTTAAAGCGATTTAAAGAATCGCGGAGCCGAAGAGCCGTTCTGCCGACCGCCAACGGCTCAAAGCCCGCCCAAGCGAATATCCGGTGCCGCGGACCTGCCGGTCTCCCCGCATCCGCTCCCGCATCCGCTCCGTGCGACTCGATTCGCACGCACCCGTCGTCGCGGCGCCACACCCCCAGGAATGCCCGGCTCCGCTTTTCCCCCGCCCGGCATCACACGAAGGAGCACCCCAGCACATGGAACGCACTCAGATCGGCCGGCCGCTGCTCGGCCGTCGCCTCTCCGGAAGAGCCCTGGTCGCGGTGAGCGCGCTCGCCGTGGCGGCGACCGCGTTGACCGGGTGCGCCAGCGGCAAGCCCTCGAGTGGCGACACCGAGCAGTCGTCGGCGCCGACCGGCGGTGGATCGGCGGCCGCCGCGAAGAGCAACGGCAAGAACTCCATCGTCGTCATCGGCGGCAAGTCCGACGACCCGTTCTGGTCCACGATCAAGCGCGGCGTCGACGACGCGGCGAAGTTGGTGAAGGACGGGGGCGGCAAGGTCACCTACCTCGGCCCGCAGAACTACGACAACCTCGGCCCGGACGCCGCCAAGCTGACGCTGACCGCGATCTCGCAGAACCCGTCGGCGATCCTCGTGCCGGACTGGGTCCCCGAGAACCAGGACTCCGCGATCAAGCAGGCCATCGCCAAGGGCATCGCGGTGTTCGTCTACAACTCCGGCGGTGTCGAGGCCGCCAACCGGGTCGGCGCCATCAAGTACGTCGGATCGGACGACTACGAGGCCGGCAAGGCCGGCGGTGCGAAGTTCGCCGAGGAAGGCGCCAAGAACGTCCTGTGCGTGAACACCGTGCCGGGCTCGGCCAACCAGGAGGCCCGTTGCAAGGGCATCAAGGACGGCGCCACCAGCAAGGGCTCCTCGTCCAAGCAGCTTCCGCTGCCGTCCTCGAACTTCGGCAACCCCTCCGCCGTCACCCAGGCGATCAAGAGCGCGCTGCTGAAGGACACGAGCATCGACGCCCTGGTGACGATCGGTGTCGGTGACGCGGACAGCGCCGCGGCGGCGATCAAGCAGGCAGGAGTCGGCGACAAGGTCAAGCTGGGCACCTTCGACCTCTCGCAGAGCCAGCTCGACCGGATCACGTCGGGCGACCAGATGTTCGCCATCGACCAGCAGCCCTACCTCCAGGGCTTCTACGTCGTGTCCGTCGCCAACCAGTACCTGTCCTACGGCGTGCTCACGCCGCAGAACCCGATGCTGACCGGACCGCTCCTGGTCACCAAGGACAACGTCGGCGCGGCGCTCGCCGGCGCCAAGGCCGGCGTCCGCTGATCCGATCGCCGATCCGGTTGCTGTGGCGGGGCCCGGGCCGGGCCCGCCCCGCCACCCCCCCG
>NZ_JBSFEV010000054.1:0-41396 GCF_053594615.1 Streptomyces sp. NPDC001858
CCCACTCTGCATTCGTCAGATCCCCACGGCCCATACAGCCAGCCTGGCCCCCAACATCCCACTCACGTCAGGAGATCCGAGAAACAGCGCCTAGGTCCTCTCTTTCGGATCTTGACGGTTCCCGGATGGCACTCCCTGCTCCTGGGTCTGGGAGTGCCCCGACGTTGTGCGCCTGCAGATTTCTGAGGGCAAAGCCCAGGGCCTGTTCGCCGGGCGGGTGAGGTCGCAATCCGATGGCCACCTTCTCTGCAACGTCCTTAGGGTCGTTGGGATGACACACAACACTGTTGATCCGGCGACGATCACACCGGAGATAGCTGCTCAGATCCGCACGTGGCGATGCGATGAGGACTACTCCTGGCGCGCTGTGGCGCAGGCCGCGTCCGACCTGTGGGGGTCCGAATGGGGCAGCAATCAGCTCTTCGGCGAAGACCTCTGCGTGGCCGCAGCGAAGCTGCTGGGCGAAAACCCCTACCGGGAACCTTGGAATTAATTCTCGGGTCCTCCCTGTTCAGCGGGCGGACCAGATGAAGATGGTAGGCCCGGTCCGCCAGGACCATCAGGGGCCGCGTGCGTGGTCGGCCGATCGCTCTTGGCACGCGCAGCGCGGCCATGACGTGCTCGGACGCGGGCGCATCATTGGCCTGACCGGGCGTGAGGACAAAGCACAGCGGTCGGCAACGGCTGTCCGCGGCAAGGTGGATCTTAGTCGTCAGCCCACCACGGGAGCGTCCGATCGCGTGGTGGCCGGGCTCGGTGGCTGGGGCCCTTTTTTGCGGGCTCCGGCCGTGTGCTGAGAGCTCGTAACACGATCTTGTTGAGGTGTCCTGGCCGGGCGTGACCGATGTGACGATTCGGCCGTTCGGGAGGGTGTGAGTACTCGGCCGTGGATCGTGGATGACGACTTGTGGACGCTGATCGAGCCGCTGCTGCCACCCTGGCCGGAGCGATCGCCGGGGCCGCGGCCGGTGCCAGACTGGCTGTGTCTGCACGGCATCCTGTACGTGCTCCACAACGACATAGCCTGGCAACTGCAGCTGGGGTTCGGCTCCGGACAGACCTGCTGGCGGCGTCTGGAGCGGTGGCAGCAGGCTGGGGTCTTCGACCGGCTGCACCGCATTCTGCTTGCCGAGCTGAATGCGGCCGGCGAACTCGACTGGTCCAGGGCGTGTGTGGACGGCTCCCACTTCCGTGCGAAAAAGGGGGAGCCGACACCGGTCCGTCACCGGTCGACCGCCGGAAGACAGGCAGCAAGCACCGCTTGATCTGCGACGGACGCGGCACCCCGCTCAAGGTCATCACCACTGCGGCGAACGTCAACGACGTCACCCAGACCCTCGCCCTGGTCGACGGCATCCCGCCGGTGGCCGGGCGCCCCGGCCGGCCACGCCGCCGCCCCGATTCGCTGCTCGGGGACAAGGGATACGACTCCAACCCGAACCGCGAGGAACTGCGCAAGCGCCGGATCCTGCCGGTGATCTCCCGCAAGGGCGCCCCGAACATCAAGGGCCTGGGCAAGCTCCGCTACGTCGTCGAGCAGACCTTCGCCCTGCTCCACCAGTTCAAACGCCTCGCCGTCCGCTGGGAATTCCGAACTGAACTCCACGACGCCTTCATCTCCTTGGCCTGCGGCCTCATCTGCTGGAGGCGACGGAAGAAGCGCCGATCATGATCGTGTCACGAGCTTTTGGCTACAACTCACACCACTCACCCAGAGGGCCGGCCGGCCGCGTTTGCATGAAGTCGTGCACCAGTTCCCACGCCCGGTCGATGTCCAGGACAAAGTCGCCGGTGAACACGGCGAGGGCGTCCATGATCGGGACTTCGACCTCGGCACCCGAGGGCACGGTGCCGTCTCCTACGAGCAGAGACATCCGCTCGGTGTCAGCCATTACGTGGACGACCGCGTGATTATCTCGGAAGGCCAGGATCAGCGCCGGGAACTTCCTGGTCGGCGACCGAACCTCGAGGTACCCCTGGCCACAGGAACGCAGGTCGTTGAAGCGATCTGACAGATCCTTCGCCTCTGAACGTCTCTCAACCGGATGGAACAGTCCAGATTCCGGCGACGTCGCCGCCCACATCACGCTCATCCAGCCCCTCTTCCCCACACAAGCCGTCGCCCACGATTCAGGGCCACGCTCCCACGCTCCACCACGACAGGACTACTGGGGCTGGCCCGCATGATCGTGTTACGAGCTCTGATGGGCTCGCACGATTGTGGAATCGACCGCGACGACCCAGTCCAGGTCTCTCTCTCGGCATCCGCCTGGGCGAGCAGGGCAGTGAAGACCCGTTCCCACGTACCGTCGATCGCGCAGTTCCGCAGCCGCGTATAGACGCCCTTCCACGAGCTGTACTCGACGGGCAGGTGCACCGGTTCTGCCAGCTTCGATCGCGGTTCTGGGCGGACTCGGCGTATGAAAAGTGCAACAGCTCTGTCATAGATGGCAGTTGAGTAGATTTGATCATGTCTGCGTGGAGATGATGTAAGGCATGACAGGCGTGCAGCGAGCATGTTGGTGGGGTCTCGGCGGACTGGGCACTGCTGTATCGGTGGGCCTGGTGGTGTGGGTGACCGCGACTCATCCTGAAGGTTCAGGGCAAGCGTGGGGCGCGGTGGGGGCGGTAGCCGGGGTCGCGGCAGTAGTGGTCGCCCTATGGCAACTGCGTGCCTCCGCTTCCTCTGCCGTGGCATCTTCACCCACTGGCTCGATGAGGGGTGAAAGCGGCGCAATCGTTACGGGCGGGAGTGTGACAAACTCCTCGACTTCGGTCACGGGCGCCCCGTCTGTTGCTCCGACACAGGTTCCTTCGGGGAGGAGCGGTAGCACCGGTGCCATCGTGGCCGGGGGGAATGTCGAGGGCTCGAACACCAGCTACCAAGTATGAACCTCGACCCTGAAGAAAATCCATCCCCGCAGGAATCCATCTTTTGGCTTGAAGGGGAAACTGGTTCCATCGTCGCTGGCGGGGATGTCATCGGTTCCTCTACGCACTATTTCCGGGCTGAGAAGGTCATCTTCCTGTCCTCTGATGATGCAATCCGCCCCCTCGTGGGGGCTAGCTCCGAGATGATTTCTGCCCTTCGAGGGCTCTCCGGTGATGCGCCGACATGGTCGGAAGTTCGAGATCCGCTCCTTGAGTTGTATGCAATTTTGGACGAGTGGTGCGAAGCGGCTGAGGCGTTGGAGAGGCTTGTCAGGGGCGTCCTTAGAGCGCATCAGCCCGATGGGAAATTCCTTTACTACCCCCCATTTGCCAGAATTCCACCCATTCGTTCTGGGCAGACCAATCTGGTGCCCGGCTATATTGACCGAATTCAGTCAGAAATTCGCGGACTATTGAAGGAGAGGGTGCATTGGACGAAGCGGTGGAGCCTCTCTCGTCGGCGCAAGGCTGCGCGGAGGGGCTTGCGTAATGTCATGAGAATCTACTGCCCGGACGTCCTAGAGTCGTTCGAAGCTGCAGTAGAGGGCCGTTCGGCATGGATGGAAGAGAACCGCGCCGAGCTGATCCTCCTTGTTGAGAATCCGGACGCTTCGGCTGAGGAAATTTCGCAGGCTTCTTTCGGTTTGAGTCAAACCTATTATGCAATGTATGTGGCGCGGGGGAGGCTGGGTGAAATGATTCGGGAGGCATTTCCGCTAGGTCCGACCCCGGGGAGTGCGTGAGCGCCCGCATTCTGTATCGAGATTCCCCATGCGGTTCCAGCTCGCCGTCCGCTCCCTCGGCCCGGCAGCTGCCCGAGCCCGACCAGCTGAAGGACCTCAGCTTCGTCCAGCGGTACCAGCCCATCGCCAAGCGCCTGCGCACAACGCTGGACGCCCGTCCCGCCTGCAGGAACTGACTCGACAGGGCTGGCCCGCACCGCGACCCGTGGGCCAGCCCTTCGAGGCTCTCGGTTCTCTTGACCGGCTCACCGGCCATGCCCGCGCCGTCGCCGCATTCTCGCTAACGGCCGGACTGTCAGTGCCCGCCCGTACCCTGTCGCCCAAACACTGCGACAGGAGGGGCAACGTGGCCCGTAACGGCATCAATCGGCGTGAACTCGATAGATGGGCCAAGGGCCTGGTCAAGGAAGCGAACAAGAGCCTGGAGCGAGCAGCCCGCCGCAACCCCTCGCGCGTGCCCGTCCAGTTCGCGACCACCACGACAGGGGGCGGCGCGTTGAACGGCGGTGGGGGGATCGAGAGTAGGGCCCACCTGGCACAGCTGCTGCTGTGGCTGGACGCCTACGCCCAACAGCATCCCGGGCACTAGGTCGACGTTACCCGGTTCGTTGAAGAACAGGAACTGACCGAAGACGCGTCCGTGCTCGCCCTCCAGCTGGAGCAGCGCGGTCTGGCAGACCTCGCCCGGACCTTCGGAAGCGGTGCGCCTCACGTTCACTCACGGACGAAGGCTGCGTCGCCGTGCACACCTTGAAGAACCTGCAGAAGGATCGCGCCGCTCGTCTCCGTCACACGATGGACGCCTTCCTCCGGTGGCTCTAGGACGCCGCGGGCGATCAGTCGCCCATCGACCCGGGCCTGTTCCTCGCCACGCCTGGGGCGTTCTTCGCCGGAGCCGAGATCCCCCAGGCCGACCTCCAGCAGGCGCTCGTCCACCTGGCGGAGAACGACCTCATCGAACCCATCGGCGCCAACCCCGTCACCGTCGCCATCACCACTCAGGGCGTCAGCTGCGCCCTGTCAGGAGGAAGCGTGCAGGACCACACCAACCAGCAGCGCTCCGGCACTACCTACAGCAACTTCCTGCCGAACGCGCATGGCGTCATCATCGGCGAGGCAGCAGAACGTCACCCAGAACAACACCGCCGGCATCGACCCAAGCGCGTTCGTCCAGCTGGCCGGCTTCGTCGGCCAGATCAGCAACACCCTGGGCATGCCTGACCAGGACCGCGAGGAACTGGAGCGCGTCGCCCAGGAGCTCCATGACGAAGCAACGTCGCCGAGCCCCGAGCCGGGTCGGATGCGGCAGTTCGCGACGCAGGTCAAGGACATGCTGGTGGGAGCCGGAGTGACGGCGGCCGCCCGGGTCGGCACCTCAGACATGGCTGACCAGGGTGAAGCCCGTTGATCCATCCGGCGAGGGCGAGATTGTGCAGTCGGGCGATGCCGAGCACGGCGTGGTGGACGCCATCGCCCTTCAAACGGCAATCGCGGAGGATCTTCCACGTCTTCATGCGGGCGAAGACGTGCTCGACTTGCGCTCGGACCTGCTTGTGGGACTTGTTGTGCTCCTCTTTCCAGGCTGGAAGTTCGCTCTGGCCGCGCTGCCGGCGGTGCGGGATGACAAGTCCGGTGCCTGGGTAGCCGCCGTCGGCGATCGTGAGTGTTCTGCCGACGGCGGCCTTGGTGCCGGATTCCTCCCACGCCTTGCAGTCGTTGCGGTTCCCGGCGAGGGGCCGGCCGACCACAACGACCAGGCGGGTGTCGGCGTCGATGACGGCTTGGTGGTTGGTGGAGTGCCGGTAATTCTCGACCGCTCGGCGATGGCGTGGTCACGGGTGGGGACCAGAGTGCCGTCCACGATGAGAACGGTGTCTTTGGTGAACCGTCTACGGGACTGGAGCGCGAGCAGCGGCCCGAGGTGGTCGATGATGCGGTCCGCTGCCGACTTCGAGATCCCGAACAGCGGGGCGAGTTGGCGCATGGTGAGGTTCGTGCGCCAGTACGCGGTGACCAGCAAGGTCCGGTCTTCCAACGGAAGGCTCCACGGCCGGCCTTTGCGGACCGTATCTGCACCTGCTCGACGCAGCACCGCCACCAGCTTCCCGAAAGCGCGCGGGCTCAGCCCGGAGAACGGGGCTATCCAGGAAGACTCCGACGCCGTGATCACACCAGACACAGCGAGATCATCCCACTGCTTCAGGTTCCCCCTGCTCGAACGCGATGCGGCAGCGTTCTACCTGCTCGGCCACCTGCTCCATAAACCAGCACATGACCTCGTAGGGGACAACGCGCTCCTCAGGGCTCCAGACGCGGACGGTCGGCTGCAGATTCGGGTCCTCGTCCGGGACACTCGCTACCAAGAAGGCAGAGCCGGGCAAGTGGGTCACCGCAGCGTCGGAGTTCTCGGGCCTCTCGACCGCCACAGGTACAGCCTCGCTCAGCTCCACGGCCCAGGCATCATCGGGCAAGGCGTAGTGGAACAGGACAGCGTAGTGCCGACCTGCGTGTTCCTTGAATTCCCATGGCATGTCAGCATGCTGCCACAGCTGCCGTTTCGGAGGCTCTCGGATATCCCGGCTCTCACCGGGGCGCAACCCGGCCAGCGTTTGCGGGACAGCCCTTAGGGAGCAGTTCCATACGGCGATTGTTGACGCGACAAAGAAAATGTATACACAGGGTGCTACGCAGGCGAGAAATCAGTCGTAAGTAATTCAACTGAAACACCCTTCCCTGTGGGGGTCGCCTAAACGCTGGCGGCCCCCACATTCCTGCCCCTCAGTGGGGGATGAACGGTCGGTTCAGGTACTATTCTCCCTAAATCATGCACGAGAAACGCATCAATAAATCAAGGAGTCGCCATGGAATCTGCTGACCGTCGCGCCGGGCTCCTGTTGCCTCTGACTGCCGGCGGGATTGCGGCAGGGGCGACGATTTGGGTAGTTGCCAACATTTGGGCTTCCTGTGACGTTGGCGGTGGCGCCAATGGCGGCATTCTGCTCTTCTGCTTTCTGCCGACCTGGTGGGCCTTCTCTTCTCTATGGAGCATGATTTTCAGGGTGCTCGCCGGCAAGAGCGCCGCCTGGGCATTCGCTGTCGCTTTCTGTATAAGCGTCGTTCTTTCCTGGGGGCTGATCGCCTGGATCGGCATCCTTGACTCATATCCAGCACCCATTTGCCCAGGAAATATCCCTGAGTGATGGCCGAGTTTTATACCTGTATAAAGGTAACGTGCGAGCCGGTGAAGCTTTCCGGTCACAGCACTATAGGGTGCCCGTATGCATGTGACGATCGAGCGAGTGCAGGCGAAGCTGAAGAGGACGTGCGGCATGTGCGGTCACGGCCTCGGATCGCATGACAAACCCGATCCTGAACGGGGTGTGCCGCACTCTCCGCCGCAGGCGTGTCACGTGAAGCGGGGCTGCATGTGCATCGTCTTCCGGCCCGCCGACATGGTGTGCAAACCGGAGGTCAGGGACGCGGTGCTGCGGAGCCTGGCCGGCTGAGCGGCGCCGCCACCACGGCAGCCTGAAAGATCTGACCCGAGGTCCGGACACACCACGGGCCCCGGGGGAGAAGACATCCTGGGGCCCGGCTCGGGATCTCTGCAGTTTAACAATGCTGCGAGGTGCGAGTCACGTGGTAGTCGGCTGCCGCTCGATGGCACAGCCCGCTTCGTCATTCACATTGGCTGGTGCCGTCGGAATCCGGCTTATTGGCGGGCGCTTCCTCGAAGACATCTGAGGACTCCAATGGCACGGCATCGTCCTCGCCTGTGCCCTCACCAGCGTTCGGCTGCCGCACCCCGGTGGCGATGTCGAGTTTCGGCATGGAAGCAGCAATCTGTTGGGCGAGCCTTTGCACCGGGTTGTCGACTAGTGCTTGGAGCGCTGCGTGGTCTGCGGCGAGTTTCTGGGAAAGCTGATTGGTGGCCAGGTCGAGGCTAGGCAACGAGGGTGAGAACTGTTCGGCGACCAGGTGATCGATCGAGGACTGTGCAGCGACCACACTCCGCTTCGCACCTGCGGCAACGTCAGCAACGCGTTTCTTGAGGGCCCGCAGAATCTTCATGCATAGCTCGTCGCCAGTGTCCGGTGGTGACGGATCCTTCGTCGCGAGAAGAGTCGGCGCCGCATCACCCTGGGCGGTCGAGAAGAGGACCTTCATCTGCCACACCCAGGCGATGTACCTCGGCTTCGCTACCTCGCCGTTGAGGGCAAGGCCGTACAGCATCCAGCTGGCCTTGGCCGTGTACCAGACGTCGCCCTCGATCTCGTGCCCCGTGATGTCCGTGACGCTGAGGAGATCCACCTCGGGTGAGGCGACCCACTCACGCCACTCCACTGCGGCGTCGGCGGCGTCCAGACCGGCGAATCCGACGGGCTAGCTGAGGATCTCTGCAGCGGTCTGGGCAACCCGCTCTCGAACAGCCTGCGACCTCAGCAGGAGACCTGCGGCAGCCTCTGCATCCTTCCCGGACACCTCCTTGGTGAACTGGGAGACCACCTGGTCGAAGTCCTTGAGCCGGGTGAGTCGGCCTTCCAGGCCCCGCACGTCCTCGTTCAGCGGATACGGGTAGACGGTTCCGTCACCGAAGTCCGAGGTGTTGTCCGTCACGAAGCAGACATGCTCCTCGGGGTTCTGCTTGAGGAACTCCAGAATGGAGAACCAGATCGCCGCGTCGCGAGCACCTTCAGAATGGTCCTTGGCCCGCTTCGCCGGCGGGAGTGCCATCGCTTCTCGGGCAAGTGCCTTGCGGGCTACCTCCCCGCTGGTCTCGATCACTTCGAAGATCTCGCTGTAGACGCCCCGTCAGTGGTCCAGGAAACGCTCCAGGGCGAGTGGCTCCAACGAGCTTTCGAGCTCCCATGGACGAACGTCCCGCAGCTTTTCCAGGGTGTTCATGACTGCCTGGTGCTTGTCCGGATAGAACTTGGCCTGGTGAGCGGCCATTTCCTGCAGCACCATCCAAGGCACAGCCACCCCAGGGTCTTTGAGAAGTGACCTTGTGTCCGGGTTCGTCATGTCAGGCCGAGGGCGGTGAGGGGCCGCTGGTGGTTTCGGGCGGTGTGGCGGAGGGCGGCGGCGATGTTGGTATGGCCGTCTTGGCGGTGGATGCCGATGGCGAGGTTGCGCAGGCCGGCCATGACGCGGGGCAGGTGGCGGGTGCGGATGTGCGAGGCGTCCTCGTGGAAGGTGCGGTCGCGGACGTGGTGCAGCTGGTTCTCGATGTGCCAGTGGCCGCGGATCCAGGCGGCGAGTTCGCTGCCGGTGGCCGCTCCGGGCGGCAGGCTCGTGACCAGGTAGACCCGTTCGATTGTCAGGTTGCCCGTGCCCCTGTCCCGTCTCCAGCGTACGACTTGGAGGGCTTGGCGGGCGTGGGGATAGTCGATGTGGGCGAACGAGGCGGTCTTCAAGCGGCGGATCTCGTCGCGGTGGTGGGCCTGGGTGCGCTCGATGTGGTCCAGGCGGATGTCGCGCCAGGGAAGGCGGCGGACCCGCTCATGGAGTCCGGGATGGTTCCGCTTGACGACGGCCAGGTAGTGAGCCCCGCGTTCGTGCAGGTAGGAGGCGTGGTCGTGCTGGGTGTGCAGGGCGTCGGCGGTGATCACGGCGTCGGTTAGGTCGATGCTGTCCAGGAGCGGGGCGAAGGCCGGGATCTCGTTGCTCTTCCCGTCGATCTGTCGTTGGGCGAGGACCTGGCCGCTGTGGGTCATGGCGGCGATCAGTGCAGTGGCCGTCCGCCTGGCGGTGCGGGAGCCGCGGAGTGTCTTGCCGTCGACGGCGATGACCTTTCGTCCGGGGGCCGGGGCCTTGCGTTCCTGGAGGAAGTCGCCGATGGCGCGGTCAAGGGCATCGCCGTCCGCGGCGGCCAGGACGAGGCGCATGGTCGTGGCATGGGGCGGGCGGATCAGGCCGGTGAGCGGGTCGGGGCGGAAGCCGAGCAGGGCCAGGACGCGCTGCGGCGCGTCGGTGACCCACTCTCCGATCGCCGTAATCGAGGCGGCGCCGGCCAGAACGGCGGCGGCCGCAGCGGTGAGCAGGGCCGTACATGGGTGGCGGATGCCGCGACGGGCCCGTGGGTCAGGCACCGTGGCCAGATAACTCCGCAGGCCAGTGGCTGTCTCCAGTGGGGCTGGGCCGGAGGCGTCCCCCAGTTGCCGAAGGCATGACGGCATGCGGGAAGATGGGTGCGCAGGCATGGACTCGCTCAGTGCTCATACGGATTCGACACCCACATGATCACCAGCGGCCATGCCTGTTCTGTGTCCAGGGCTGCCGCCGACAGAAGTCGACATGCCGTCACATCCGTTGCTCAGCAGGCGAACCGTCGGCACTTCACAAAGACCCTGACCACCCGGTCCACCAACCCTGGCGGATACACCCAGGTCAACAGACGCCCACCCCGCGCCGCTTTGTAGCGATGTTTGTCGCTGTAAAGCCACCTCTCCGAATCGGTGTCCGTCCTGCGGATGCCGGTCGGCGCGGGATGAGACAGGGTGGAAAGATGCCTCTTGCGTCGAAACTCTTCCGCAATGACCCGGCGCTGCAGAAGTGCCTGGTGTCCGACGCCAGTCACGTCACGCCCGGCGCCCAGGGCGATCACGTCACCAAGATCCAGGCAGCGCTCGTCACGCTGGGCGCCGGGGTGATCGCGCCGGACGAGGTCGAGGGCAGGCTCTACGGTCCGACAACAGCGCGGACCGTACTGGCCTTCAAGGGGCCGCCACGCAACATCCTGGGTCCCGGCCAGACGACGCCGGACAACATCGTCGGGAAGAAGACGATCGCCACGCTCGACAACGAGCTCGTGGCGTTCGAGAACCGGCCGCCGCCCGCCGTGATCAGCCTGTTTGTCTCATTGACCCACGAAGGATCCCCGCACGACCACAACACGTGCCCGGTGGACACCAGCGGGCACTCGGTCGACCACATGGCCACGCCGATCAACCCGGGCCTCGGGCGGAAAGTGAACATCGGTGGCGAAGGGGAAACGCAGTACCAGGGCTTCGAAGACTTTGTCACGGACTCCGGCGTTATAGGCCCGCCTCGCCCGCTGACCGACACCATTGCGAGCGACACAGCCACGGACATCGCGCTGCGGTCCGCGCCCATCACCACGCGCGGAGAGCGCGAGATCCGCCGGATTGCGGCGTCCGGCGCACGCCTCACCATCGCCACGAACACGTTCACGCTGCCGAAGATGGAGCAGATCGTGCAGCGGCTCGGCGGGGTCGTAATCGAACGCATCTCACTGCCGGACACCTCGGTCCCTGACGGACTCGGCTACCAGGTCCTGGTCGTCGTACTCCCGGTCAAGTTCTGAGGCGGCTGTTCCCAGGCGTGCAGGAAGGTACGTGCCGATGGGAGTGTGTCGTCGGGTGATCACGGAGTGCGGCAACGGTCGCGTTGGCAGGCACCGATCAGCGGGGCCGTGCCGCGCTGATCGGCTGGCAGTTCGTTCCGGTACTCGGCCTGCGGGGCGTCGAAAACGCAGTGGTGGATGGTTCCCAGGTGGAGGTTGGCGAACTGGGTGGCGAGCAGGGCGGCCTCGGCCTGTGCATCGGCGATCTGCGCCCGGAGGGCGGGGTCCTCGTTCTTGGTCGAGATGAACCTTCCTCCGTGACGTCCTCGGCTTCCCCGGCGTCGACGCGGGCGGCGGCTGGCTCATCTTCAAGTTGCCCCCGGCCGAAGTCGCCGTGCACCCAGCCGACGGCCCACCTTGGCACGAGTTCTACCTGATGTGCGACGACCTTGATTCCCAGCTTGGCGACTTCCGCGCCAAGGGCGTCGAGATCACCCGCCCGGTAATCGAACAGCGAACAAGGTGCTTGCCACACTGATGTTCGTGATCGGCCAGGTCAACTTCTTCATCCCTGTGGCGCTCATCGCCAAGCCGGTACCAGGCCGGTCGTTCACCGACCCGTGGAAGTGAGGCCACGAGGCTATGGCTCGCTCGGGTTTCCAGGCGGGACCCGAGCGTGCCACCCCTCAGACACCTCGGCCGTGACCATGAGTTGAGATCACGCCGTGGCCGGGAGACTGCGCATCCACAGCATGGCCCGCGGAGGTGGAGTCCGGCGGGGTAGCTGTCCGGTGCCAAGTCGTAGCGGGTGGCGAATCCCTGCCACTCCTTGATCTTGTTGAAACAGGGCCTGTCCGGCGGTGAGGACGAAGGACAGGGGGCGACAGCGCCGGTCCGCCGCGAGGACCTTGCTGGTCAGGCCACCCCGAGAGCGCCCCGGCTGGTCGGCGCGCGGCAGATTTCCGTGTCGCCCGCGCAGCGCTCGGCGCTGCCTCCCACCGCGTCCGCGTGTCCCCACTCGGCCGTCTTTGTGTGGGGGCACCGCGGGTCGTGGTTCGTGCATGAGCACGGGTCACTGCGCCGTGCTGCTGGTGGAGGCGTGCAACGTCGGGCTGACTTCGGTCGCCAGGACCGACGTTCCGGCGCTCACCCCGTGGCCGTCTGGCCCAGGTCGATCAGGGCTACCTCGGGGTCGAGAGCGTTCCGGCCGCGAACGTGATCGCCTCCGTGGTCGAGGGCCCGGAGACCGGCGAGGCCGACTCAGACGCGGGCGCGGAAGTCTCCCTCGGAGATGTGTATGAGTATGTCCAAGACTCGATGACCTGCTGTGCACATCCATGTCCGGGATGGGGTGGCCGGCCACCTGCCGGCCCCCCGTCCGATACAGCGCGTGCGTCCCGCTGCTGGTGAAATCCCTCTCTGAACCCCCGGAAGCGCGACTCCCCATGCTGCTCGCCTGCGGTCGCGGACCGGCCACGATCCGCGACCGCAGGCCGTGAACTCGCCGTGGTCGGGCTGGGGACCTACTGTCGAAAGAGCACGGCGTTTCCCGCGATTCCGCTGGGAAGGCGAGCTGCGATGGATCCGAACACTCTCTTGAAGACCGTGTCGGCGCTGTTCTGGAAGCTGGCCGACGACGCGGCACGCACCCTACGAGACCCGCTGGCAGGCCTTCAGGCGCTCGCCGACGAGCACTCGGCACTGCAGGACAAGCTCCTGGAGCCGCTGGCCGCCCTCCCCGACAGCCACGCCCTGCTCCGGCTGCTGCGCGAAGCACTCGGCGACGTCACCGACGCCGGATCGCCCGTCCGCGCCCATGGATGGGAGCGCGCACCCGGAGCGGCACGCGGTCTGGCCCTCGTACTGACCGACGGCGGCTCCCGCGCCGTGCTCGCCGTGTCACCGGGGCCGGACGACACCGGCCCGACCGTCGATGTCGTCGTCACCCCGGGCGTGACGTTCAGCCGCGCACACCCCGACGGCCTCTGGAGCGTCACCGCCGAAGCGCAGTCCCAGGACGCCTGGACCGCGTCCTTCTCTCCCGGCGGCGCGTCCGTGACCCCGGCGGGGACCGCGACGATCACCCTGGCCCATCGTGCTCAGATCACCTGCGGCCCGGCCGACGGGCCCCACGTCTCGATGGACGCCCTCCACCTCACGGCGACAACATCACCCCAGGTCCCCTTCACCGTCGAACTCGGCGTGCTGGGCTTCCAAGCAGCCGTACTGCCGCCCGCGCTCTCGTCCTTCCTGGGCGACAGCGGCGCCACTACCACTAGCAAGACCGACTTCGCCATCCGGGCGAGCCGCGCGGACGGCCTGCGGTTCGGGGACGGCGTCGCCCGCCTCGAACTCCCCGTCAGCCTGAACCTTCCGGGCGCAACCGCCCGGCGCTTCGCACTGGAACTCGACGACGACGGCACCGGAGTCGTCCTCAGACCGACGCTGTCCCTGTTCGCGAAGCCGGCCGCCCTCCCGCTGAGCGCCGACCTCGACGGCCTGGGGCTCAGCCTGCCCGTCAGCTTCGACGCCGACCGGATCGGTGTCGACCCACTGCGCATCTCGGCGAACTTCCCCACCGGAATGGGCATCGGGCTCGCTGCGGGCCCGGTCTCCGGCGGCGGGTCGGTGCAGCAGCGCGGTGAAGCCGGCAGCGGTGCGTACGCGGGCGTCCTGGACGTCGACCTCGGCGTGGTCCGCGTACAGGCGATCGGACTGCTGCAACTCCCCGTCAATGACAAGCAGTTGTCGTTCCTGATACTGCTCGGTGCGGAGTTCGGGTACCCGGGGATCCAGCTCAGCTTCGGCTTCGCACTCGACGCGGTCGGCGGCCTGGTCGGCGTCAACCGGCGGGTCGACGAGGAGCGTCTGCGCGGGCTGATCCTCGACGGCAACGCCGACCGGATCCTGTTCCCGGGCAACGCCGTCGCCCGTGCCGACGAGATAGCGGGCTCCCTGGAAGCCTGTTTCCCGGTCGCGAGGAGCCGGTTCGTCATCGGCCCGATGGTGCGCATCACCTGGGGCGGCCGGATCGTCTCCCTGTCCGCCGCGCTCATCCTGGACATGCCCGACCCGGTACGGGCCTTCCTTGTCGGCCGGCTGACGATCGCCCTGCCGGATCCCGTCGTGCCGCTGATCCGGCTCCAGGCCAACGTCTTCGGCAAGATCGATCCCGGTGTGCCGTCGGTCGAGCTGCTGGCGACCCTCACCGGGTCGCGCATCGTCGGCCTGCCCGTCGCCGGTGAGTTCTTCCTGCTGCTGCGCGGCGGACGCGAGGCGGTGTTCGTCCTGTCCGCCGGCGGCTTCCACCCGCGCTACTCCCGCCCGCCCGGCGTACCCCAACTGCAGCGGCTGTCCATGGACTTGGGCAACGGAATCATCAGCCTGCGCGCGGAGGCATACCTGGCGCTGACCTCGAACTCGCTGCAGTTCGGCGCCAAGCTCCACCTCGACGCCGTGATCGCCGGGTGCGGTGTGGAGGGCTACCTCGGCCTCGACGCGCTCTTCGTGTGGGAGCCGACGCTGTCCTTCGCCGTGCACGTGTACGCCGGGGTCGCCGTCCTCGCATTCGGCGAGCGACTGGCCTCCATAGGGCTCGACTTCACCCTGGAAGGGCCCGCGCCCTGGCACGCGTTCGGCACGGGAACCATCTCCGTGCTGTTCTGGGACGTGTCCTTGGACTTCGACGAGCGGTGGGGCGAACTCCCGGCGTCGGCGGCCCGGGCCGAGGACATCCTCCCGCTGTTGCGCGACGCACTGGCCAAGCCGGACGCCTGGACGGCCGAGCGCAGCCTGGCGGACCGCAGTGGCCTGCGATACACCGACGTGGCCAACGGATTGCTAGCCCGCGGCGAAGTGGCAGCGCCGGACGCCACCTTCCGCGTGAGCGAGAAGGTCGTCCCGCTCGAAAAGCCGATCACCCGATTCCACCGGGTGGGTGTGCCCGAGCAGTCGTGGCGGATCACCCCTGTCGAGCGGGCGACGGACGAACCGATGGATACCTTCGGACCGCTCACGGAGCCGTTCGTACCCGGCGAATTCTTCGCGATGAACGACGAAGAGCAGTTGTCCCGCCCTGCCTTCGAAGACTGTACGAGCGGCGTCCGGCTCTCCGACACCGACGTCCGGATCGGCTCACGGCACCTCGTCGACGAGAGCTACGAGACCGGCTACAAGGTCGAGCCGGACTGGTTCACCGGGCCACCGCCGCAGAACGGCCGGGCCCTGGCCGGCACCGGAGCGTTCGTCCTCGAAGGCTTCGCCCGCCTTGTGCGCGCGGCCGAGAGGGCCGACCGGTGGCGTGCCGCGCAACGACCGATCGACACGATGAAGGTGGAGATCCTGCGATGACCCGCCGTTGGTTCATCTCGTCCGCAGAGGTCGGCGCCGCGGCCGACGCGACATCGGTGACAGGCTCCAGGCCGTCGTTCAGCCCCGCCGTCCGTATCACCCGGGCGATCAAAGGCATGGAGGACGAGACCTTCCCCGACCGCCCCGGCCCCGCCCTCCAGCTCCTCGGCCCCGGCGACACCATCGGCTTCGACCGCGCGGTGGTCGTACGGGAGGAACCGCCGCCGGGATGCCCGAACAGCCCGGCCAACTACCTCGCCCATGTGGAGTTCTCGGACGCGAGCCTCCCGTGGCTGCTCAGCTTCCCAGCCGCCCGGAAGGTGCCATGGCTGGCCCTGCTCGTCCTGCGCGACGACGAGGGCGACCTGAAGCAGGGTGTCCCGCTGCCCGTAGTCGAAGCCCCCGCGACCGCACTGCCCGACCTGGGCGACGCCTGGGCGTGGGTACACGTCGAGGCGCGGGTGGAGGACGGCGAGACCCCCGACGGCGCCGTCACCCGGGATGTACGCAGCGGCGTCGACAACGTCGTCGCCCGGCTGATCTGCCCGCGCGCGCTCGATCCGGACCAAGGCTGGCTGGCGTGCGTGGTCCCGGCCACCAAAGCGGGCGTCGCCGCCGGTCTCGGCGACACACCGCCGCCGGACGGCACCGCCCCGGCATGGTCGCCAGGACAGCCGCACGCCCGGCTGCCCGTCTATCACTCGTGGCGCTTTCGCACCGGGCCGAAAGGATCGTTCGAGGAACTCGCCCGCAAGGTCGCACCGGTCGAGGGAGACAGCCTCGACGGCTTCGGCTCCCGCACCGTGGACGTACGCCGCCCGTGGCCACACAAGGACGTACTGCAGGGCGTGGCACCCGCGCAGGTCACCGTGCCCGTCCACGGCGCCCTGCGGCTGCCGCACACCGACACCGCGAAAGACGTGTGGAGCGACACGGCCAGCATGCAGAAGTTCCGTGAGCTGATCATCGACCACCTGGACGCGCCGGCGGCCCGGCGGCAGCCCGACCGGGTGGGGATGCCGCCGGACCGCGACGAGAAAGCCGTCGCCGCACCCCTGTACGGAAGCCATCACACCGGCGCGCAGCAGGTTCCCGCGGACGGCTGGATGAACGAGCTGAACACACAGGTGAAATATCGCATCGCGGCCGCGATCGGCGCCCGCTACGTCCAGCTGGAACAGGAATTCCTGATGGCCCGCGCCTGGGAGCAGGTCGGGGAGGTCAACGAGGCGAACCAGGCCCTCGCGGCGACGGAACTCGCCGCCGAGGCCGCCCGGGCGGCACAGGCCAAACACCTCGACCCCATGCGGACCGCCCCGCTCACCGAACTGTCCTCGCTCTACCGTGACGTCGTCGAGACCGAGGAGGAGGGCACGGGCGGACGGCCGGTCGCGAGCCTGCTGCGCCACTCGGCCGTCCCGGACGGCGTCGCCACGACGGCCTTCGTCCGGCTGACCCGCCCCGGCGGCGCGCTCCGCCGCCGCAGCAGCCGGGCCATGCAGGTGGCAGCGGCCTCGGCGCCGGCGCCGGCAGCGGTCCCGGTGAGTGACGTGAGCGCGCCGGCCGCCGCGCCCTTCCTCAGCCGGGCCCTGGACGCCTCGAAGCTCTCCTTGCCGTCGACCTGGCTTGCCGGGGTCGAGCGCTCCGCGATCCCGCCGGCCGGCGAAGTCGTACACGGGCCGATGGCCGCATCGGAGGCCCGCGCCGGCGACCCGTCGGCCGCCTTCGCGTCCCAGACCCTCAACGACGTGCTGTTCGGACTGTGGATGATCGCCGTCGACTTCTGCGAGGAAGGCATAGACGGCCCGATGTTCCCCGAGTTCGGCGACCCGAGAAAGGAACTCGAAGCCCTCTTCGTCATGAAGCACGAACGGGAACAGCAGGGTGAGCCTCGTGCAGCGGCGCAGCCTCCGGCGCGGCAGGGGGCCCTGCGCGGGATCCGTCGGAAGATCAGCGCCGAGGAGCGAGCCACACCCCTACTGGCCGCAGCCGGTCTGGGCATGACGTCCGGCACACTCGTCACGCGCATCCGGAGCGCTATCCGCCCGGTCCCGCAGGCTATGGGACACATGACGTCGCGTCTCGGCCAGGTGGTGATGGGTGAACGCACCGACCAGGACGCCCGCCCGCTGCGCCCGATCATGACCCACCCGGAGTTCGGGTTCCCGGTCGCGGCGGAGCTGCTGACCCGCTGGCCCGAATGGGCCGTACCGGGCATCTCGGCCTTCCCTGACAACTCTTCGACGCTCCTCGAACCCAACCCGGCCTTCGTGGAGGCGATGCTGGTCGGACTGAACCAGGAGTTCAACCGCGAGCTCCGGTGGCGCGAGTATCCGACGGACGAGGCGGGCACACCGTTCTCCCGCTTCTGGCCGCCGGGCGGCGCCGCCCCCGGCTACGGCGAGATCGCCCGCTGGGGGCTGGACGACAGACTGGGCGACCACGGCCCCGACCGGGGCACGAGCCTTCTCGTCGTCCTGATCCGCGGCGAGGTACTGCAGCGGTATCCGGGCACCGTCGTCCTCGCCGCCAAGTCCGTGGACCGGAAGGTGGAAAGCCCGGACGTCACCTGGAAGGAACCCAGGTTCGTACTGCCCGTGGACGAACGCACCAACCTGTACGGGTTCGCCGGCCTGACCGCCGCACAGGCCGTCGCCGACCGCTGGATGTTCGTGATGCGCGAACCCATGCGCGGCGCCCAGTTCGGCTTCGACGTACGGACGCCCCAATCCCCGCCGTTCGACTCCTGGCCCAACCTCACCTGGGACGAGGTCCCGACCGTGAACGGATTCGTCGTACCGAGGGTGACCGGCGGACGCCCGCCCACCCTCGCCCCCGGCCAGGACCCTCCCGGGTGGGAGGGCCTGGACGCTTCGGATTTCGCGCGGATCCTCTTCCAGCGCCCGTTCCAACTGGCCTTCTCGGCGAGCGCGATGGTCGGCGAACCGCCTGCGTGACGTAACCGTTGCATCGCGGCTGTGGTACGTACCGCCTACGGCCATGTCTCGGACGGCCGGACCACATCGAAGTGCAGTCCGCTGGAACTCTCACCGCCACTGGGGTTCTTCTCGCGGCGGACCCACCCGTGCCAGGAGCCGTCGAACCACCTCGCGAGCACCGGGCGGCGGGTGACCAGCGCCCCCTCCCTCGGCACCTCCTCCTCGTGCACCCAGTGGTCGGTGTGCAGCAGACTGCCGAGCGGCTTCGAGTCCGCGCCGGGCTGCAGCAGTGGCACGAGGGCGAACCGGATCGACGCCGCCGTCGTCGCGTGCGGCACGAGCGGCAGCCAGTAGTCGGGCACGATCGTCTGCACCGCGTACGAACCGGCCGGGTTGGGCGGCGGCCCCTGCGGGGCGATGCGCAGCCAGCGCGCCCTGCGGTCGACGAGCTCGCCCCGGACATCGGTGAAGGACGTCTCGACGGCCCACGCGAGATTGGCCAGTTCGTCGCGCGCGAGCATCACCGATTCGAGCCGCTCGCCGACGGCGCCTTGTCCGGACGGCAGGAGCAGCAGTCCGTCGTCGGCGCCGGTGACCGTGAACAGGTTCCAGTGGGGGTTGTCGCGCCCGGCGCGTTCGACGGTGTGCGTGGCGCCGAACGAGTCGGTGACGACGATCGGCTTCAGCGTCGTCAGCGAACCGGCCGGCACTTCCAGCGGGACCAGGAACCAGTCGTTGCCGTAGACCTCGGCGAAGGCGATCAGCAGCAGGCGGCCGGTGTCCAGCGCGGAGACTTCCGTCGACCCGAAGTCCACTTGGGAGTCTTCCGCCTCCCAGAAGCGATCGGCCGGGATCCCGCCGAAGCGTACGGTCGAGGGGACCACCTCGTGACGGAACGGCCTGACGGGTGCCGAGCCCGCTGCCGGTGAGGCGGCGGGGTCGAGATCGACACTGAACCAGTCCAAGCCGTCGCCCAGGTATTCCTCGGCATGGAAGACCCGGTCGCCGAACGAGAAGTCCGCGCTGTGCTCGAAGCGGTGCGGATCGAACGTGTCGAGCGCATCCGGCGTACCGGGTTCGGAGGGCACCGTCGCGGGAGCGACCCTGTGCCACCAGCCGATCCACCGTTCGCCGACGGCGGCCAGCCCCGGTACCCGCAGCCCGTTGCCGTCCAGATCCTTGGCCAGTTCGACCGCATCGGGGACCTTGGGCGCGAGCAGCGTGACGAGATTCGCCGGCTCCGCGGGCATCGACGTGAACGCGTAAGCGGCCAGGACTTGCGGGAGCTTGGCCGTCATGCCTGCCTCGTCCAGCAGCCGGACGAAATGCGCGCCGCCTTCCACCCGCAGGTATTCGTCCGGACCGGCGGCATCCTCCGACTCGACGAGCGCATCGAGCGGACCGGTCGTCGGGTCGTACGGCACCCAGGGCCGGGGACCCGCCGGAGCCGGCAGGTCCCCCTGGCCCGCCGGCCGCCATGCGGAAACGAGGGTGCTGTGCCCGTCGATCTGCGCGAGCACGGGCGAGCCGGCATCCTGGCCGGCGAATTCGCCGAACTGCCACTGCCGCACGAGGGCCCATGCGGGATCGTGTACGCGGGCCGCGAGCCCGGAGGCCACCTCGTGGGTACGCGAGAGCGGCTCCAGCCGGAACCGAAATACTCCGTTGTGTTCAAACGCCGTCCGGGGCATCGGCTACTCCTCTGCCAGCTCGATCCAGAAGTCCTCCAGCATCGACGCCAGCGCCGTGCTGCCGAAGTCGCCAACCCGGGAGGCGGGGAGTATGTCGTCGATCAGCGGAAGATCGGCGAGGTCGACCGCGCGCATCTTGACCAGCTCCAGGGTGTCGCGCACCACCAGGGCAAGTCCGTCAGCGGTCCAGCCGCGTACGGGGTCGGGCGGCACGGCGATCAGGACGGCCTGCGGCGCCTTCGCGTCGGGCCGGTCGAAGTGGAACGCCACTCCGGTCAGCTCCGACTCCACCGGAACCGGGTCCTGTCCCGTCTTCGTCGCGGCCAACGCATCGGCGCCGGGCAGCACCTCGGCCCACTCGTCGAAGACGATCCCCGCGATCGGCTTGCCGGCGGGCAGATCGGCCGGCGTGTGGCAGACCAAGTGCCGGCGGGCCGGGGGCCGCTTCAGGGGGTCGAAGGTCCCGCCGATCCATGCGCCGCCCCGCGGCAGCTGCGACGCGGACAGCCGGCAGGGCCTGCCGGCTCGGGCGCCCGCCAGCAGCAGTGTCTCGTGCCAGGTCCGGACCGCCGGCCGGACCGTGCCGAGGCGGCGCACCCAGTCGGCCACGGCCGCGCCGGACGTACCGGTCGCGGAGGCGGGCAGCGCCACGCCGGGCAGCAGCGCGGTGAGCGGAAGGGCGGTGCCGAGCAGCTCGCCCAGCGCGCGGGTCACGTTTCCCAGCCACCCGGGGGCGGTCGCGTCCGCGGCAAGTGCCTCGAGGCGGGTCAGGTCGCCCTCGATGCCGAGGGTGTTCCGCAGCCCGGCGTCAGCGAGGCCGGCGACGAAGCCCGCCACCCGCCGCCGCACTTCTTCGTTGTCGGGTGCCGGTAGGTCGGGCCCGCCGGGCCGGTCGTCGAGTACATGCGCCGGCAGCAGGGGGCCGGCGCTCGCCAGCAGGCCCTGGATCCGGCCGGCGACTGCGCGCAGCTCGTCCCAGCCCCGTGTGAACTGAACCTCCACGGCGGAGATCTGGGACAGTTGACCGAGTCTGGCGTACAGCCTGCGGTGCGTGCTGCCGGCGGCATCCAGGACCAGTCCCAGCGTGCTGAACCCGATCCGTTCGAGCGTGACGTCGAACGGCCTTGACGCCGATCCGTCCTTGACCGTACCGGCCAGCTTCCATGCGGCGGCAGGCCCGAGCAGACCCGCCGCCCAGGCGTCCACCCGCGGTTCGAGTGCGGAGAACAGGTCCGCACCCCACCCGGCAGGACGCGATGGGGCGGCGGGCAGCACAGCCGCGATGCGATGGGTGACGGCCCGCCCCCGGTGCGGGGTGCGCAGTACGTCGAACCGATCCGGTACGTGCTGACCGCTGCCCAGGGTGTCGGCGGCCAGGCCTGCCCGCATGGGATTCCCGCCGACGAGCTGGTGCACGCTCTCGGCGAGCAGCAGGTCGCTCACCGCGTCGAGCGCGTCGACCAGATCGTTCAGCAGGGGAAGGACCAGCGGGTCGGCGGGCGGCCGCCCGTCCGCGAGCAGCAGCCCGTCCACCGTGCCGGCCGCGTGGGCCCGCGCGAGCGCGATGCCGTCGACGACGTTCCGGGCGGCGATCGCCGCGGAACTGCGCGCCCAGAGCTCGGGGTCGGGCTGCCCGGTTGCGGGCTCGGGGGCGACCGGTGCGGGGAACGTGTGCCGGAACTTGTCCTTCTCCCGGTCCAGATCCGCATCGTGCAGAGCCCGCTCGAAGCGGTACCCGAGCAGCGCCCCCAGGTTCTGACCGCGCCGGACCCCGCCGAGCAGCCAGCGGGCGGTCCTGGCCCGCCGGGAGGTCAGGTCGACGGCGAGCGGCGAGAGCGCGCCGTCGGCCGGGGGCTGGGGCTGCCCGTCGACGGGCGGCGGAGCCTCGTCGCGATGAGCCAGATAGCCGGACCGGAGCACGGCTGCGGTGGCCGCGTGGTGCAGCGAGGGGGCGTGCACGTACCCGTCGGACGGCTTCGCCGAACCGGGGTAGAGGTTCTCCACCCAGCCGTAGCCGCCGAGGCGGATGCCGGTGGTGCCGGCCGCCCGGGTCTCGCTGAGCCTCCTGGTGGCCAAGGAGGTCGCCCACGCGTCCCACCGGTGCGAGTAGACGTCGAGCAACTCGAAGGCCAGCGGCAGGAATTCACTCGGGGCCGCTGCCGCGAGGGCTTTCAGACCTGCTGCCATCGCATCGGCCGCCGGCAGCCCCGCTTGTACGGAGGCGATGAGCGCGGCCGTGTCGGCCTCGGCCGTCGGACCGCCCTGCCGTCGTACGAAGACCAGCCGGTCGACGGTCCGGGGAATCGTGAAGGCGATGTCCGTCTCGTCGCCGAAGACGTCGCCACCATGGTCTTGGAGGACGTTCCGGCTGTCGCCGTTCAGCAGCAGCGGAACGAAATCGCTGGGCTTCTGGGCCGCCGTGTTGAAGCGGAAGTTCCCGAAGATGGTCGGCTTGCGGTCGGGGGAGGGGAGGCCATCGCCGGTCAACGGCCACCGCGCCATGTACTGCTCGTCGGTCAGCTGATTGCGGAGTACCGCCACGGCGTCCACGAAATGCCGGTGACTGGCGTCGAAGAGGCCTGGATACCTGTCGGCATTCGGTGCGAGGCGCTGTGGTACGAGGGAGTAGTCCGGTTCCGTGGTGTCGGAAGTCCAGGACAAGTTGCTGATCAGCTCGGACGGAATGGTCCATCGCACTCCGGACCGGACGCCGGCGACCGCCACGGTGGGACCGGGGGCGCGTTTGCTGACGCGGTCCCACTTCTCGTGTGCGCCCCGGGAGGTCGTTTCGCGACGAATCACGAAGTCGTTCGACACCGGAAGCCTCGACAGGATGTCGGCGGCGATCCGGTCGGCCGGCGTGCCGTCGGTCACGCGCGGAATCCAGCCCGGAGCGAGCGCGCCTCTCCAGTGATGGCGCAGCCGCTGCAGCCAGGGCAGGATCAGCGCGTCGGCGCCGTCGGGGCGGTCCGGAACCCACTCGTCGACGGCTGTCACCGGGAGGAATCCGTACGGCTGTCGCCCGAGCCGGACGGTGGGCAGCGGTCCGCGGCTACGGACGTGCGCGGCCAGATGAGCCCGTACCTCCTGCCAGCGTGCGTTGGCCTGCTTGCGCGCCTCTTCCGACAGCGGGCTGCCGCTGTCGAGCATGAGCGATTCGATCTGGAACGCGAGCGCCAGCGCCCACCAGCTCAACTGCGACAGCGCGGCGATGGGGCCGTCGCCGTCGTGCCCGGCACCCGGGCACTCCGCGAGGAACGCCGCGCCGGGTCCGGCTCCGTTGCCGGGATCCAGTCCGAGTGCCCGTGCCAGGCGGGCGGCGTCGGTACGGTCCGCCAGCGCGGGCAGCGCGGCGGGCGGCATCGGTACCGGACGGGAAGACCACGCGGAGCGGGTTTCAGGCGTGTTGTTCGTCGGCGTGCCGGGGGAGAGGAAGCCCAGTCCGTCGGTGAACGCGTGGCTGTGCAGGTTTCGGCGCAGCCGTTCCGCCCCGGCTTCCGGTGGCAGGTCGCTGACCCCGATGACGAAGAGTTCGTCCAGATGGTCGCATCCCGCGGGCAGGGTCAGTACGACCCCCATGCCGGCGGCCACCGCGGCGTCGAAGTCGATCGCCCACTGCGCATGCCCGTGGTCGGGCGCGGACTCGTCTGCGGCGAGCAGACCGAGCGGAAGCGGGTCGGGGATGGCTGTGCCGGTCTGGTCGACGACTGCCTGCCCGCCGACGAACCCGAGGAAGCGCCACTGGGCGGGCAGTGTGGACACCTCGGGAGCCTGCCTGCGTGCCGGATCCCGCAGCCGAGGGGCGGGCGTGCCGGGGCGTGTGGCACGCGTCGCCCACGCTGCGCGCGGTGCGGCCACCGTGCGGAGCAGTGTCTGCCATGCCCGGTCGCCCGGATCGGCCCAGTAGGCGCGGGCCCCTTCAAGCTCGTGGGGAGTCAGAGCCGGCTCGAACGCGTCGACATGGATGTCGTCAGGGTAGACCCGCACTTTGATGCTGCGTTTGTCGGCGGCCCACTTCGTCTCGATGCGCACGGGCAGTAGTGCGATCGGCATGTTGGTCCGCTCGCCGAACAGTGGAGCCTCAGCATCGAGGGCGGTGGTGAGCTGCTGAGCGGCGCCGTCGAGCCGGGTGCGCAGGCCGGCGAGTTCTTCCCGCCGCCGGTCCTGGTTCTTCTCGGCCCCGCGTACGAACCCGAAAATAGTGCCACCGAAGTTCGGATGATGCGTCGGGGCCCCCATGCGCTGCCACTCGTGAATCCTGCCCAGCGTCACCTCCCTGGCGTCCACGTCGATCACCTTGATGTCGTGCTCCAGGCGAGCCACGTCGAGCGCGCGGCGCAGTGCGAAAGGGCTGCCCCGGGGCGCCAGTGGCACCGCCAGGGAAAGAACCAATGCGTCAGGCCCGTCGAGCCGTGCGATCACCCCGTCGACACCGAGACTGAACTGGAAGCGAACGCCCGGCACTCCGACCGCGGTCAGGACGTAGACGGCCGCCGGAATGAGCGTGACCCGATGGGCGGTGCTGCGTGACAGGACGCCGGCGGACCAGCCCAACAACTCCGGCATCAGGTCATGCGGCAAAGCCCGCCCGTCAACGGTGACCGAGAAGCCGGAAATGGTCAGCGTGCGCCAGGAAGCCACGGCGAAACGGGAGTACCGCGGATCCAGCACGATCCGTCCGTCGGTGGTCACTGCGAAATGGAAGTCGGCCATGCCTCGAGCAAGGATGAACATGTAGTTCTGGCCTGGCATCAGGGTCAGTTCGTGGGTGGTCGTCCGTGAAAGTGGTCCCGCCTTCCAGCCGAGGAGTTCGGGGTTCAGGTCGTGGGACAGCGCCCGCGCATCGATGGTTATCTTGAACCCGCGCAGCGTGAGGATCCGCTCGGTGGCCTCGGCAAACGCGGCATGCTCGGGACCAATGCTGATCCGTCCGTCGGTGGTCACCGCGAAACGGAGGTCGGCCATGCCTCTGGCGAGAATGAACATGTAGTTCTGGCCTGGCATCAGGGTCAGTTCGTGGGTGGTCGTCCGCGATAGGGGCCCCGCGGTCCAGCCGAGGAGTTCAGGGTTCAGATCGTGGGACAGAGCTGTCGCGTCGATGGTTACTTTGTATCCGCGAAGCGTCAGGGTGTGCCCGCTCACGTCCGCGAAGCCGGCATGGTCGGGGTGGAGACTCACCTGTCCGTCGGTCGTCACCGCGAAATGGAAGTCAGCCATACCCCTGGCGAGAATGAACATGTAGCTCTGGCCTGGCATCAGGGTCAGTTCGTGGGTGGTTGTCCGCGAAAGGGGTCCCGCCTTCCAGCCGAGAAGCTCGGGGTTCAGGTCGTGGGACAGCGCCCGCGCATCGACTGTTACCTTGAACCCGCGCAGAATGAGAGTCCGCTCAGCGGCCTCAGCGAACGCGGCATGCTCGGGGCCGAAGCTGATCCGTCCGTCGGTGGTCACCGCGAAATGGAAGTCAGCCATGCCTCTGGCGAGAATGAACATGTAGCTCTGGCCTGGCATCAGGGTCAGTTCGTGGGTGGTTGTCCGCGATAGGGGCCCCGCGGTCCAGCCGAGGAGTTCGGGGTTCAGGTCGTGGGAGAGTGCTGTTGCGTTGATGGTTATCTTGAACCCGCGCAGAATGAGAGTCCGCTCAGCGGCCTCAGCAAACGCGGCATGCTCGGGGCCGAAGCTGATCCGTCCGTCGGTGGTCACCGCGAAATGGAAGTCGGCCATGCCTCTGGCGAGAATGAACATGTAGTTCTGGCCTGGCATCAGGGTCAGTTCGTGGACGGACGCTCGCGAAAGTGGTCCCGCCTTCCAGCCGAGGAGTTCGGGGTTCAGGTCGTGGGACAGTGCCCGCGCATCGATGGTTACTTTGAACCCGCGCAGCGTGAGGGTCCGCTCGGTGGCCTCGGCGAACGCGGCATGCTCGGGGCCGAAGCTGATCCGTCCGTCGGTGGTCACCGCGAAACGGAAGTCGGCCATACCCCTGGCGAGAATGAACATGTAGCTCTGGCCTGGCATCAGGGTCAGTTCATGGACGGATGCTCGCGAAAGTGGTCCCGCCTTCCAGCCGAGGAGTTCGGGGTTCAGGTCGTGGGACAGTGCCCGCGCATCGATGGTTACTTTGAACCCGCGCAGCGTGAGGGTCCGCTCGGTGGCCTCGGCGAACGCGGCATGCTCGGGGCCGAAGCTGATCCGTCCGTCGGTGGTCACCGCGAAACGGAAGTCGGCCATGCCTCTGGCGAGAATGAACATGTAGCTCTGGCCCGGTATCAGGGTCAGTTCGTGGGTGGTCGTCCGCGATAGGGGCCCCGCGGTCCAGCCGAGGAGTTCAGGGTTCAGATCGTGGGACAGAGCTGTTGCGTCGATGGTTACTTTGTATCCGCGAAGCGTCAGGGTGTGCCCGCTCACGTCCGCGAAGCCGGCATGGTCGGGGCGGAGACTCACCTGTCCGTCGGGCGTCACGGTGAAACGGAAGTCCGCGAAGCCTCGCGCCAGGACCAATCCGTAGCCCTCGGCAGGAAACAGAACCAGTTCATGGACGGTGGCGCGCGAAAGCACCGCGTCGTTTCCGTTGAGGAACGGCCGAAGGTCGTGGGACAGGGCTCGGCCATCGATGGTGACGGTGAATCCGTGGATGGTGACGAGGGGTGTGCCGTTGGGGGTGGTGCTGGTGGTGGCGCATTGGGCGGTGCTGGAAGTGAGGGTGATAGTGCCGTCGGGGTTGAGATCAAACGCAGGGACGATGACTCTGGGACCGGGGACGAAGCCGTAGCCTCGAGCCGGGATGAGGACGAGTTGGTTGACGTTCGTGCGCGGCAGTCGTTTGTCATTGCCGTTCAAGAAGGGTTCGAGGTCGTGGGACAGGGCTCGGCCGTCGATGGTGACGGTGAATCCGTGGATGGTGACGAGGGGTGTGCCGTTGGGGGAGACACCGACCGAGGCGCACTGCGCCACGGTTTCGGCCAGGCGCACCGCTCCGTCGACACCGACGTCGAACAACGGCACCACTACCCTCGGGCCGGGGACGAATGCGTACCCCTCGGCCGGCAGGAGCGTCAACTCATGGGCCGTGCTCCTCGAGAACCGTGCCGCGCTGCCGTTGAGGAACGCCTCCAGGTCATGCGACAGCGCCCGCCCGTCGATCGTGACGCGGTAGCCGCGGAGAATCAGCGTGCTGGTGCCGCGTCCTCCGAGAAATGCGTCGTGGGCGGCGTCGTACTCGACGAACCCCTCTTGCGTGACCTGGAATCCGAAGCTCGTCGGCCGGCCGGGGACCTGCTCGATGCCGTAGACCCCGGGGGCGAGGGAGAGCACAGGCGCGCTCGCGCCGTCGACGACATCTTGGCTGTGCCCTGAGACAGAAAACTTGGTGAAGGTCAAACCACTGCTGTCGATTCTGATCTCGGCCATGTCGCTTCCCGCCTCTACCATCCCGCCGATCTGGAGGTGTACCCCGTCGTGCCCTTCGCCGCCTGTGAACCTCGGCGTCAGGGTGAAAGCAATCGATCGGAAGAGGCCGCTGAGGCGCACGGTGCCGTCGGAATCAGTGGGCTCGGTCGACCCTGGGGATGGTTGGAACGCCTCGCCCGTGACCCTGTTGCCGTCTACCTTGAACTTCTCGGCGTCGCCGCTGAGTTGCGTGACCTCCGTACCCACCGGAAGATCTAGAAATTCCAGGGTCGAGGCGAGCGACCCCAGATGGAAGACAGGATCCTTCACCTCGGCATCGAATTCCACTCTGAATGAACTTCCGCCCCTGAGGCCGAAGATTTCTACGAGGTCGGACGTGGGCAGCGGCGGGCTGAAGGACGCCGTATGAAATCCCGTGAACGTCCCGTTGAGGATGGCTGTGCCCAGCGGGGCGCGATCCGTGGCCACGGTGCGCTGCCCGGTGAGTCTCACACCATGGCCACCCAGGGTTCCGATGGCCTCGGTATTCTCGTCATTGCGGAACGTCCAGTCTATGAACGCGAGCCGAAGGTTCGCCATTTGTCTCGGCCTTCCTGACGATCTGGCCCAGGTGAGCCACTGGCAAGAGGAACAGCCTTGCCTCATGGCCGTAGAACCCTCTGCCTCTTGGGCATCTTTATGAGATGCGCGGCTCCCGATCCTTTACCCGACCTGGGTGGTGTCGTACTCGACGAACCCGTCTTGCGCGACCTGGAATTCGAAGTTCGCCGCGGACGGGGACTTGCTCGATGCCGTAGAGCCCGGGGCGAGGGATAGCGCTGGCCCGGCCGCGCCAGGCGACGAGTTGTGGGCTGTTCCCTGGGACAGAGAACTTGGTGCAGGACAGACCACTGGGGGTACAGAGTCGGGGTCAGGGCGTAGCACCCAGCGGGGCGGTGACTGCACGCGCCGATCTGCTCGTGTCTTCACTTCAGGATGTCACGGCGGTCTCCGGTCGCAACAAGGAACATGCCACCGAGGTTGGTGCACTCGGCTGTGCGCGCATGTGTCACCCTCGAATTCCACTGCGACACGGGGCACAGCGGGCGTGACTTCTAGGGCATTGTTGTTTCCCCATGCGGAGGAGAAGCGCACCCCGCGTCAGGGGTGCGCAGCGTCCCCTTCGGTGGAGTTTCGCCCGAGCTTGGCGCACTGGGCAGACGGCAGCGGCGTGCTTCGAGCCGCAAGGACCAGTTTGCCGGTGTCCGCGCACCGAGAAGGACACATAGCGGTCGGCTTACGGTGCTGGTGATACCGCTCACCAGCACCACGACAGCATCGCCGCACGCCTCCTGTCCGAGCGCATCCGAGTGTCCTGCATTGGCCTTGGCTGACCCCGCTGCCGACTGGATCGTGTGATCGCGGACACGGCCTACGGTTCACGCGGGATCCGTGCTCCTTCCGTAGGCGCGGCATCGGCACACCAACCTGGAAAGAAGTGACCAGCAAATGCACCATCGCTGTCGTGGCCGGCGAGGCGGCAGGCCGCCGGGCTTGGGACACCGGAATCCACCGCCACCGCAACCCCGTCGAATGCTGATTCAACCGACTCGAGGGATCTCGTGGCCTTGTCACCCGCTGCGAAAAGACCGCCGCCTCTCTAGGGAGCGGTAGTCACACTCGCATCACTCCCGCTACGGGCAAGATCAGTTTGATGACGGACCCAGTGACGGGTGTCGCGCAGCGCTTTCGCACCGGTTGACCGGCAGATGGTCTGACTTTGTGGGAGCATCGACTTACGGGGGCAGTGTTGTGAGCGCATACGCGGACAGGGATGGAATGTCCGCCGCCACCATGCCAGGGTCTTTGTGAAGTGCCGAGGTGGACGGTTCGCCTGCTGAGCAACGGATGCGACGGCATGTCGACTTCTGTCGGCAACATGTGCCTGGGCGAGCTCGAACCTGCCGAGGACGTCCGCAAGATCACCTTCCGGGCCCGTCCCACGGCCCGCGCGGTGCGCTATGAGCTGTTCACCGCGCTCGACCTGCCCGGGGCCCCGCCGCGCCACCCCAGTGAGTTCGACCGCCTGCTGAAGACGGCCCTGTCCGAACGCCCCCGCACCTTCCTCGTGGATGAGGTGCAGTGGCTCAACGGGGAGGCGTTCGAGTACTTCCGCTGCCTGTGGGACGAACCCTCCACCCGGCTCGCGGTTGTCTTTGTCGGTGGCGAGGGCTGCCATACCGTGCTGCGCCGCGAGCCGATGCTGTCGTCGCGGATCTTCATCCGGCAGCACTTCACCCGCCTCACCCCCGGCGAGGTCGGCGAGACGATCCCGCTGTTCCACCCGGTGTGGGCCGACGCCGACCCGGACGACATCGCCTTCGCCGACCGGCATGCCGCACACGGCAACTTCCGTGACTGGGCCCGCCTCACCGCCCACGTGCGTCTGGCACTGTCCCGCACCGGCCGGCCGCGGGTGGACCGTGAGGTGCTGCGGTGGGCGTTCAGCCGGCTGGGCGGCTTCGCCTGATGCCCCGGTCGCACGCGGCCCGAGGCTCATCGCCCGTGTGCGGGAGTACCGGTGGAATACGAGGAGGCGGACTGCGGTGGGACTGCTGGATCCGGTCAACGCGCTCGGTGAGATCGCCGTGGACGTTCTGGCGTGCGGTCCGGCTGCCTCCGGACGCTGCCCGCCCCGCAAGGCGCTGCGCACGGCGGGCCGTTCGCCCTTCACCGTGGTCGTGGACCGTGAGGACGACGTGCGCTTCACCCGCACCGTGCTGGCCGCCCACCATCCGGCGGCGGGACGGGTCGTGGTCCACCCCACCGTCGGTGGCGGCGGACGTCTGCTGTGGCACGACGTCCTGCACGCGGTGGCCGACGGCCGGCCCCTGAGGGCCCCGTCCTGCGCCGCGCACGGCAACGCATCCGCGCAGGAGCGGACGGCACGCGCCGCCCTGAAGGCCGCGGCGGTGCACCGGATGATCGTCCTGCGCGCGCACCGCATCGGACTGGGCGTACGGGGCGGACCTGATGGCCCTGCACCAGGCCACCGGCACGGACGTGACCGTGGTACACCATGCCGAACTGCCCGTGGACCTGGTGCATCTGCTGCGCCACTGCCACCACCGCGTCCTCACCGCCTATGCCGCCGTGCGGGCGCTGCACCCGCAGGCGGGGACATCGGGAAAGTCCTGGGCGGGCAGAGGGCACCGGTGACCGGCGGCTCCGGGGAGCTGGTCTGTGGTGGGCCGCGGCAGAGCCGTTGTGCCGTGCCCGTCACTGCTCCCCGGGGACTGCGCGGCAGTCCTTCACGGCCTCAATGGAACAACGAATCGTTGTTCCATTGTCTGGATACGGTAGGGTGGTCCTATGCCGCGAGACTCCCGCCAGCAGGCCCGTGCCCGCCTGTCCGTACTGGCCCCCGCGCCCGCCGGGGACACCACGTTCGCGCGCTGTGTGGAGCAGGATGCATCCCTGATCGGGCGGCTGCTGGCCGCCGCCGGCGAGCGGGGCGATGACGGGCCGGCGCTGGGCGTGGTCCCAGACGACGTGGGTGCTGCTCTGGGCCTGTTCGAAGGGATGCGTGAGCAGCTGGACCGGCTGGAGACTCAGGTGGTCATCGAGGCGAGGCGCCGCGGCATGGACTGGCGGCAGATCGCCCAGCATCAGGGCCTGAACTCCTCCCAGGCCGCCTCCCAGCGTTACCAGCGGCTGATGACCCGGCTCGAAGAGATCCGCCAGGGCGTCCGGTGAGCGAGGAGGAACCGCAGATGAGCGACCAGCCACCGCAGTTGTTCACCGCGGTCGACTCGCTGCTTGCCGCCGTCGACGACGGTACCGTGCTGCCCGTTCCGGCTGAGCGGGTACGGCTCCGCGAGGCGGCCGGCCTCACCGAGGCGGCAGTCGCCCAGGCGCTGGGCGTACGTGTGCCGAGTATCACGGCGTGGGAAGCCGGCCGTGCCGAACCCCGGGGTGAGCGACTGGAGGCCTACCGCCACCTCCTCGAGGGCCTTGCCCACCGCTACCCCGCGCCGGACACGCCCCTTGCCCGTGGTGGAGCCCTCCAGCGACCGGTATGCCCGGCACCGCCACCGACGGAGCCGGAGACGTCGTTGGCCCTCACACCACCACCGGTACCGGAAACCTTCTCCGGCCTGCCCGTCGTGCCGGAGGCCGAGCCTGTCGAACTTGCGCAGACGCCCGCAGCTCAGAGCGCTTCACAGACGCGGGGCCAGACCGGCCGGCCTGCCGCATCGTTGCGTCGCCCGACGCAGAAGAGGGCTGCCCGGTCTGTCGATACCGATCCGCGGTTTCCGCACGGTCCGCTCGCCGTGTTGGACGGTGACGGCTCCGCGTACGGCGTGGACGGGGTTGTGCTGGACTGCCCGGCGGCCACCGTGCCCGAGCTGGTGGAGTGGACGCTGACCGAGTCCGGGCTCGGTGCGCCGAAGCTGCACCGCTACGGCAAGGATGCCGACCCGCTGATCGTGCTCACCGCGGCCGCCGCGGTGAGGCTGGGGCTGCCGGAGCGCCTGGAGGGCCACGAGCAGCGCCGTTCTCTGCGCTTGCCCGCCGACCATCCGGTGGTCAAGCAGGTAGCCAGGGCGAAGTGGCAGTTGACGCAGCGCGGGTTCGGCCCGTGGGCGCGGATCTACCGCAAGGTGCAGGGGCGCGAGCGGCAGTGCGTGCAATTGGCGATCCTGTCGTGGGACGCGCTTGATGAGCGGTCCTGGCCCGGCGTCTGTGACATGGAGCCGGCCGGTATCGCCCGGATCCTTGGCACCTATGCGGCCCGGGTCATCACCCCGCGCGGGTCGACGGCCGTCTCCGGCCTGGAGCTGATGACCGCCATGCGCCCGCCGACCCGCGCCGTGCGCGACGAAACGACCGGTGCCTGGGTCTCCGGCCCCCACTCCGGTTCGCTGGGCACGGAGCCGATGGACCCTGCGCCGCCGGAGGCCACCTCCGAGCACCCCGTGGTGGTGAACTCCGGCTGGAGGGGCGGCTTCCTCGATGAGGAGGCCTACCAGTGGGTGCGCGATGTCGACCTGCTCACCGACCAGGAGTGTCTGCTGCCTCACGCGGTGGGCCTGGACCTGAACACCGCTTTCCTTGCTGCGGCTTCACGCCTGGTGGTGGGTCTGTCCGCTCCGGACCACTTCCATGGCCCCGCGTTCAACCCGAAGATCCCCGGTTCCTGGCTGGTCGACCTCTCGCACGTCGAGGTGGATCCGCGCCTTCCTTCCCCGTTCACCCCGACCGGGGAGCACCCGCAGGGCCCGGCCTGGTATCAGACGCACACGGTGGCCTACGCCCGGGAGCTGGGCTTCACCGTCCAGCCGCTCGAGGCGTATCTGCGCCGGGAGACGGGCGCGTACCTGGACCCGTGGCACGACCGCCTCAAAACCGCCTACGTCGACACCCTCGCCGACCTCGGCGTCACCAAAGACCTCACTGGCGCGGAGTTCCTCGCAGCGATGGAGCGACACAAACAGGCCGACCCCGCCATGGCCGCTGTCCTGTCCGCGATCAAGGCCACGGTGAAGGGAGGCGTCGGCAAGCTCAGGGAGCGCCCCCAGGGCCGCCACTACAAGCAGGGGGAGCGGTGGCCGGCGCTGGAACGCCCGACCTGGCGCCCCGACATCCGCGCCGCCGTCATCTCCAAGGCCCGCGTGAACATGCACCGCAAGCTGAACAACATGGCCAAGATGACCGGCCTGTACCCGCTGGCCGTGCTCTCCGACTGCGTCGTCTACCCCAGCCCCGGCCCCAGCCCGCTGGACTTCCTGCCCTACGACGCCGCCGGCAACCCCCGGCCGGGCGGCTTCCGTCTCGGACCCACGCCGGGCCTGGCGAAGCTGGAGGGCGTCCAGTCGATGCTGTGGGCGGTCGACCTGATGGAGCAGGGCCTCAACCCGGCCCGCCACATCAAGGGCGGCGACGCCGTCCTGGACGAAGGCGAGTAGACCATGCCAGGAGAAATCCACAACGCGATCGAACGCGCCGACCGGGAAGCCTTCACCCGCCAGCCGCCCAAGACCCTCAAAGGCCAGATCGGCTACCTGATCCGCCAACTGGGCAGCGCCCGCGCGGTCGCCGCCGAGATCGGCGTGACCGCCGACTCCGTCAACCGCTACCGCCGCGGCGCCCGCAAGCACGCCCGCCCCGACATCGCCGAAAAGATCGACAACGCGGTACGGGCCCGCTGGCAGCCGCTGGTGCGCAGACGCCGCCGGCGCCAGGCCGCCGCGACAGGCGGGCTCACGGTCGAGACCCGGGCCCGGTTCGGGTACACGGCGCCCATCGGCACGACCGACGACGGACGCTTCCGGCGGCTGACCGTCCATCTCCCCGCCCCGTACGCGCAGCGGCTGTTCGACGCCCGCGACGCCGGGGCCGGTGACCAGGAGATGCGGCAGATCATCGCCGACGGATTCAAGGACATCTACTTCCAGGACGGCGGGGCCCGCGCGCTGGGGCTCTCGGACGTACAGCTCAACGACATCGACTACCTGGACCTCGACTACTGACCCCGGCGCAACCGCGCCCGGCTCGGGCGCGACCGGTGAGCCGAGGCGCGATAGTTGTCCCATAGGCAGTCCTGTTGTCACCTGCGAGGTGCAGCGCCGGAAGGTCGTTCTCTCAAGTCTTGACGGCCTCTCATATCCCGAAAAGGCGCTGGGTAGTGGAGCGGGGTATCGGTTGGACCATGATGCACCGCCGCCTCGCCCGGGGCTACGAGGCCCTCGCCGCCAGCTCCGAAACCGTGATCCACGTTGCCTCGATCGACAACCTCGCCAAGCGCATAACGGGCGAGACCACGCCAACCTGGCGAGGAACCTACTGGAACTTAAAGGGTAATTCGGCTATACCAAAAGCCCTCTGACGAACCAGACTCCGCGCTTCGGTCGGGCCGGCTGAACCGCGTCGATCGCGTATGCGACGGTTCGTGGCGGGTGGGCAAGGCGCAGGCCCCACGCGTGGCCGAATGCTCCAGGGGCCTCGGTGCATGGGCGGGCATGCGCGCGCTGCCGGCGCAAGAACCGGATCCTGCCGGCGGTGCGCTCCCCCGCCGTCGCGACGGTGCGGGGCCACACCGGTGCGGGGCCGCGTCGCCGCGCGGTCCCGCACCGGGCGGAGCTCACAACGCGAGCAAGGCGATGATCCGGCCGTGCGTGCGCAGCAGGGCCTGTGTGTTCTCCTCGAACCGGTGCAGGGCCACCGCGTTGTTCAGGGCGAGCGCCCAGGAGTGAATGCGGGCCGGATCGCCCTTCTCCTGCGCCGCGAGCCTGACGTTGGCGTACCGGAGGCCCTTGAGCACTTGGCGGATCTCGGCGTCCGCGTCGGCCGCGAGGGGGATCAGATTGTGGTCGTTCTTGATCGTGTTGACGGCGACGCCGCCGTACAGGGCGTTCGCGATCGTGTCCCAGCGCGTCTCGGCCCGGGCCATCCGCAGTGTGATCGGGTTGGCGAAGCTGCGCACACCCGGCGTGGCGGGCTGGTGGGTCGGTGCCAGGTGCGGTCCGGCGACGACCGGGACGGGGGCGGGGATCGCCACCATCGGTGTGCTGGTCCAAGCGGTGTGCCAGGTGGTTCCGGCGGCCGCCGGATCCGTCTGGTACATCTGGAAGTAGTAGCGCGCGTCGGCTCCCGCGACCCCGTCCTCGCCGTTGCGCGCGTAGTTCTCCAGCGTGACGACATCCGTTCCGTCCGCCGCCACCACCCCGGCCCAGTGGTCCCCCCAGCTCCGGCTGCTCAGCAGAACGGGGTCCAGGCCACCGACCGGCCGGTAGTGGTCGGTATGCGTCGGGTAGGTGCCCTGGGTCAGGGCCGCCCCGGGCACGACGTCCGTCAGGGCAGCGGTCAGATAGCCCTCACCGACCCCGGGGGCGGCGAACTGGTTGATCCCGTACTGCTGGAGCAACCCGGTGAAGGCCGGGGTGGGCGCGTGGGCGGCGGCGCCGTACGCCACCGCGATCGGCCGTGCCGTGTTGGCCGCCGCCAGAGCTGACGATCCGTCGATCGCCGCCGGCAGCGGCGGGGGCACCAGTGCGCGGGCGACGTTGTACTCGATCAGGTGGGCCGGCGGCACGTGCGGATCGGTCTCGAAGCGCGGCACCGGGGCCGGCTCACCGATGACCTGCGCGATCATCTGGTTGCACGGCTGCACGCACTGCATGGCGGTTCCGGTGACACCCGACGCGACATCCTGCGGCAGCACCCGGTACAGGGTGTTGCCCCCGACGGTGATCCGCTGCTGGTTCGGCCCCACCGGGTCGCGCACCAGCCGGAAGGCCGAACCGACCAGCGTGAGACGGTTGTTGCTCGCGTCGATGACAGCCTGTGTCGCGTAGAAGCACTTCGGCTGCCGGAGGCCGAGGTCGCAGTCCTCGATCGCGATCTCGTTGTTGCCCGACACCCTCAACGTCACCGCGGCCGGATTCGTCGCCGCCAGCCGGACCGTCGGCGGAGCGCCGGTCATGAACGACGAACCGCCCCCCGCTTTGACCTGGCCGATGAACGAATCGTGCGCCTGCACCGGAGCGTGGTGGGCTCCGCCGCCCGCCACCACGAACGGTGCGCCCGGAGCGGCGGGGTGCACGGCGTAGAACTGCGCGACGGCGCGCCCATGGCCGCGGCCGCGCCGCGGACCGCCCGGGATGCGCACCGGCCGACCGCCCGCGACACGGCGCCCGGCCTCGATGGCCTCGGCCTCCAGCGCCGGGTCGAACCCGCCGGGCCGGACCCGGCCGTAGCGCTGCTGCAGCACGTGCGCCAACTCGTGCCCGATGATCTCGCGTCCCCACCCGCTGCCCGGGACGTACGCCCCGGGCGCGAACGCCAGGTCGGAACCGTGCGCGCAGGCGATCCTTCCCGCCCCGGACGCGGCCTGCGGCAGGGCGTCCTCATGGACCCGTACCTCCGCGAACCCCGCCCCGAACAACTCCTCGAACCCACCGCGTACCGCCGGTGACATCACTCGACTCGTACTCAAGAGTCCCCCCGGATTCAAGCCGTCTCTCCCTGACGGTGAACGTACGCGGACCGAGGACGACGGCGGGACGTTTCACCGATACCGATGCTCGGACCCGTTGATATCCGGCCATAATCGGATGAACGCTTGTTCAGTATCCGGCAGACGGTCGTGCTGCCGCACGTACGCGGACAGGGCCGCTCCCGGTGTGCCGACCCGGCCCGCCACACCTGGGCCCAGTACACCGCCGACCTCGTCGCCCTGCTCGATCACCTCGGCGTGGACCGGGCGGTGGTCGGCGGCACCGGGCTGGGTTCGACGATCACCTTGCGGACCGCCCTCGCCCACCCGGACCGGATCCGGGCGGGCATCCTGATCGGCCGGTGCTGGTCAGAAACTGCAGGCCAGGACGGTGCCGCTGGTCCCGGCGCCCGGTGAAGCGCCGCATCGGGTCGCTCGTGAGCACCGGCTCCTGTACGAGATCGTGCACCGAGCAGGACGCATCGTCCCCTCCTGCCCGCCACGAGACCGCCCATCGCCTCGTCCAGCCGTCGCCCAGATCCAGGCCGGACCGGCCCGCATCGACGTCCGTCGGCACGAAAAGCTCCCCCCAGCTGCACAGATGCGACCAGACGGACCCAGTGTCAGCGGCTCCAACTACCGTTCCCGATCCAGCACGTGTAGCGGCCATGACCTCATGGAAGCGTGGCGGAGAGCCGTCGGCTCCCGATCTTCGTTTCTGGTGACGGAAAGACTGCAGAATGAGCGTCTGTGACAAGTCGGATGCCTCGTTTGTGACAACCAGGCTGCTTCAGCCGTCCCCATTCACCAGCTCAGCCGGACCTGCTGGTGACAACTTCCAAGCTTCGGTTCAACCGGCTGGACCTGCCCCTGCTCTACAACCCCGAGCCCGCCCACCACGGTGACCGCCCCGCCCTGCACCAGGCGATCCGGGCCGCGTTCGAGGTCCTGGAGGAATAGGCCGCGGCCGGGTACGGGGTCGCCACCTGGGCGGATCTGGAAGAGCAAGCGTTCACGGTGGGGAACTGCTCGCCCCGGCCGACGAAGTCGCCTGCGGACAGCACCACCTGGCCGCCGTCCAGCTCCCGGTCAGTCTGGTGATGATGACGCCGGTCACCCAGGTCCTGCACGGCCGGGGTCCGCTCCCAGCCGCCGGCCTGCAGGTGAGGGCCTCCGCACCTCTGCACGGCGGGAAACTGCCCGCCTGGTCGATCAGGAGCCCGCCGGTCTCATCGCACGCAACGGCCGCTGCCCTACCCGACCCAGTAGGAGCGGGAGAACACGTGGGTGGTGTTCGTACACGACGCCTTCGAAGGCACATTCGCCGAGGCAGACCACCTCCAAGCGGCGGGCTGCGGCGAGATCCCCAGCCAGGACGTCAGCAACTTGATCAGCCGCCCGAACTCCTTGTCCTCAGCCGCAAGTGCATCGATGTTGATCTCGCTCACTCGCTGCGCGAGGTCGAGTTGCTGCGCTGCGGAAGGGTCGATCGAGGTCAGGCCCAGCCAGAGGGCCCGCTGGACGGGTTAGGGCAGCCCGGTGTTCGTCGTGTGCGGCGCGGAGTCGGTGAGGTGGAGGCGGTGGAGGTCTTCGTGGAGCCAGGCGTATGCGTAGTCGATGGCGGGCGTGTCGTCGAAGACTTTCGGTTCGCTGAGTACCGGCGTGCTCGGGCGTGCCCACGGGGACCTCGTCGGCTCGTTCCCGGGTGGGACAGGAGGCATCGGAGCGTAGAGGTCGTCCTCTGATGGGACGAGACGGACGGTGACCGAGTTGACCGTCGAGGGACGGAGAGAGAGCCGCATGCCAGGCGGTTCGTACAAGCCGTTGCCGCCGGGAGGGGTGTACAGGTCGGCGGTCAGTGCGGCCGGAGCGGCGCTGGCTAGGCCGAGGACCTGCTTGAGGTGCGGGAACCAGGTGTCCACGAGCGCGGTGTAGATCTCGACAGCGGCGGTCAGGACTTGCTCGGTGCGCAGCCTGAGCTGTTCCGCGCTGTAGGTGTCCCAGACCCAGTGCACGTGAGGGCCGTGCGCCTGGTCGGGGACGGCGTAGGGGTGGCGAAGCATGCCGTCGGCGTCAGCCCACCGACCGCTGCCGAGTTCCCCGTCGATCCGGATCAGCTCCGCCTGCCAGCCGGTGAACCGTTGGTTGAAGGACGACCGGACCGGCAGGCTTCCCCCGGAGCAGAGGTGCCGTCGCAGGGCCTGGTGCACGTCGTCCGCTCGCATCGGCGTGTAACGACGGGAAGCGAGTCCCAGCAGACCCGCCCCCGCCAGCCACAGGCGCTCCCTGGTGTAGGCGTCGCAGTCGGCCAGGTCGAAGTCCCTGCGCTCGCAGAGCTTGCACAGGCCGGAGGCGAGTACGTCCAGCGTCTGCTGCCAGGGCCAGGCGGCATAGCCCGCTGAGATCGGCCCGAACGATGCCGTTATGGGGCGTATCCCGCGTGGCTCCGACCAGCGATGGGCTACCGGGAGCGCGAGTCCCGGAGTGTGGTCGCCGTCGCGGCGCAGGATGTGCAGTCCCAGCTTGTCGCCCTCCAGGCTGGCGTCGACCGTCACCGGGCCCGCCCATCCCGCGTAGAGGAAGATACGGTCACCTGCCGGGATGAGCGCGCGCCGCCAGGCCTCAAGAGTCGTGGTCAGGCGCTGGCTGACCACGCCGGCAGGCAGATCCGGCCGTGGGCCTTCCTCCTCTGGCACGTCACGCGGAAGGGCCTCGTGGACTGCCCAGGCCGCGATGCCTGGCTGGGCACGAAGCAAAGGATCAAGCACCGTCCCGACCGGCTCCCAGCCTCCCGAGGCAATCGCCATGGCCAGTCCGTAGCGCCACCTGTCCAGCAGCTCCACGCTCTGCACGACCTCGGCCAGTGCCCCGCCGGCCAGCAGCGCCTGGCCGGCGAAGTACTGCTCGAGGACCGGCAGAGCGAAGGCCAGATACCGGTCCCCGAGACGCACCACCAGCCGGGTGCCCAGCAGTGCCCGCACTTCGCCGGGGCTGCCCACGTCAGCGGCCACCGCCACGCCTCCGGTACTGACACAGGCCGCGGCCAGCCGCTGCAACAACCGCTCGGCACGTTCTTCCTGGACGCTTTCGACATCGCGTAGCGCCCGGGTGACCAGAGCTTCCAGGAAGGCCACCGGACTGTTCGGCAGCCGCTCACGGTCACGCTGGAGCTGCGCTGCGATGATGGCGAACAGAGGCCGGCGCAGCACGCTGCGCACCATGCTCGATTGGCTGCGTACCACGAAACCGCTTCCGCCGAGGCGGTCCATCAGTGCCGCCGCTTCGTCCTCGGACAGCTCCGGCATGACCCTGCGCGAGGTGGCGTCCATCTCCAGGCCGGGACGGGCAGTGACCAGGATGCGCCAGCGCTCACCGGCCGCAGACGCGGCCCAGCCGAAGGCCTGATCCAGCAGTTCTTTACCGCGGATTGGACCGGGCTCATCCAGCCCGTCCACCACCAGCGCGACACCGCGTGCGGCAGGCTCTCCGAGCGCGCGTGCCACGCGGGTGGCCGCGTCGATCACGTTGCCCTGAATGTGCTGAGCGACAAGATGGACGGGAATAGGGGCCCGCGCGTCGACGCGGGCTGCGGCGATGTCCTGCTGGTGCTGCCGCTCGGCAGCCAGCGACTTGCCCGTTCCGAAGCTGCCCTCCAGAACGACCACACGACCCGATCGGGTGGGGGCCACGACCGCCGTGGGCAGGGCTCCCATCTGCTGGGTGTCAGCGAATTCGGATGCCACCGCGAGGGGAACTCCGGCCGCGTGCCAGCGCTGCACCATGCGGGCCCGGCCTGCGGCGGCCAGGTCATCCAGCGTCACCTGTTCATCAGGCCGCGACTGCCCCACGACCACGGTGTTGTCGTGTCCGGACACGACAATCTCGGCAGAGCCGCCGATCGCAATGGCCCCTTCGCCCGAGGCCGACACCGGGCTCGGCACAGCCGAAGTCTGCTGCGGGCCGAGAGAGGCAGCGTAGCGCGGCCGGAAACCGAAGCGGCCCCACCAGGTTCTCACGTGCTGTTGCCGTCTCCGGTGACCGCCTCACCGATGGAACCGCCCGCCGACACAGACTTCGGACCTGACGCCTCCACCGGCCCGGCCGGGGCCACCGGCACCGGGAGAGGAGAGGGCGGCGGGGCCGCCAGTCGGCTGCGGTTGCCCGTGACAGCTCTGCCAATGCTGCCGCCGGCGGCAATGGAACCTGCGCCGGACGCAGTGACCCCTTGGACGCTACGCTGCGCGGACTGCAGCAGCAAGCCACGGACGGCAAAGACGGTCATGACGAGCGTGACGGTATCGGCGGCAAAGCCCGCCACGGTCCCTGCCGTGCTGAGATCCTTCAACCACAACAACAAGGCCAGCCCTACACAGGCAAGACCGGCTGCCACCGTCACCACCCACAGCACGCCCCGGTGCCAGCCAGTCATCGCAACACCCCACATGTTCCTTATCTGTGGCCGGACCCTAACCGAGGACAGCACTCATGGCCGCACTTCCTCAGCTCCGAGTGACCGCTGTGGTGCCCAACGCACCGCGGGACCAAAAACGCAGCGGGCTCGTGCCCGCTACGTCCTGAGAGAAAGCAATCCAACGCTGGCCGCTCCCCCAGCACCGGCCGTAGACCTCAGCGTCATAGGCCTCGTCCGTCACCAGAGCCACGACACCGACGGCATGGCCTGCGTATGCGTCGCTGAGGGCCGTTGCCCGAGCGTGTGCCTGCAAGGCTCGGACGAAGGAGGGGACGGCGATACGCGAGCCGTCGTATTCACCAAACCCGGCGTGAAGGACAAAGACGCAGCTGCGGCAGGAGATAACCGGGCTTGGCAGTCGTCTGGGATCAGTCCTCGTCCATCATGCGGTCCAGCGCGCACAGCAGGAGGGCCCCCACCTCACGCAGATCCCCTGCTCCAGTAACCAAGAGCAACGTCTCCCCGTCGTCTGCTCCTCGCCGTAGGCCACTAGGCGCTGTTTCTCGGATCTCCTGACGTGAGTGGGATGTTGGGGGCCAGGCTGGCTGTATGGGCCGTGGGGATCTGACGAATGCAGAGTGGGA
>NZ_JBSFEV010000055.1:0-41101 GCF_053594615.1 Streptomyces sp. NPDC001858
TGGTCGCTCCCCCACTCTCGGCTGCGCTCGAGCGGGGGGACCCCCATCGCGGCGGAGCCGCAGATGTCAGCGCCCCGCGCCCCTTCGGGGCGCTGCCGACCTTGCCCGACCCGCTTACGCGACGACGTCCCAGCCCAGTTCCGTGTACAGCCGTCCCTCCCGGATCCCGGCGATCGCCGCCCGCGCGTACGGCACCATCGGCTCCGGGAGGGCGTCCAGCGGCCACCAGTCCCAGCCCAGGCATCTGTCCGGCTCCAGCAGTTGCGGCTCGCCCCGCACGCGCCGGGCGCGGAAGACGAGCTGCAGCCTCGGCTGGGCGTCGGGCGCGTCCACGACATGCACGACGTGCGCCAGCTCGACGTCCGCCGCCTCGATCTCCAGGCCGGCCTCCTCCCGGGCCTCGCGGACGAGACAGGCGACGGCGGACTCCTGCTCGCAGTGACCGGCCAGGAAGTGGTGGCGCCCGGGAGCGAAGGGCGAGTCGGGGTGGCGCAGCCCGAGGAGGATCTTGCCGTCCCGCTCCAGGTAGAGGTGGACGCCGACGACGTTGAGGACGCTCTGCCGGGCGGACGGCTGCGGCGCGGGAACGACCGGCGCGGCCTGGTGCCGGGCGAGGACCTCGGCGGCGCCCGGCGCCATCGTCAGGTGCGCGGTGGTCGCCGCGTCGAAGAAGGCGAACATGATGCCTTCGGTGACGGGGAGCCGCGAGGGGTCGCCGTCCCAGCCGCCGATGAACACCTGGATGCCGTCGACGACCGTGTACCGGGTCAGCCCGTCCAGGACGAGCCCGGTCTCCTCCAGCAGCTCGCGCGCGATGGCCTCCTCGGGCGTCTCGTCCCCCTCGCGGGCGCCGCCGGGCAGCGACCAGGTGCCCGGATCGCAGATCGGCTTGTGCGCGTCGCGCAGATGGAGGAGGTACTGACCACGCCGGTTGACCAGCAGCGCGGCTGTGTCACGGGGTTCGGGCTGAAGTTCCGGAGCGACGGCCATGAGGTCCCTTCGGGTCCGACACGTGTGTGTTTCACCGTACTTGAGCGGCCCGTCCCGGTCGTGCCGTTCCGCCGGCCCCGACCTCCTCTGGCCGACCTTGATCGGCTCGTGTTACCAAGAGGCATGGCTGCACACGAGGGAAACGACGCACGCGACGCACGCGACGGACAGGAGAAGGGCCGCGCGTACGACGTCGTCATCGTCGGCGGCGGGCACAACGGGCTGGTCGCCGCCGCCTATCTGGCCCGGGCCGGCCGGTCCGTGCTGGTGCTGGAACGGCTGGACCACACCGGGGGCGCCGCCGTCTCCACCAGCCCGTTCGCCGGGGTGGACGCCCGGCTGTCCCGCTACTCGTACCTGGTCAGCCTGCTCCCGCAGAAGATCGTGCGGGACCTGGGGCTGAGCTTCCGCGTCCAGGGCCGCACCATCTCCTCCTACACCCCCGTGGAGCGCGGCGGACGGCCCACCGGACTGCTTGTCGGCGGCGGCGAGGAACGCACCCGCGAGGCGTTCGCACGGCTGACCGGCGGCGCTCGCGAGTACGCGGCCTGGGAGCGGTTCTACGGCATGACCGGGCGCGTCGCCCGGCGGGTCTTCCCCACGCTCACCGAACCGCTGCCCACCCGGGAGGAACTGCGCCGCCGCGTCGACGACGAAGAGGCCTGGCGGACCCTCTTCGAGGAGCCGATCGGCGTCGCCGTCGAGGAGCGCTTCGCGGACGACCTGGTGCGCGGCGTGGTCCTGACCGACGCGCTCATCGGCACCTTCGCCGACGCCCACGACGCCTCGCTCCGGCAGAACCGCTGCTTCCTCTACCACGTGATCGGCGGCGGCACCGGCGCCTGGGACGTCCCCGTCGGCGGCATGGGCGCGCTCACCGACGCCCTCGCCGCCGCGGCCCGCGGCGCGGGCGCCGTCCTCGCCACCGGGCACGAGGCCGTGCGGATCGACACGGACGGCCGTACCGCGGAGGTCGCCTACCGCACCGCCGACGGCGAGGGCGTCGCCGTCGCCCGGCACGTGCTGGTGAACGCCTCCCCGCAGGCCCTCGCCGCGCTCACCGGCGACGCGCCGCCCACCCCCGCCGAGGGCGCCCAGCTCAAGGTCAACATGCTGCTCACGCGGCTGCCCAGGCTGCGGGACACCGCCGTCGACCCGCGCGAGGCCTTCGCCGGCACCTTCCACATCGCCGAGGGCTACGAGCAGCTCGCCACTGCCCACGCCCAGGCGGCCGCCGGCGAACTGCCCGCCGCCCCGCCCTCCGAGATCTACTGCCACTCCCTGACCGACCCGACCATCCTCGGCCCCGACCTCGTCGCACAGGGCTATCAGACGCTGACCCTGTTCGGCCTGCACACGCCCGCCCGGCTCTTCGAACGGGACAACGACGCCGTGCGCGAGGAACTCCTCGCGGCCACCCTCGCCCAGCTCGACGCCCACCTCGCCGAACCGATCGCCGACTGTCTGGCGACGGACGCGGACGGGCGCCCGTGCATCGAGGCGAAGACCCCGCTGGATCTGGAGAGAGACCTCCGGCTGCCCGGCGGCAACATCTTTCACCGGGACCTGTCCTGGCCGTACGTCCAGGAGGGTACGGACCGTTGGGGCGTGGCGACCCGGCACCCGAACGTGCTGCTGTGCGGGGCGGGCGCGGTGCGTGGGGGCGGGGTCAGCGGGGTGCCGGGGCACAACGCGGCCATGGCGGTGCTGGGGGAGGGCTCGTGAGCTCCGGCGATCAATCGGCCGACGCTGTCCAGCCGACCGCCGCCAGCCGCGCGGCGTCTGCCGGGCGGGCCTCGTCGAACAGGACGTCGTCGGCGCTCTCCACGCGCAGGCCGTCGACGTACGCCCCGCGGCCCACGTACAGCCGGTCCGTCGTACAGCGCCAGCGCAGGGCCAGTTGGCGGTGGGGCGGAAGGCTCGCCGTCAGCCGGTGCCAGACGCGGCCCGACCAGCCGGTGACCGTTCCCGCGGGATGGTCCGCGTCGGGGCGGGTCGTCGTGAAGGGGAGCGGCTGCCAGGTGGCGCCGCCGTCCGTCGTGGCCTCCAGCGCGAGGACGTCCGCCTGGGGCTCGGTGTCCCACCACAGGGAACAGCGCAGCCGTGCGTGGCCGGAGGTCGTGTCGAGCGCCGGGAGCGTCAGGGTGGCGGTCGTGAGGGTCGCCATGCCGGAGAACCAGGCGGTACGGCCGTGTTGTGGCCGCACGGGGACGGCCCGGGCCAGATGGTTCGCGGCGGCCACCCGGGGCGCTGAGCCGGATCGCCAACTCCGCACCGGGTGCACCGAGTTGCCCAGCACGATCAGGAAGGAGTCGGTCGTGGGGTCGATGACCATCGAGGTGCCGGTGAAGCCGGTGTGTCCGGCGGTGCGCGGGGTGGCCATCGCGCCCATGTACCAGTGCTGGTAGAGCTCGAAGCCGAGGCCGTGCTCGTCGCCGGGGAAGGCGGTGTTGAAGTCGGTGAACATCAGGTCCACCGACTCGGGCCGCAGGATGCGGGCTCGGCCGTACGCGCCGCCGTTGAGCAGGGTCCGGCACAGTACCGCCAGATCCCAGGCGTCGGAGAACACCCCGGCGTGGCCCGCGACCCCGCCCAGACTGAAGGCGTTCTCGTCGTGCACCTCACCCCAGACGAGTCCGCGATCCAAGCCGGACCAGGGCATGCGGGCGTCCTCCGTGGCGGCGATCCGAGGCTTCCAGGAGGCGGGCGGGTTGTAGCGGGTGCTGCGCATGCCGAGCGGCGCGGTGATCTCGTCGTGGAGGAGGGTGTCCAGCGTGCGGCCGGTGATCTTCTCCAGGACCAGCTGGAGCGAGATCAGGTTCAGGTCGGAGTAGAGGTATTTGGCGCCCGGCGGGTTGAGGGGCGCCTCGTTCCAGATGAGTCGCAGCTTCTCGTCGTACGACGGCGCGTTGTAGAGCGGTATCCACGCACGGAACCCCGAGGTGTGCGTGAGCAGTTGGCGGACCGTGACGTCCTGCTTGCCCGCGCCGGCGAACTCCGGCAGGTACGAGGCGACCTTGCCCTCCAGCTCCAGCGCGCCCCGCTCGATCTGCTGCACGGCGAGGATCGCCGTGAACAGCTTGGACATCGAGGCCAGGTCGAAGACGGTGTCGTCGGCCATGGCGATCTGGTCGGCGGCCGGGAACTCGACGCCGGTGTCGGTCTTCTCGTCGTACGCCGAGTAGCGCACCGCCGAGCCGATGGGCTGGTGCAGGGCCACCGTTGCGCCGCGTCCGGCGAGGAGGACGGCGCCCGCGTACCAGGGGTGCTTGGGGGAGGGGCCGAGGAACGCCTCGGCGTCGGTGACCAGTTGGCGGAGGTGGGCGGGGAGGAGGCCGGCCCGCTCGGGTGAGCCATGGCGGAGGGTGGGGGTTCCCTGACCGGCTGCTGCCTCTTGGGCGGCAGCCGCAGCCGCGGGGCCCGCGGGGAACGGCGCGATGACGAGTGCGCCCCCGAGTGCCAGGGCTCCTCGGGTGAGTTGACGGCGGGTCAGTCCGGTGGACAGCTTGTCGATCATGATAAAACTCTAACCCCCGACCAGATCTGACGGAGCATCAGAAAAGCCCTTCCGTCCTCCGCAGGACTGCGGCATCCTGCGCCCATGCAGACGGAGCTGAGCACACAACTGGGAGTCGAGCACGCCGTCTTCGGCTTCACGCCGTTCCCCGCCGTCGCCGCGGCCATCAGCCGCGCAGGCGGCTTCGGCGTGCTCGGCGCGGTCCGTTACACGGCCCCCGACGACCTCAAACGCGACCTCGACTGGATCGAGGCCCACGTCGACGGCAAGCCGTACGGACTCGACGTCGTCATGCCCGCCAAGAAGGTCGAGGGCGTCAGCGAGGCCGACGTCGAGGCGATGATTCCCGAGGGGCACCGGCAGTTCGTGCGGGACACCCTCGCCAAGTACGGGGTGCCCGAGCTGGCCGAGGGCGAGGCCTCCGGGTGGCGGATCACCGGCTGGATGGAACAGGTGGCCCGCAGCCAGCTCGACGTGGCCTTCGACTATCCGATCCGGCTGCTGGCCAACGCGCTCGGCTCGCCGCCCGCCGACATCGTCGCCCGCGCCCACGACAGGGACGTCCTCGTCGCCGCGCTCGCCGGGAGCGCCCGGCACGCCCGCAAGCACGCGGAGGCGGGCATCGACATCGTGGTGGCGCAGGGCTACGAGGCCGGCGGCCACACCGGTGAGATCGCCTCCATGGTCCTCACCCCCGAGGCCGTCGACGCCGTCGCCCCGCTGCCCGTCCTCGCGGCCGGCGGCATCGGCAGCGGACGGCAGATCGCCGCCGCCCTCGCGCTCGGCGCCCAGGGCGTATGGCTCGGCTCCCTGTGGCTGACCACCGCCGAGGCCGACCTGCACTCGCCCGCCCTCACCCGCAAGCTGCTCGAGGCCGGCTCCGGCGACACCGTCCGCTCCCGCGCCCTCACCGGGAAGCCCGCCCGCCAGCTGCGCACCGAATGGACCGACGCCTGGGACGCCGCCGACGGACCCGGCACCCTCCCCATGCCCCTGCAGGGCCTGCTGGTCGCCGAGGCCGTCTCGCGCATCCAGAAGTACGAGGTCGACCCCCTGCTCGGAACGCCCGTCGGGCAGATCGTCGGCCGGATGAACGAGGTCCGCACCGTCCAGGCGGTCTTCGACGACCTCACCCGCGGCTTCGAACAAGCCGTGGACCGCATCAACCGCATCGCAGGAAGGAGCGGCCAGTGACCACCCCGAACACACCCCCCGCAGGCTTCTGGGCCCAGGCTGCCGCCGACCCCGACCGTACGGTCCTGGTCGCCCCCGACGGCGAGGAGTGGACGGCGGGGCGGCTGCACGCCGCCGCCAACCGACTCGTGCACGGGCTGCGCGCCGCCGGTCTGGAACGCGGCGACGCCTTCGCCGTCGTCCTGCCCAACTCGGTGGAGTTCTTCACCGCCCATCTCGCCGCCACCCAGGCCGGGTTCTACCTCGTCCCCGTCAACCACCACCTGGTCGGCCCCGAGATCGCCTGGATCGTCTCCGACTCCGGGTCCAAGGTCCTGCTCGCCCACGAGCGGTTCGCCGAGCAGGCCCGCCGGGCCGCCGACGAGGCCGGCCTGCCCGCCGCCGGCCGGTACGCCGTCGGCGAGATCGAGGGCTTCCGGCCGTACGCCGAACTCCTCGACGGACAGCCGGAGTCGGCGCCCGCCGACCGCACCCTCGGCTGGGTCATGAACTACACCTCCGGTACGACGGGCCGCCCGCGCGGCATCCGGCGCCCGCTCACCGGCAAGCTGCCGGAGGAGGCGTATCTCGGCGGCTTCCTCGGCATCTTCGGCGTCCGCGCGTTCGACGACAACGTCCACCTGGTCTGCTCGCCGCTCTACCACACGGCCGTCCTCCAGTTCGCGGGCGCGTCCCTGCACATCGGGCACCGGCTGGTCCTCATGGACAAGTGGACGCCCGAGGAGATGCTCCGGCTGATCGACCGGGAGAAGTGCACCCACACCCATATGGTCCCGACCCAGTTCCACCGGCTGCTCGCCCTCCCCGAGACCACCCGCCGGGCCTACGACGTGTCGTCCATGCGGCACGCGATCCACGGGGCCGCGCCCTGCCCGGACCATGTGAAGCGGGCGATGATCGACTGGTGGGGCGCCTGCGTGGAGGAGTACTACGCGGCCAGCGAGGGCGGCGGCGCGTTCGCCACCGCGGAGGACTGGCTCAAGAAGCCCGGCACGGTCGGAAAGGCCTGGCCCATCAGCGAGCTGGCCGTCTTCGACGACGACGGCGAGCGGCTGCCGCCCGGCGAACTCGGCACCGTCTACATGAAGATGACGACCGGCGGCTTCGCCTACCACAAGGACGAGGACAAGACGAAGAAGAACCGCATCGGCGACTTCTTCACCGTCGGCGACCTCGGCGTGCTCGACGAGGAAGGCTATCTGTTCCTGCGCGACCGCAAGATCGACCTGATCATCTCGGGCGGCGTCAACATCTACCCCGCGGAGATCGAGTCCGAGTTGCTCGCCCACCCCGCGGTCGCCGACGCCGCCGCCTTCGGCATTCCGCACGACGACTGGGGCGAGCAGGTCAAGGCCGTCGTCGAACCCGCCCCCGGCCACGAGCCGGGCCCGGAGCTCGCCGCCGCGCTGCTCGCCCACTGCGCCGACCGGCTCGCCGGGTACAAGCGCCCCAAGAGCATCGACTTCATCGCCGAGATGCCCCGCGACCCCAACGGCAAGCTGTACAAGCGGCGGTTGCGCGAGCCGTACTGGGAGGGCCGGACCCGGCCGGTGTGACCGAGGCCGCCCCGCCACGGTCTCCGCTAACCTGGTGGAGACCGTGCTGATTTGACGTCACGTCAGGCATTCGGGGGCGGGCCAGGTGAGGGCGACCGGCGCACAGGGGACGGCGGAGCGGGCCTGGGCATGGGCGGCCCGGCTGCCGCCGGCCGCGGTCGACGTCCTGCCGGCCGTCGCCGCGCTGGCGGCCATGGCGGCGGTCCGTCTCGGGTCCGCGCCGGAGCCCGGCGGCCCGCTGCCGGTCGCCCTGGCCCTGGCCGTCGTGATCGCCGCAAGCCTGGCCGCGCGCCGCCGATGGCCGTTCACGGCCTACGCGGTCGGGACGGCGGGACTCGCCGTCGAGGCGCTGTGGCTGGGCTCCGGCTCGCTGACCGCGTTCGCGAACCTCTTCGGCGTGTACTCCCTCGGCCTCTACGCGACCCCCGGCAGGGCCGTGCTCGGCACCCTGCTCGTGCCGCCCGGCGTCCTCGCCCACTTCGCGTCCGAGGACGCGAGCGCGGCCGTCCCCGTCGCCGTCGTCTTCGTATGGCTGCTGGTGTGGGCGGTGGGATACGGCACGGCCCGCAGGCATCGCGAGACGGAGCAGCGGCGGTCCCTGGCCCGCCGGGAGGCCGTCCTCGGCGAACGGGTGCGGATCGCGCGCGAACTGCACGACATCGTCGGCCACTCCGTCAACGCCATGCTGGTCCAGGCGGGCGCCGGCCGGATGGTGCTCGCCACCGAGCCGGAGCGCACCCGTGAGCTGCTGCTCAGCGTCGAGCGCACCGGCCGCGACGCCCTCGCCGAACTCGACCGCCTGCTCGGCGTCCTGCGCGCCGAGGACCCGGCGGACCCGGCCGAGGACGGCGGCGAGGGCGACGCCGAGGACCCGGCCGGTCTCGACCGGCTGGTGCGGCCGATGGCCGACGCGGGCCTCGCGGTCCGGCTCCGCGTCGCACCCGACCTGCGTGACCTGCCGCCGGACGTGCGCTCGTCCGTCCACCGGATCGTGCAGGAGGCGCTGACCAACGCACTGCGGCACGGCCGGGCCCGCAGCGCCGAGGTCACCGTCCGCCGACAGGAGGACGCCGACGGGCGCAGCCTGCTCGTGCGCGTCGTCGACGAGGGCGCCGGACCGGCCCCGCACTATCGGCCGGGCCGCGGGCTGCGCGGGATCGGCGAACGGGCCGCCGCCCTCGGCGGGCACGTCGAGCACGGCACCGCGGCCGGCGGCGGCTTCGCCCTGAGCGTCGCGCTGCGGCTGCGATGACCGTCCGCGTCGTGCTCGCCGACGACGACCCCCTGCTCAGGGTGGGGGTCGCGGTGGTGCTCGGCGCGGCCGGGATGGAGGTCGTCGGCGAGGCGGGCGACGGGGTGCGGGCCGTGGAACTGTGCCGGGCGCTCGCCCCGGACATCGTCCTGATGGACGTCCGGATGCCCGGCTACGACGGCATCGAGGCCACCGCCCGGATCGTGGACGCCGGTCTGCCGACCCGGGTGCTCGTCCTGACCACGTTCCCCGACGACGCGTACGTGTGGCGGGCCCTGCGCGCGGGCGCGCACGGCTTCCTGCTCAAGCGTGCCTCACCCGAACGGCTCGTGGACGCCGTCCGCACGGTGGCCGGCGGGGAGAGCCTGCTGGACCCGGCGGTCACCCGGCCGCTCGTGGACCGCCTGGTCACCGACGAGCGCGCGCCGCGCCATCCGGCCGGCGCACCGGAGCGGGACCGGCTGCGGCATCTGACCTCCCGGGAACGGCAGATCCTGGGCCTGGTCGCCGAAGGCCTGTCGAACGCCGAACTCGCCGGGCGGCTGGGCATCGCCGAGTCCACGGTGAAGACCCATGTCAAGCGGATCCTGCACAAGATCGGCGCCCGGGACCGGGCGGGCGCCGTCGTGATCGCCTTCCGCGGCGGACTCGCCTGACGGCGTGTCGTACCCCCGTGGGGGTACGACAGCCCACCCCACCGGAGGGACGCCCCGCACCCTGCCCCGCCCTACCGTCGGCACGCGGAGTGCGAGACGACGACGGGGGTGCGCGCATGAGCGTTCTGGGCGGGTTCGCGGGCGAGGTGTGGCGTGCGGTGCGCCCCGTCGACCGCTACCAGCGGCTGCTGTGGTGGTGCGGCACCGCGCTGGTGGCCTCCGGCTTCGTGCACGGCGTGGTCGCCGTGATCGACTTCGCGCCCTGGTGGGGGCCGGTCTCCTGGCGCAAGCCCGTCGTGTTCGGCGTCTCCTTCGGCCTGATGGTGTGGGCCGTGGTCTGGATCATGCGGCAACTGCCCGCCCGCTGGTGGGCGCGGATCCCGGCGGGCCTGGTCGTCTTCAGCTCGGTCGCCGAGGCCGTGCTCATCACGGCGCAGCGCTGGCGCGGGACCGCCTCCCACTTCAACCAGGCCACCGACACCGACTCGGCGGTCTGGTCGGTCATCGGCACGCTCACCCTGCCGCTGATCCTCGGCGTGGTCCTGCTGCTCGTGGCCGCGCTCGTCCGCTTCGACGGCGCCGCCGCGTCCCGGATCGCGGTGCTTGTGGGACTGACCGCCGTACTGGCGGCCGGAGCCATCGGACAGAAGATGGCCGCCATCGGCGAGCAGGCGTTCGACGACACCGGACAGGTGCCGTACGAGGTGCTCTTCGGGGCTGCGGGCAGTGCCAAACTCGCCCACGCCGTCGGTCTGCACGGCCTCCAGGCCCTCGCCCTGCTGGCCGTCCTGTGCGAGGCGGGCCGGCTGAGCGCCCGTGCGGCGGGCACGGTCGTGGGCGTGGCGGCGCTCGGGTACACGGCCGCGTTCGGCGCGATCACCGCCACGGCCTACGCCGGGCGCGCGCCGCTGCACCCCACCCCCGTGATGGGGTTGCTGCTGGGAGCCGGGCTCCTGACCATGGCGGCGGCCACCTTCGTCGCGGTCACCCGGGCCACCCCGAAACGCCCGGCTCGAGCGCGCACCCCCGTGGCAGGTGGGGTGCCGTGATCCCGGCGTCCGCCCGGGCGACTTGACCCGCCCCCGCCCTCGCCCGAGGATCATGAGTCATGACGCCCGGACCCGGCAGTACCACCGTCGACGGGGTGCTGCGGCGCAGCGCCCGCCGCACCCCGGCCCGCGTCGCGGTCGAGTACCGCGACCGCACCTGGACCTACGAGGAACTCGACGAGGCCGTCTCGCGCGCGGCGAGCGTCCTGCTCGGCCAGGGGCTCGCCCCCGGCGACCGGGTGGGCGCCTACGGCCACAACTCCGACGCCTACCTCATCGCGTTCCTCGCCTGCGCCCGCGCGGGCCTGGTCCACGTCCCGGTCAACCAGAACCTCACCGGCGACGACCTGGCCTACATCGTCGGCCAGTCGGGCAGCGCGCTCGTCCTCGCCGACCCGGATCTCGCCGCGCGACTCCCGGACGACGTACGCACGTTGCCCCTGCGCGACGCCGACGACTCGCTCCTCGCCCGGCTCGCCGACACCGAGCCCTACGACGGCCCCGGGCCGCGCACCGAGGATCTGGCGCAGCTGCTCTACACCTCCGGCACGACGGCCCTGCCCAAGGGCGCGATGATGACCCACCGCGCGCTGGTGCACGAGTACCTGAGCGCGATCGCAGCCCTCGACCTGAGCGCCGGGGACCGTCCCGCGCACTCGCTCCCGCTCTACCACTCGGCGCAGCTGCACGTGTTCCTGCTGCCGTACCTCGCGGTCGGCGCGACGAACCTCATCCTCGACGCCCCCGACGGGGATCAGCTCTTCGACCTCGTCGAGGCGGACCGCGTCGACAGCCTCTTCGCCCCGCCCACCGTCTGGATCGCCCTCGCGGGCCGCCCCGACTTCGCTACCCGTGACCTGAGCGGGCTGCGCAAGGCGTACTACGGGGCCTCGATCATGCCGGTGCCGGTCCTGGAGCGCCTGCGCGAACGGCTCCCCAAGCTCGGTTTCTACAACTGCTTCGGCCAGAGCGAGATCGGCCCGCTCGCCACCGTCCTCGCCCCCGAAGAGCACAAGGGCCGGCTGGACTCCTGTGGCCGCACGGTCCTGTTCGTGGACGCCCGCGTCGTCGACGAGAACGGCCAGGACGTCCCCGACGGGACGCCCGGCGAGATCGTCTACCGCTCCCCGCAGCTGTGCGAGGGCTACTGGGACAAGCCCGAGGAGACCGCCGAGGCCTTCCGCGACGGCTGGTTCCACTCCGGCGACCTCGCCGTCCGCGACGCCCACGGCTACTTCACGATCGTCGACCGCGTGAAGGACGTCATCAACTCCGGTGGGGTGGTGATCGCTTCACGACAGGTCGAGGACGCCCTCTACACCCACGAGGGCGTCGCCGAGGCCGCGGTGATCGGCCTGCCCGACGAGAAGTGGATCGAGGCGGTCACGGCGGTCGTCGTCCCGCGCGGCGAGGTCACCGAGGACGAGCTCATCGCCCACACCCGCGACCGGCTCACCCCCTTCAAGGCCCCGAAGCGGGTGCTCTTCGTGGACGAACTCCCGCGCAACGCCAGCGGCAAGATCCTGAAGCGGGAGCTGCGGGACCGCTTCGGGTCATGACGCACCTCATGACCCGCCCGGTCAGTCCCGCGGGCGCAGATCCACGATCCGCCTGATCTTCCCCACGGACCGCTCCAGCGACTCCGGGTCGACGATCTCGACGTCGACGGACACGCCGATGCCGTCCTTCACGGCCGCCGCGACGGCGAGCGCCGCCGCCTCCCGGTCCGCGGGGGTGGCGTCGGCCCGGGCCTCCGCGCGGACCGTGAGGGCGTCCAGGCGGCCCTCGCGGGTCAGCCGGAGCTGGAAGTGGGGCGCCACGGCCGGGGTGCGCAGCACGATCTCCTCGATCTGGGTGGGGAAGAGGTTCACCCCGCGCAGGATGACCAGGTCGTCGCTGCGCCCGGTCACCTTCCGCATCCGCCGGAAGACCCGTGCAGTGCCCGGCAGCAGCCGGGTCAGGTCGCGGGTGCGGTAGCGGACCACCGGCATGGCCTCCTTGGTGAGCGAGGTGAACACCAACTCGCCCTCCGCGCCCTCCGGCAGGACCTCGCCGGTGACCGGGTCGACCACCTCCGGATAGAAGTGGTCCTCCCAGATGTGCAGCCCGTCCTTCGTCTCCACGCACTCCTGCGCGACCCCCGGGCCGATCACCTCCGACAGCCCGTATATGTCGACGGCGTCGATGGCGAACCGCTCCTCGATCTCCTGGCGCATCCGCTCCGTCCACGGCTCCGCGCCGAAGATCCCCACCCGCAGCGAGGTGGAGCGCGGGTCGACGCCCTGCCGCTCGAACTCGTCGAGCAGCGTGAGCATGTAGGACGGGGTCACCATGATGATCCGCGGCCGGAGGTCCTGGATCAGCTGGACCTGACGGGACGTCATGCCGCCGGACGCGGGGATCACCGTGCAGCCGAGGCGTTCGGCGCCGTAGTGGGCGCCGAGGCCGCCGGTGAACAGGCCGTAGCCGTAGGCCACATGGACCGTGTCGCCGGGCCGGCCGCCCGCGGCGCGGATCGAACGGGCCACCATGTCCGCCCACATGGACAGATCGGCCTCCGTGTAGCCGACGACCGTGGGCCGGCCGGTGGTGCCGCTGGAGGCGTGGATCCGGCGGATACGGTCCCGGGGGACGGCGAACATCCCGTACGGGTAGTGCGCGCGCAGGTCCGCCTTGGCGGTGAAGGGGAACCGGGACAGATCGGACAGACTGCGGCAGTCGTCGGGGTGGACCCCCGCCTTGTCGAAGGAGTCCCGGTAGAAGGGCACGCGTGTGTACGCGTGCCGCAGCGAGGCCCGCAGCCGCTCCAGTTGCAGGGCGCGCAGCGCGTCCTCGTCGAGGCGCTCGCCCTCGTCCAGCAGGTCCCGCGCGTCCGTCATGAACCCCTCACTCCCTTGCCAGAACCTCACCAAAGCGGGCGACCGATCATTCGGTCGAGGTGTTCGTGATCGTAATCCAGGCCAAGGGGAGTCGAGCAAGAGGGCGGTCAGGATTTCGGTTGCGGCCCGGCGGGCCCCGCCGACCCGGCCGGCTACCGCTGCGACCGGCAGCCTGAGCGGGTGGGGCGAAGTCGGCTGCGGTTCGGCAGCGCCCTGAAGGGGCGCGGGGAACTGCGCGACCGGCCACGACGGCGCCGCAGCTGAACGACGGCACATCGCGGCGCATCCGGCGGAGCGCTCCGCCCTGCTGTACGCGGCCCGGTACCCGCACCGGGTGTCCCGGCTCGCGCTGATCACCGCGAACCCATGGGCGCTGGGCCGGACCGCCACGCCCGAGGAACGCCTGGAGGCGGCCCGGCTGCGCGCGGACGAGCCGTGGTTCGCGGCCGCGTTCCCGGCGTTCGAGGCCTGGCTGGCGGGCGGGGGCGAACCCGACTGGACCGCCGTCGCCCCCTTCTTCCACGGCCGCTGGGACGCCACCGCGCGCGCCCACGACGCCGCCGCGGACGAGCAGACCAACGCCGAGGCGGAGGGCGTCTTCCTGCACCCGGACGCCTTCGACCCACCCGCCCTGCGCAGCGCCCTCGCCGAGGTCGCCGCCCCGGTCCTGGTGCTCGCTGGCGGGGCGGACGGCGGGCCCCGCCCCGAGGCCGCCCGGCTCGTCGCCGACGCCTTCCCGCATGCCGAACTCGCCGTGCAGCCCGGCGCCGGGCACTATCCGTGGCTGGACGACCCGGAATGGTTCGTCCGCCGGCTCGTCGCCTTCCTGGGGGCGGATCAGCCGTTCTCCGCCTCCGCCACTTCCCGCGCCCACCGGTAGTCCGCCTTCCCGCTCGGCGAGCGGCGGATGGACTCCGTCAGCACCAGCTGACGCGGGATCTTGTACCCGGCGAGCCGGGTGCGGCAGTGCGTCTGGATCTCCGCCAGGGACGGCAGCGGAGCGCCCCGGCGTACCTGTACCACCGCCGCCACATGGCTGCCCCAGTTCGGGTCGGGCACCCCCGCCACCAGGGCGTCGTACACGTCCGGATGCGACTTCAGCGCCTGCTCGACCTCCTCCGGGTACACCTTCTCGCCCCCGGTGTTGATGCACTGCGAGCCCCGCCCGAGGACGACGACCACGCCGTCCTCGTCCACCGTCGCCATGTCGCCGAGCAGCACCCAGCGCTCGCCGTCCTTCTCGAAGAAGGTCTCGGCCGTTTTCACCGGGTCGTTGTAGTAGCCGAGGGGCACATGGCCGTGCTGGGCGACGCGCCCGACTTCACCCGGCGCGATCGGCTCGTGCGTCGCCGGATCGATGACCTGGGTACGGGAGTTGACCCGGACGCGGAAGCCGCGCTCGGGCCCCGAGTCCTCCGTGGCCGTGCCGTTGAAGCCGGACTCCGAGGACCCGAAGTTGTTCAGCAGCATCGCGTTCGGCAGCAGCGCCCGGAACTGACGGCGGACCGTGTCCGACATGATCGCCCCGGACGTGGACACGCTGAACACCGACGAGCAGTCCGTGTCCTTCATCGGGCCTTCGAGCGCGTCGATCAGGGGCCGCAGCATCGCGTCGCCCACCAGGGAGATGCTGGTGACCTTCTCCTTCTCGATCGTCCGCAGCACTTCCTCCGGCACGAACTTGCGGTGGACGACGACGCGTTGACCGAAGTTGAAGCCGATGAAGGCGGTGAGGGTGGAGGTGCCGTGCATCAGCGGGGGAGTGGGGAAGAAGGTGATCCCGGTACCGCCCGCCGCGACCCGCTCGGCGATCTCCTCCGGCTTCTTCACCGGCTCACCCGTGGGCGCGCCGCCGCCCAACCCCGAAAAGAACAAGTCCTCCTGACGCCACATCACACCCTTGGGCATACCGGTCGTGCCGCCCGTGTAGATGATGAACTGGTCGTCGCCCGAACGGGCCGGGAAGCCGCGCTCGGGAGAGCCGGCGGCCTCGGCCTCGGCGAACGAGACGATGCCCTCGCCGGCCGGGCCGACCCGGATCAGATGGCGCAGGGCGGGCGTCTGCGGCAGCGCGGCGGCCACCCGGTCGGTGAACTCCGCGTCGAAGGCGAGCGCGACGAGATCGGCGTCCCGGTAGAGGTAGACCAACTCCTCTTCCACATACCGGTAGTTCACGTTGACCGGCACGATCCGCGCCTTCAGGCAGCCCAGCGCGGTCTGGAGGTACTCGACCCCGTTGTACAGATGCAGGCCGAGATGCTCGCCGGGGCGGATCCCGCTGTCGATCAGATGGTGGCCGATCCGATTGGCGGCGGCGTCCAACTCCGCGTACGTCAGACGGCGTTCCGCGCCCGTCCCGGGATGGTCGACGTACACGAGCGCCTCTCGGTCCGCCGCCACGTCGACGACCGACTCGAACAGGTCGGCAATGTTGTACTCCACCGCTCCTCCTGACCTCGGGCGCGCGCGTTCCTGGGACGGTTCGTCGGTCATCAGAGCAAAGGGCGCGGCAACTGGGAAGGGTTCCCGCGAAGAAATCTGACTGACTGTCAGAAAACCCTTGAACTGCCATCACACCTCCTGCAACCTGTTCTCGTTCTTTCCGAGGGGAGATGTGCCATGGGCGGAACCGAACACCTCACCGTGCAGCGCGAAGGCGCCACACTCGTGCTCACGCTCAACAGGCCGGAGGCCAAGAACGCGCTCTCGATCGCCATGCTCGTCGGCCTGTACGACGGCTGGCTCGAAGCCGACGAGGACGAATCCGTCCGCTCGATCGTCTTCACCGGCGCGGGCGGCTCCTTCTGCGCCGGCATGGACCTCAAGGCCCTCGCCGGCCAGGGCATGGAGGGACAGCAGTACCGCGACCGGCTCAAGGCCGATCCCGACCTGCACTGGAAGGCGATGCTGCGCCACCACCGCCCCCGCAAACCGGTGATCGCCGCCGTCGAGGGGTACTGCGTGGCGGGCGGCACCGAGATGCTCCAGGGCACCGACATCCGCGTCGCCGGCGAATCCGCCACCTTCGGCCTCTTCGAGGTCAAACGCGGGCTGTTCCCGATCGGCGGCTCCACGGTCCGGCTGCCGCGCCAGATCCCGCGCACCCACGCCCTGGAGATGCTGCTCACCGGGCGGCCGTACAGCGCACGGGAGGCCGCGGACATCGGCCTGATCGGCCATGTCGTCCCCGACGGCACGGCGTTGGAGAAGGCGCTGGAGATCGCCGAACGGGTCAACGCCTGCGGGCCACTGGCCGTGGAGGCGGTCAAGGCCTCGGTGTACGAGGCCGCCGAGCTGACCGAGAAGGACGCGCTCGCCGCCGAACTCGTGCGGGGGTGGCCGGTGTTCGACACGGCCGACGCGAAGGAAGGGGCTCGGGCCTTCGCAGAGAAACGGACGCCTGTTTATCGGCGAACGTAGGGGTGGGTTCTCGCTGTTCGCCGACTGCCGGCCCGTTGTGGCTGGTCGCGCAGTTCCTCGCGCCCCTTGAGGCGCGCCGTTCTCCCAAGGAGGCAAGCCCCACGATGCCTGACGTTCTCAAAGCGCCGCTCGTCGTCGAGTTTCCGTTCACCCGGTCTCTCGGGCCCGTGCAGAGCGCGTTTCTCACCGGTCTGCGGGAGCGGGTCGTCCTCGGGGTGCGGGCCGAAGACGGCCGCACCCTCGTCCCGCCCGTCGAGTACGACCCCGTCACCGCCGAGGAGATCCGCGAGCTCGTCGAGGTCGCCGCCACCGGCACGGTCACCACCTGGGCCTGGAACCACGCCCCCCGGCGCGGCCAGCCGCTCGACACCCCCTTCGCCTGGGTCCTGGTCCGCCTCGACGGGGCCGACACCGCCCTGCTGCACGCCCTCGACGCCCCCGGCCCCGACGCCGTCCGCACCGGAATGCGCGTCCGGATCCGCTGGGCCGAGGAACGCATCGGCGCCATCACCGACATCGCCTGCTTCGAGCCGTACACCGGCGAACCGGACCGACCGTCGGGCCACGGCGGCGAGTTCGAGGGCGAGCGCGTCACCGGGATCGTCGCCCACGCCCGCCTCGACTACACCTACTCGCCCGGCCGCGCCCAGTCCGCCTACATCGCCGCGCTCGGCACCCAGCGCACCGTCGGCGAACGCTGCCCGTCCTGCCGCAAGGTGTACGTGCCGCCGCGCGGCGCCTGCCCCACCTGCGGCGTCCCCACCGCCGAGCAGGTCGAGGTCGGGCCGGGCGGGACCGTCACCACCTTCTGCATCGTCAACATCAAGGCGAAGAACCTCGACATCGAAGTGCCCTACGTCTACGCCCACATCGCCCTCGACGGCGCCGACCTCGCGCTGCACGGACGCATCGGCGGCATCCCCTACGACCAGGTCCGCATGGGCCTGCGCGTCGAACCCGTGTGGACCGAGGGCGCCCGCTACCCCGACCACTACCGGCCCACCGGCGAACCCGACGCCGACTACGACGTCTACAAGGAGCTGCTGTGACCCGCGAGGAACCCACAGGCTTCCGCGACATCGCGGTGGTGGCCTTCGCACAGACCGACGTCCTGCGCACCACCGACGAGCTCTCCGAGGTCGAGATGCTCATGCCGGTCCTGCACAGCGTCCTGGACCGGACCGGCCTGAAGACCGCCGACATCGACTTCACCTGCTCCGGCTCCAGCGACTACCTCGCCGGCCGCGCCTTCTCCTTCACCCTCGCCCTCGACGGCGTCGGCGCCTGGCCGCCCATCTCCGAGTCCCATGTCGAGATGGACGGCGCCTGGGCGCTCTACGAGGCCTGGACCAAACTGCTCGCCGGGGACGCCGACACCGCGCTCGTCTACTCCTACGGCAAGTCCTCGCCCGGCTCCGTACGCGACGTCCTCACCCGCCAGCTCGACCCGTACTACGTCGCCCCCCTGTGGCCGGACTCCGTCGCCCTCGCCGCGCTCCAGGCACAGGCCCTCATCGACGCCGGCGACACCGACGAGAACGCCCTCGCCGCGATCGGAACGCGCAGCCGACGGGTCGCCACCCTCAACTCCCACGCCCAGCTGCGCGGTGCGGTCCCCCACGGCGACTACGCCGTACGACCGCTGCGCACCGGCGACTGCCCGCCCGTCGGCGACGGCGCCGCCGCCGTGATCCTCGCCGCCGGGGAACGCGCCCGCGAACTGTGCTCCCGGCCCGCCTGGATCCGCGGCATCGACCACCGCATCGAGGCCCACTCGCTCGGCGTGCGCGACCTCACCGACTCGCCCTCCACCCGCCTCGCCGCCGAGCGGGCCGGCGCGTTCGACCGGCCCGTCGACACCGCCGAGCTGCACGCGCCGTTCACCGCGCAGGAGGTCGTCCTGCGCAAGGCGCTGCGGCTGGACGACAGCGTGCGGGTGAACCTGTCCGGCGGCGCCCTCGCCGCCAACCCGATGATGGCCGCCGGCCTCATCCGCATCGGCGAGGCCGCCGCCCGCATCCACCGCGGCGAGTCCGACCGCGCCCTCGCCCACGCCACCTCCGGCCCGTGTCTCCAGCAGAACCTGGTCGCCGTACTCGAAGGGGAACCGCGATGAGCAAGGAGCCCGTGGCCGTCGTCGGGATCGGCCAGACCAAGCACGTCGCGGCCCGACGGGACGTCTCGATCGCCGGACTGGTCCGGGAGGCCGCCCGGCGCGCCCTCGACGACGCCGAGCTGACCTGGGCCGACGTCGACGCCGTCGTCATCGGCAAGGCCCCCGACTTCTTCGAGGGCGTCATGATGCCCGAGCTGTACCTCGCCGACGCGCTCGGCGCGGTCGGCAAGCCGATGCTGCGCGTGCACACGGCGGGCTCCGTCGGCGGCTCCACCGCGCTCGTCGCCGCGAACCTCGTCGCGGCCCGCGTCCACGGCACCGTGCTGACCCTCGCCTTCGAGAAGCAGTCCGAGTCCAACGCCATGTGGGGACTCTCCCTGCCCATCCCCTTCCAGCAGCCGCTGCTCGCCGGGGCGGGCGGGTTCTTCGCACCGCACGTGCGCGCGTACATGCGGCGCAGCGGCGCGCCCGACACCGTCGGCTCGCTGGTCGCCTACAAGGACCGGCGCAACGCGCTGAAGAACCCCTACGCCCACCTCCACGAGCACGACATCACCCTGGAGAAGGTCCAGGCCTCGCCCATGCTGTGGGACCCGATCCGCTACTCGGAGACCTGCCCCTCCTCCGACGGGGCCTGCGCCATGATCCTCACCGACCGGGCCGGCGCCGCCCGCGCGCCCCGCCCGCCCGCCTGGATGCTCGGCGGCGCCATGCGCAGCGAACCGACCCTCTTCGCCGGCAAGGACGCCGTGTCGCCGCGGGCCGGCCGGGACTGCGCCGCCGACGTCTACCGGCAGGCCGGCGTCACCGACCCACGCCGGGACATCGACGCCGTCGAGATGTACGTGCCGTTCTCCTGGTACGAGCCCATGTGGCTGGAGAACCTCGGCTTCGCCGACGAGGGCGAGGGCTGGAAGCTCACCGAGGCCGGGGTCACGGAACTCGACGGCGACCTCCCCGTCAACATGTCCGGCGGCGTCCTGTCCACCAACCCCATCGGCGCATCCGGCATGATCCGCTTCGCCGAGGCCGCGCTCCAGGTCCGCGGACAGGCCGGGGAACACCAGGTGGAGCGGGCCCGCAAGGTCCTCGGGCACGCCTACGGCGGCGGCTCGCAGTTCTTCTCCATGTGGCTCGTCGGAGCCGCGGTCCCGGAGTCCTGAACGGGGTCCCGAAAGGTCCTTCTCACGTGCTCTGTCCGCGTCCGGAACCGATCGCTAGGCTGACCCGCGGACGACGAACCGGGAGGAGCACGGACGTGGCCGAGAGCACCATCCAGCAGCAGCCGCTCACGGGCTGGGACAAGCCGGAGCTGGACCTCAGCAACGCCGAGTGGCAGTCCAGCAGCCAGGGTCGGGGGGATGTCCAGATCGCCTTCGTCGAAGGATTCATCGCGATGCGCAACAGCGGTCGCCCCCAGAGCCCTTCCCTGATCTTCACGCCCGCCGAATGGGGAGCGTTCGTGTCAGGGGCGCGGGAAGGGGAGTTCGACCTGACCTGAGACCGGCCGAACCGGGGGTGTTCCTCCTCGTTTTCCGGACACGCGACCTCGTACCCCCTCCTGGGGCCCCGCCTGGGCAAGGCTGGCTCCAGCAGGACGAAGGCCGAGTCCCAGGAGATGAGGACCATGAGCACGCTGCCGGTCGTCGCGGCGGTCGACGGTTCCGACGACGGCTGGCGCGCCCTCGACTGGGCCCGCGAAGCCGCCCACCGCCGCGGAGCGCCGCTGCGCGTGGCGCACGTACGCCACCACGCCGTCTGGACGCCGCCGGGCACCCCGGCGGTCGTACCGGCCGCTCCGGAGGACGACCCGGTGCTCGCCGAGGCCCGCGCCCGGCCGACCGCGGTCGAGGGCGGGCCCCGCCCCGAGTACGTGGGCCTCGACGGCGCGCCCGGCGTGCTGCTGCCCGAACTGGGCGCCGAGGCCCAGCTGTTGGTGCTCGGCTCCCGGGGCCGCGGCGGCTTCGCCAGCCTGCTGCTCGGCTCCAACAGCCTGACGGCGGCCCGGGACGCCGAGTGCCCGGTCGTGGTCGTGCCCCGACCGGGCCGCACGGTCGACATCGTCCTGCCGGCCGAGCCCGGCCCCCGGGTGGTCGTGGGCCTCAAGGTGGACAGCCCCGACGACACGGCCCTCGACCTGGCCTTCACCGAGGCCGCCCTGCTCGGCGCGCGCCTCCAGGTGATCGCCGCCTACCCCTGGCCGATCCAGACCTGGACCGCCCCCGGCGACCTGCCGACCCCGCCCTACGACCAGGACGCCGTCGAGCACGAGACGGCCACCCTCGTGGACGGCTTCCTCGCCCGGCACCGCGAGCGCCACCCCGGCGTCCACGCGGACCCGCTCCCCGCCCCCGGCGACGCGGCGGCCCTCCTCGTCGCCGCCTCCGAGGACGCCGACCTGCTCGTCGTGGGCCGCCACCGCCGCCGCCTCCTGACCCCGGCCCGCATGCTCGGCTCGGTGACCCACGCAGTACTCCTCCACGCAACAAGCCCGGTAACAGTCGTCTGACACCCACCGCCCTCACCACAGGGGCGCGAGGAACCGCGCACGAGCCCGACACCGACGCCCACAAGTCACGAACGCTCACCCGCCCCACCCAAGGGGCGCGAGGAACCGCGCATGAGGCCGACACCGACGCCCACGACCAACGCCGCCCACCGACCCCACCCCAGGGGCGCGGGGAACTGCGCGACCAGCCGAGACGGACCCGCACCCGACAGCCGACATCCGCCCCGCACCCGAGAACATCGCCGAACGGCACCACGTACCATTGCCGCATGTCGTTCCTCCGCCGCCGCAGCGCCACCCCCGCCGGGCCCGACTTCGACGTCCTGGCCATGGATCCGGGCGACTGGCCCGGCAATCTGGGCGCCGGCCTGCTGCCCGCCCCCGACGGCAGCTGCCAGGGCGTTTTCCTGCGCTACGACCTCTTCGGCGGCCGCGGCCCCGCGATGATCATCGGCAATCTGCCCGAGGGCTCCCCGGCCCGCGAGGTGGACGAGGGCGAGGTCCCCTTCGAGGTCGCCCAGCTGCTGCTCGCGCTGGAGAACGACGAGGAGGTGACCGTCGTCGGCACCGAGGACATGCCCGTGATGCAGGGCGACAACCTGCTGATCGTGCGCCGGCTGAAGCTCTCCGAGGGGCGGATCTCCTGCGTGCAGTTCGACCGCAGCGACAACGTCCTGGTGACCATCGCCGCCTGGGACCGCCCCATCACCGACGACCTCTACGCCCTGCTGAAGCCGCTCCCGGCGGAACTGTTCCAGCAGGGCTGAAGTCCGGCTAGGACGAGGTCAGCTCGACGTCCGCCGCCCGCACGAACGCCACCCGGTGGCCGTACTGGATCTCGTAGTACATGTCCTTGCCGACGACGGTCCGGTGCGATCCGGTGGCGAAGGTCGTCGCGTAGTAGTACTCGCCCGGCACCTGGTCCCCGACCACGTACTTCTGGCCCTTCGGCAGGGTGTACTGCAGCGCCGACACCGCCTGGACCGGCACCCCCGCCGGGTAGGCCGCCGCCTCGGGGTAGGCGCGGCCGTACAGCGGAACGCTGTCGCGGCCGTCCTTCGGGGTCACCGTCCGCCCGGTCGCCGGGACGGCCGCCGGCTGCGCCGCCGGGTTCTTGAACCAGGCCTTCTGACCGAGGTACCAGATCGCCGTCCAGTCACCCCACTGGCCGGCGACCGCGTACTGCTGGCCGGTCGACGCCCGCGCGGAGATGTCGTTCACCCCGGCGGTCGGGCCCGAACCCTGGCCGACGTCCTTGACCAGCGCGGACTTCTCGTCATGATCGGAGTACAGCCGCACCGCGCCGGAACCGTGAGCCGCGCACGGCAGGCCCTTCCCGCCGCAGTCGGTGTACACCGGCTTGTTGGCGATGTAGTCCGGCAGGATCGTGACCACGCCGCCGACGCCGCTGCTGCCGGCCGTCGCCGCGAAGGGCCGCTCCATCAGCTCGAAGTAGTGCCGCCAGTCCCAGTACGGGCCCGGGTCGGTGTGCATCCCGGAGACGGCCGCGGCCGTCGGGCCGGGCACGTTGTCATGCCCCAGGATGTGCTGCCGGTCCAGCGGGACGGCGTACTTCTCGGCCAGATACGCCACCAGGCGCGCCGACGACCGGTACATCGCCTCCGTGTACCAGGCGTCCGGGGAGGTGAGGAACCCCTCGTGCTCCAGACCGATCGACTTGGCGTTGACGTACCAGTTGCCCGAGTGCCAGGCCACGTCCTTCGCCTTCACATGCTGGGCGACATGGCCGTCGGTCGCGCGCAGCGAGTAGTTCCAGGACACGTAGGTGGGGTCCTGGACCATGGTGAGCACTCCGGCCCAGCCGCCCTCGGTGTCGTGGACGACGATGTACTCGATGCCCGGCGAGGCCGGCCGGTCGGCGACGTCGTGGTTGCCGTAGTCGTTGTCGCCGAACTCCTGGTACGGCGCCGCGATCCACTCGCAGGACACCGTCGTCGGGCATTCGGTGCCCGCCGCGGAGAGCGTGCGCAGACCGGCCTTGCGCAGTTGGGCCCGGCGCGGCGCCAGGTCCGGCTGCGCGGCCAGGGCGACCGTCTCACCGGCGTCCGTGGTGCGCCGCTCCCCGGTGCGCAGCACAGCGAAGACGTCGTCGGCGTAGGCGGCGGCCGTCCCGCTGTCCTCCGTGCCCGGGAAGCCGGCGACCGCGCCGTACCAGTCCGCCGGGTCGGCGCTCAGGGGCTCGCCCAGCCGCTGCTGGGCGGCGGCGAGGAGCGCGGCGCCGCCCGCGATGTTGGCGGCGGGGTCCGTGCGCAGGTCCGCGGCGCTCAGCCCGGTCAGTTCGGCCGCCCTCGGCAGGGTCTTCAGGCGGGCCGGGAGCCGGTCGTTCGACGGAGGTCTCAGGCCCGCGGGCGGATGCGGGGCCGGGCGGGCGGAGTCGCCCCGGGCGTCCTCCGTGCCCTGGCTGCGGTGCGAGGCGGCGGCCAGCGCGGTCCGGGCGTCGGTGAGGTGCATCGGGCCGTAGCCGCCGGTCACGCTCGGCGCTCCGCCGTGCGCGTCCCAGCGGGACTGGAGGTAGGAGACGCCCAGGAGGACGCTCTGCGGCACGTGGTACTCGGCGGCCGCGGCGGCGAAGGCCCGCTGAAGGCCGCCCGCCCGGGCAGCGGAGCCGGTCGCTTCGGCCGGCGACGCCGCCCCGAGCAGCGGGAGCAGCAGAGCCGCCGACGCCAGGGCGCCTGCGGCTCTGCGGACAGGTCCGGGGAATCCGGAGGGAATGACGGGTTTTCGCAAGGCGGTCTCCTGGGGACGAGCCGGCGGGACGATAACCCGTCAATCATGCTCATATGCCTGCGATTTCCCTCGTCAAGACACCGCCTGTGAACCCACGAAGCCTCGAACATACGAAGCCTTCGCACATACGAAGGTCCGCGGTGCGCCCTGTTCGTTCGGGCGCACCGCGGACCTCCACCCCTCAGCGAGTGCCGACCGCCGCGCGCACCGCCCGTCGGGCGAGCTGGCAGTCGTCGTGCAGCCGCCGCAGCAGCAGGCGCTGTTCCTCGCCGGACGGCGCGGCGCCCGGGTGGGCCGCCCCCGGGGCCGTCGGGGTCGTGTCGTGCATCGAACGCTGCACGGCCGTCTCGTAGGTGCGGATCTCCCGGGTGAGGACCAGCATCAGGTTCACCAGGAAGGCGTCCCGTGAGGCCGGGCCCGCCGACTGGGCGATCTGGCTGATCTGACGGCGCGCCACCGGTGCGTCGCCCAGCGCCGACCACAGCGTCGCCAGGTCGTACCCCGGGAGATACCAGCCTGCGTGCTCCCAATCCACCAGCACTGGACCGGCCGGTGAGAGAAGGATGTTCGACAGGAGGGCGTCGCCGTGGCAGAACTGGCCCATGCCCTGCCGACCCGCGGTGGCCGCGATGCCGTGCAGCAGCTTCTGGAGGTCGCCGAGGTCCCGGTCGGTGAGCAGACCCAGCTCGTGGTAGCGGGAGATCCGGGCGGCGTAGTCGAGCGGCGCGTCGAACGTTCCCGCCGGGGGCCGCCAGGCGTTGAGCCGGCAGATCGCGCCGAGCGCCGCCCGCACGTCCGCCCGCGGCGGGGCCTCGGTGGGGTGCCGCTGGAGTGCCGCCACGCGCCCCGGCATCCGCTCGATCACCAGTGTGCAGTTGTCCGGGTCCGCCGCGATCAGTCTCGGCGCCCGCACCGGGGGGCGGTGCCGGACGAACGTGCGGTACGCGGCTATTTCGTGCCGGACCCGCTCCGCCCATCCGGGGGAGTGGTCCAGTAAACACTTGGCGACGGCCGTACTGCGTCCTGTCGTGCCGACCAGGAGTACCGAGCGGCCGTTGCGGCGCAGGACCTGGACCGGGGCGAACTCCGGGCAGATCCGGTGCACCGAGGCGATCGCCGTGCGCAGCTGGGCGCCCTGAGGGCCGGACAGGTCGAGTCTTCCGCTGAGCGGTTGCGTGCCGATCCCCGCCGGGCGTCGGGTCAGACCCGCGCCGAGCGCGGGGCCCGCCGACCGCGCGGGGTCGAGGTAGGGGCCGCCGCCGCCCGGGCGGGAGTGCAGCGACCGGGGCGGGGCGGACACGGAGGACGATGCTGCGTACATGGGAGAAACAGATCCCTTCGTGTGCCGGACGTCAGAACGCTGCCCCGACCGGTCCACCCGGGTGCACCCTGGGGAGTGTCCCTCGGTGACCGGGTCGGGGTGGCGCTTTCCTACCTGACACCCATCGTCCAGTGGCACACCATCTGGCGAACCCTGGCGAACCCTGGCGAATAGTCGCCCGGCAACTGTCCCGGGGCTACTGTCAACTCAGCCGAGAACCTGGGGGCTTGACGTGAGCGGACAACCCAACACCCGTCTCTCGGATCTGTTCGGCCTGGCCGGCTGGTCCAAGGGTGAACTCGCGAGGCTGGTCAACCGGCAGGCGGCGGCCATGGGCCACCCCCAACTGTCGACCGACACCTCCCGGGTGCGGCGGTGGATCGACACGGGAGAGATCCCGCGCGATCCGGTGCCGCGGGTGCTGGCGGCTCTGTTCACCGAGCGTCTCGGCCGTGTCGTGACCATCGAGGACCTCGGTCTGGTCCGGCACGGGCGTACAGGGAAACGGCCCGGCGGCGGGAATGTCGAACATCCCGACGGTGTGCCGTGGGCGCCCGAACGGACTGCTGCGGTCCTCACCGAATTCACGGGAATGGACCTCATGCTCAACCGACGCGGCTTGGTGGGCGCGGGTGCCGCGCTCGCCGCGGGATCAGCTCTCAGCAGTGCCATGTACGAGTGGCTCCACACCGACCCCACCCTCTCCGCCGACGCTACCGTCATCGACCATCCCCACCTCCATCATGCCGACCCCGCTGGGCTCGACCGCTACGAGGCGGCTCCCATCGGAACGGAGGAGGTCGACGAACTCGAGCGCTCGGTCGAGGTGTTCCGAGCCTGGGACGCGGCCCGCGGGGGCGGGCTGCAACGCAAGGCCGTCGTGGGACAGCTCAACGAAGTGGGCGGCATCCTCTCCTACCACCACCCCACCCATCTCCAGCGGCGCCTGTGGGGCGTCGCGGCCAACCTCGCCGTTCTCGCCGGCTGGATGTCGCACGACATCGGTCTGGAGCCCACGGCCCAGAAGTACTTCGTCATCGCCGCCCATGCCGCGCGCGAGGGCGGTGACCGGCCGCGGGCCGGCGAGGCGCTCTCCCGGGCGGCCCGTCAGATGGTCCACCTCGGCCGGCCGGACGAGGCCCTCGATCTGATGAAGCTCGCCCAGTCGGGAGCCGGTGACAACGTGCTGCCGCGCACCCGGGCGATGTTCCACACCATCGAGGCCTGGGCGCAGGCCTCGATGGGCAAGGGACAGGCCATGCGCCGCACCCTCGGTCGGGCGGAGGAGCTGTTCGTCTCCGACAAGGGCGATGTGACGCCGCCGTCCTGGATGCAGACCTTCCGGGACGAGGACCTGTACGGCATGCAGGCCCTGGCCTACCGCACGCTGGCCGAGTTCGACCCGCAGGCCGCCGTGCACGCCCAGCACTATGCGGAGAGGGCCCTGGCGCTGCGCGTCGACGGGCGCGAGCGGTCGAAGATCTTCGACCATCTGTCCATGGCGTCCGCCTGCTTCATCGCGGACGACCCCGAACAGGCGGACCGGTTCGCCCGGTTGGCCCTGATGTCGATGGGGTCGAACTCCTCCCGGCGCACCTGGGACCGGCTGAGCCAGATGTACCGGCTCACCGCGGAGTACGCCGACTATCCGAGGATCAGCGAGCTGCGCGAGGAGATCATGCTGGCCCTGCCGAAGCAGAAGGGGGGCAGGTCGGGCCAGAGCGCCCAGACGTGAGGCTCACGCCGTGAGACTCACCGGGTGACCCGGGCGACGAGCACGCAGGCGTCGTCGGCACGTTCGGCCTGGTCGCATTCCTCCAGGACGATCCGTATGCAGTCCTGTGCGCTGCGCGGACCGTCCAGCCGGGGGGCCAGGGCGAGGAGCCGTTCGGCGGGCGCCAGTCCGTCAGTGTGCAGCAGGAGCAGATCGCCTTCTTCGAGGGTCTCCTCGGCCTGTCCGTACGCGGCGTGTGCGGTGGCTCCGAGGAGCACGCCCTCCGGTGCGGTGAGCCGGCGCCCCGTCCCGTCGCGGAACAGCAGCGGGGCGGGGTGTCCGGCCTGCGCCCAGGTCAGGGTGCGGGTGTCCGGCCGGTAGCGGCAGCAGACGGCGCTGCCGAGGGCCGGCTGGACGGCGGCGTCCAGTAACTGGTTGAGCCAGGACATCAGCTGGGCGGGCCGGGTGCCCGCCATGGCCATGCCGCGCAGGGCCCCCAGCATCATCGCCGTGGTCGAGGTGACGGCCGGGCCGTGTCCGGTGAGGTCGCCGACGCTGAGCAGCGTCTGGCCGTCGGAGAGTTCGAGGGCGTCGTACCAGTCGCCGCCGATCAGCGAGGTCGTCGCGGCGGGCAGGTAGCGGGCGGCGAGGTCGAGCGAGCGGGGGCCCTGGTGCGGCAGGCGCACGGAGCCGCGCCACGGCGGCAGGACGGCCTCCTGCAGTTCGACCGCGAGCCGGTGCTCGGTCTGCGCGCGGTGGCGCTGGCGCTGGAGCGAGTCACCGCTCTCGCGCACGGTGCGCTGGCCGCGGCGGACCTCGCTCACATCCCGCAGGACCGCCCACATCGAGGCGGTGCCGCCCTCGGCGTCGAGCACGGGCTCGCCCATCATGTGCACGGTGCGCGGTTCGCCGTCCGGGCGCACGACGCGGAACTCCCCGTCGATGGGCCGGGCGTCGATCAGGCAGTCCGTGACCATCGCGGTGAGCTTCGGCCGGTCCTCGTCGAGGACGAGGGAGGGCAGTTCGTCGAGGGTGAGCGGGGGAGCGGCGGGGTCGCGGCCGAGGATCCGGTAGAGCTCCTCGGACCACACGGCCTCGTCCGTCAGCAGGTTCCATTCGGCGCTGCCGACCCGGCTGAGCAGCGACTCGCGCCGGGCGGTCGCGGGCGCGGCGGCGGGCACCGGCGGCGGGCCGTCCCGCAGCTGGGCCAAGTGCGCGTCGAGGTCGTCGAGTTGGTGCAGCGCGAGGTCGTAGAGCGCGCGCTGCCAGCGGCCCTGCGGGTCCGTTCCGTCGTCCTGCGCGTGCCGGCGCACCGCGTCCATCTCGCCCTTGAGCCGTCGTGTCTGGGTGATCAGCGCGTCGACCGAGCCGCGCCCGGGCGGCTGGGCGGCTGAGCGGTCCGCAGAGACATGGGGCGGCATGACGCACTCCGATGCGGGAACGGTACGACGAAGGCTGACGCAAGGGCCGGTTACGACTGTTGCACAGCCCGCGACACCCTGTAAGGGATTTGGCAACACACGATTCGGTGATGCTTCCGGCATATGCCAGCGTCCTCACGGAGGGCCGGTGAGGGGTGGGCGGAGAGTGCCGGGAAGGGGTCAAGTCGTAGGTGACGTACGTGACTTGAGGGACTCCTGAGGGGGGCGAGGTGACTGTCGGGCTCGCGTTCTACGGCTTTATGTTCTATAGGTCTACCCATGTGATGCAGGTCACACGAATTCGATCCCGGTTTCGCGTAATGCGAAGCGCCTCTATGAGGTCGTACATGCATGGACATCACTCTTGAACAACCCGTCCGCGCCAGCTTGATCACCGCGGACGACCAGGAGCTGCCCGTGCCCGCCACGCTCCGCTACGACGCCACCGACCCCTTCGCCGTGCACGTCGACTTCCCCTCGGAGGTCTCCCTCGCCGGCGAGGCGGTCACCTGGACCTTCGCCCGTGCCCTGCTGGAGCAGGGCGTGAGCGACCCGGCCGGGAGCGGAGACGTGCACATCTGGCCCTGCGGGCCGGACCGTACGGTGATGGAGTTCCACTCCCCGCTCGGGATGGCCCTGCTCCAGTTCGACAGCGGCGCCCTGCGCCGTTTCCTGCTGCGCAGCTACGCGGTGGTCGCCGCGGGCACGGAGGACGTCGGCGCTGCGGTCGACCAGGGGCTGCAGGCGCTGCTCGGCAACGTCTGAGCGCCGCGCCGCCGGGTCGAGGGGTTGGTCAGTACCGCAGGACCCCCGCGATCCCGTCGGCGTCGGCCAAGGCGCCGTCGGGCACGAAGCGCACGTCGGCCCGCGTCTCCAGGCACTGCTCGACGATCTCGTCCACGATGTCCTCGCGGGCGTCGAGGTCGCCGCTCCGGGCCGGGACGAGGTGGTCGCCGTCGTCGCGGACCGTGACGCGGTAGTTCTCCTCGACGGCCAGCAGCCGGATCCGGCCCTCCCGGGCGCTCTGCCAGACCTCGTCGACGCCGGCCGCGAACTCCTTGCGGCCGAGCGCCGATTCCAGCGCCCGGCTGACCGTGTCCACGCTCCTGACCGCCTCGGCGGCGACCATCGGGCGCACCGCCTGCCACACCGCGTCCGGCGTGCCGTGCGACAGCCCGCCGTGCGGGATGTGCACGGCCGCCCTGGTGACGGTGCCCAGCTCGTCGAGGGCCGACAGCGCCGCGCGCTCGCCGGTGACGTACAGCGGCCGTGGGGCCAGGCGCAGCAGCCGGCTCATCGCGAAGTCGGCCTCGCGCAGGAAGTGGCGGGTGTCCTCGTCGCGGAAGGTGCTGGGCAGATCGCCGATCCGCTCCCGGCGCTCGGCGTCGAAGTTCTCCCGGCTCCTGGCCAGCGGGAAGCCGCCGTTGTCCGCCTCGACGACCCGGTCGGCGCCGCCGTTCCACAGCGTGACGCGGTCGGCGGAGACCGACAGCACCCAGAACGGCCGTTCCGACGCCTGGGCGGAGACCAGGTTGCGGGTCAGGAAGGTGTCGGAGAAGACGACGCGTTCGGGGACGGCGCGGGCCAGGGACCACACCTGGTGCTCGCCCGGGGCCGCGTAGATGACCAGACCGTCCTCGGTGTGCGTCAGGTCGATCTCGGCGAGCGCGCGGTCGAGCTGAGCGGCGACGTCGGCGCGCCGCTCGCGGGTCACCGCCGGGTCGGCGTCCAGCTGCTTCTTGGCCTCGGCCACGACATTGCGCAGCCGGACCCGGTCCTGGGTGTTCTCGGGTTCGCGGCGATGGGTCGGCGTCAGCACGGACACTGCGGGATAGGGGCGCGGGCGGCGCAGTTCGGCGAGGGTCGCGGGGCTGAGTGCGTACTCCATATGAGCACGATAGGTCCGATTCGTCCCCAGGGCATCGCCGGGGATTTCTCTCGTCGGACGACGGTGACGCCGACCCCCGCCGCCGGTTACCGTACGCGTCAGTAACCGGGACAGCATCGCAGGAGGCACGCATGCCGCAGCTCGAAGTCGACGGCGCAGCACTGACCTACGACGACGAGGGCCCGCGCGACGGCGACGGCGTGCCCCTGGTGTTCGTGCACGGCTGGACCGCGAACCGACGGCGCTGGGACCACCAGACGGCGCACTTCGCCGAGCGGCGCCGGGTGATCCGCCTCGACCTGCGCGGGCACGGCGAGAGCAGCGGGGCGGGGGTGAAGACGGTCGCGGAACTGGCGGGTGACCTCCTCGCGCTCCTCGACCACCTGGAGATCGAGCGGTTCGTGCTCGTCGGCCACTCCATGGGCGGGATGATCGCGCAGACCGTCGCCCTCTCCCACCCCGAGCGGGTCGAGCGCATGGTGCTGGTGAACTCCATCGCCCGGATGACCTACAGCCGGGGCCGGGGCCTGCTGATGGGGGCCTCCACCCTCGTCCCGTTCAAGCTGTTCGTCGCCGCCAACATCCAGCGGGCCTTCGCGCCCGGCCACCCCCGCGACGAGATCCGCGCGTACGTCGAGGCCTCCGCGGACACCCCGCGCGAGGTGGTCATGACGCTGTACGGCGCCATGCGGGCCTTCGACGTCCTGGACCGGGTCGGGGAGATCCAGGCCCCGACCCTGATGATCCACGGCTACCACGACATCCAGCTCCCGGTGCGGCAGATGCTCCGCATGGCCAAGGCCTATCCGGACGCGGTCGTCCGCATCCTCGACGCCGGCCATGAACTCCCCGTCGAGAAGCCGGCCGAACTGACCGCGGCGATCGACGCGTTCGTGACCGTCAAGGCGTGACAGCCGCCTCGCGCCCGGTGCTCAGCCGAAGTCGTCCGGGGTCGCCGCCTTCCAGTCCGCCGCCCAGGACTGCGGCGGCCCGGCGAGGAGTTCGCCCGGCGCCAGCCAGTCGTACAGCTCCTCGTACGAGCGCAGCGGGCCCGGCCCGGTTCTGCGGAGCAGCTGGGCGGGGGTGAGCTCGCCGGGCTCGCGCACGCCCATCGCGGCCATGATCCGGACGGCGTCGCGGACCGTCTCGCGCTGGTAGTGCCGCACCCGTCGCGCCTTGTCGGCGACGTTCAGCGCGCGTGCCCGCAGCGGGTCCTGCGTCGCGACGCCGGCCGGGCAGGCGCCGGTGTGGCAGCGCCGGGCCCGGACGCAGCCGAGGGCGAGCATCATCGCGCGGGCCGCGTTCGTGTAGTCGGCGCCCTGCGCGAGCCGTCTGACGATGTCCGCGCCCGTGGCCACCCGGCCGCTCGCCCCGATCCGCACCCGGTCCCGCAGCCCGACGCCGACCAGCGCGTTGTGCACGGTGATCAGCCCCTGGGTGAGCGGCATGCCGAGCCGTCCGGCGGACCGTGCCGGGCCGGAACCCGTGCCGCCCTCCGAGCCGTCCACGATCACGAAGTCGGGTGTCACCCCCTCCGCCGCCATCGCCCGGCACAGGGCGAGGAACTCCCGCCGCGACCCCACGCACAGCTTCAACCCGGTCGGCTTGCCGCCCGCGGCCTCGCGCAGCCGGGCCAGGAAGAGCACCAGCTCCCGCGGCGTGGAGAACTCCCGGTGGCAGGGCGGCGACACCACCGGAACGCCCTGCGGAACCCTTCGCTCCCGCGCGACCTCGGCGCTCACCTTCGCCCCCGGCAGCACTCCGCCGCTGCCGGGGGCCGCCCCCTGGGACAGCTTCACCGACACGCACTTCACCTCGGGCAGGGCCGCCTTGTCGGCGAACTCCCGTGCGTCGAAACCGCCGTCGGGGCGGCGGCAGCCGAAGTATCCCGACCCGATCTCCCAGACGAGGTCGCCGCCGCCCCGCAGGTGGTACTCGGACAGTCCGCCCTCCCCGGTGTCCTGCGCGAAACGGCCCAGCGCCGCACCCCGGTTGAGGGCGAGGACCGCCTGCGGCGACAGCGCTCCGAAGCTCATCGCGGACACGTTCAGCAGCGCCATGTCGTACGGCAGGCGGCAGTCGGGCCCGCCCACCCGCACCACCGGCGGCTCCTCGGCCGGCTCGACCGGGCGCAGCGACGGCACCAGGAACTCGTCCGCCTCTTCCCCCACTGTTTCGGTGTCCCGGGTCCGTACCGTCCGAGGGCGCAGATGCGTGAGAAGCGGGTAGTTGCGCGGGATGGAGCGACTGCGCTGGAGCAGGTCCCGGCCGCCCAGACAGGCCAGCGCCAGCAGCGGCCCGGCCGCGAGCCACCACCGGGCCGACAGGGCGCACGCGGCGGCCGTCGCCGCGGCCGCGGCGAGGGCGACGAGCAGCAGCGGCAGGAAGCGGCGCACTCAGCCGTCGTCCTCTTCGGGCCCGCACGAACTGCCGCTCGGCGGGAGGGAGCCGTACAGCAGGAAGTCGTCGACCTTGCGGTGCACGCACTTGGACGACCCGTACCCGGTGTGGCCCTCGGCCTTGTTGTCGAGCACCACGGCCGAGGAGCCGAGCCGCTTCGCCGTCTCCTCGGTCCAGCGGTACGGAGTCGCCGGGTCGCCGCGGGTGCCGACCAGGAGCATCTTCGGGGAGTCGAGGTCCTTCACCTCGTCGCGGATGTAGTCGGTGCCCCTGGGACGGCCGTAGCACATCAGGACCTCGGTGAGGCGGTACTGCCCGAAGACCGGTGACGCCTTGTCGTAGGCGGCGCGCAGTCGCCGCAGGTCCGCGGTGATCTGCCCGGCGGTGGGGCGGTCCGGGTCGTCCGCGCAGTTGATCGCCATCAGCGCGGCGGGCAGGTTGTCGAGCGGGACGTCCTCCGCGTCGACCAGCGCGCCTGGGGAGGGCTCGTCGCGCAGCGAGGTCCGCGGTGAGGATGTCGGCAGTGAGGATGTCGGCAGTGAGGATGTCCGCAGGGAGAAGGGTAGGGGGTGGGCGAGGCCGCCGCCCACGAAACCGAGCACCCCGCCGGCGTCGCCGCTCTCCACCAACTGGGCCAGCGCCCGTTCCAGCAGAGGCCACAACTCCCTGCTGTACAGCCCCTGCCCGAGGGCGCCGACGAGGTCCTGGCCGGTGAAGTCGCCGCCGAAGTCGGTCGGCAGCGGATCCTCGTCGAGCGAGCGGACGAGCCGTACGACCTCCTGGCGGGCCACGCGCGGATCCTGCCCGAACGGACAGGCGATGTCCTTCACGCACCAGCCGACGAAGTCGTCCAGGGCCACCTGCTGCCCCCGGGCGCCCACGAGCCCCTGCTCGGTGAGCGGCTCCGTCAGCGTGTCGACGCCGTCCAGGACCACCCGGCCCACCTTGCCGGGGAACTGGGCGGCGTAGACCGCGCCGAGCCGGCTGCCGTACGAGAAGCCGAGATAGTTGAGCTTCTTGTCGCGCAGCGCCTGCCGCAGCACGTCCAGGTCCCGGGCCGCGTCGACGGTGCCTATGTGCGGCAGGACCGGACCGGAGTGCTCGGTGCAGTCGGCGGCCGCCTCTTTCAACTGGGCCAGGAGCGCCCGGGGATCGGAGAGCGCCGAGTCGTCGTCCAGCGAGGCCAACCCGCTCTCCTCGCCGTCCCCGCAGCTGACGGGGGAGGAACGGCCGACACCCCGGGGATCGAAGGTCACCACGTCGTAGCCGTCGGTGAGGTCCATGAACTGCTTGCCGCCGTAGGCGAGTTCGGGGACGCCCGGGCCGCCGGGACCGCCGAAGTTGAGCACCACCGAGCCCCGCTTGTCGCCGGTGGCCCGATAGCGCGCCAGCGCGAGGTCCAGCGTGCCCCTCCTGGGGTGGGCGTAGTCGACCGGGACCGTCAGCTTGGCGCACTGGAGGTCCTCGGGCATGCCCTCGCCCTTGCAGGCCGACCACACGATCTTCTGACCGTAGAACCGGGACAGATCCGGCCGGTCGTCCGCGTCGCCGTCGCCGCTCGCGGCGGCCGTCGGCAGGCCCGCGCCCAGCAGGGTCAGTGCGGCGGTCAGGGCGAGCGCGTAGCGTCGCAGCCCCGGCCGCGCCCACAGCTTGGCCAGCATCAGCGCCTCCAGGGACGCCTGCAGCGGTCCGCGGCGGCGCCCTCGATCACGATAAGCGGCCTGCCCGTCACCCGCCTCCGGGCGACAGAACGGTGCGAAAGGGCGTTCTGGCATAACCCGGATGGTTCGTCGGCGTTCTAACGGATGCGGGCGAGTGCCCGCGATTCATGTCTGGAAGGCAGGGCCCCATGAGACGGGTTACCCGAACCGGTGTACTGGCCGTCGCCGCAGTCTCCGGCGCGATGGCTGTGACACTGCCCGCACACGCCGACTCGGCGGCGAACGGCACCGCGGCAGGCTCGCCCGGGCTGATCTCCGGCAACGGTGTCCAGCTGCCGGTGCACCTCCCGGTGAACCTGTGCGGGAACACGGTGAACGTGGTGGGCGTGCTGAACCCCACCGCGGGCAACACCTGCGCCAACGTGGGCCGGGCCGCGGCTCCCGGGGCGCACGGCGCGACCTCCGACGGCGGCGCCACCGCGCAGGGCGGCGCCCAGGGCTCCCCGGGCGTCGTCTCCGGCAACGGGCTCCAGCTGCCGGTCCAGCTCCCGGTGAACGTCAGCGGCAACAGCGTGAACGTCGTCGGCATCGCGAACCCGGCGCTCGGCAACGAGGCCGTCAACGTCTCGGGCGAGAAACCCGAGAAGCCCGGGAAGCCCGGGAAGCCCGGGAAGCCCGGGAAGCCCGAGAAGCCCGACGAGGAGCCCGTCGACCCCGCCGGGCCGGGGGAGCCCTCCGAGCCCGAGCCGCCGGTCCGGCACCACCCGCCCGCGGAGCCGCAGGGCCCGGGTCCGAAGGCCAACCCGCAGGCCCCGGCCCTGGCGGCCCAGGCCGCGGCGCCCGACGCCGTGGGCTCGCTCGCCCACACGGGAGCCGACGCCACGCTGCCCGCGCTCCTCGGCAGCACGGCCATGATGCTCGGCGGCGCGGCCCTCTACCGGAGGTTCCGCCCACGCACGGAGCGCTGAGCCGCTCCCGTCCCGTCGGGAGGACCAGCCCCCCCGCAGGCCCCCTTCGCACCGGGGGCCTGCGGTCGCGGGCTCAGCCGTCGTGGGACCGTCGGCCGCTCGGGACCGCCGGAAACGCGTGCCGACGGCCCGCCGCGACCGCCGTCAGAGCCAGCGCGACCAGCGGAAACGCCGCCCAGGGAAGCGCCGCCGCGCCCCACCTTTCCAGCACGACGCCTCCGGCCAGTGAGCCGCCCGCGATGCCCGCGTTGTACACCGTGGTCTGCAGCGACGTCGCCACGTCCGAGGCGGCGGGTCCCGAGGCGTGCACCAGCGCGGTCTGGATGAGGGTCGGCGCCCCGCCGAAGGCCACGCCCCACAGGGCGACCGACACCGGCAGCACGGCGGGCACGTCCGGGAAGCGGCCGAGCGCGAGCATGACCGCCGCGCAGAGCCCGAGCGCGCCGAGCAGCGTGGCACGCGGCCATCGGTCGACGACCAGGCCCGTCCCCCAGATCCCGGCCACCGTGGACGCCCCGAACACCAGCAGCACCACATCCGTGCGCCCGAATCCCGCCTGCTCCGTGAACGGGGTGATGTAGGTGTACATCACCTGATGGCCCAGCAGCAGGAACAGCGTGACGGACAGGATCACGGGGAGCCCCGGCAGCGCGGCCACCCCGGCGAGCGACACCCGCTCGCCCCGCGTCTCGCCGGGGAAGGCCGGGACCCGCCACCGCACCCAGCCCGTCAGCAGCACCGCCAGCCCGGCCAGCAGGCCGAACGCCGCACGCCAGCCCACCGCTCCGGCCAGCGCGGTCCCGGCCGGCACGCCCAGCGCGAGCGCGAGCGTGATGCCGGCCAGCACGACGGCGATCGCCCGGCCGCGCCGCTCGGCCGGCGCCATCCGGGCCGCGTACCCGGCGAGCATCGCCCACAGCGTGCCGCCCATGACACCGGCCGCCAGCCGCGCCGCGAAGGTGACGCCGTACGAGGACGACAGCGCGACCACCGCGTTGCTCAGCGCGAAGCCCAGCAGGGCGCCGAGGAGGACCGGCCGGCGCGGCAGGCCGCGCAGCAGGGCGGTCATCGGGATCGCCGCCGCGAACGAGGCCGCCGCGTACCCCGTGACCAGAAAGCCCACCCGCGCCTCGGACACGCCGAGCGCCGGCGCCATGCGGGGCAGCAGCGTTCGGAGTGCGGCATGAAGATCGGCGACCTCTCGCGCTGCACCGGCGTCCGCCCCCGGCTGCTGCGGTATCGAACACTCGCCCTGTACCTCCACCCTTCAGGGTGGAGGTACAGGCATCCTGCCGGTAGTGGCCCGGAGGGCCGCCGTAGCATGGCTAAGATCGCCTTGTCCCACAACGGAGTTGTGGGACCTACCGCCGGACGGGCGGGAAGTCAGGCCTGCGGAGGCCGTGTAAGACCGACCCTCACCGGTCGGCAGTGGCCCGTGAAACAGGAACCCGTGGTGGTGCCTCGAAGAGGTGCGGACCGGAATCTTCTGCCCTCGGGCAGGAGAGGGCGTCAATACGAGGAGCAGGACCTGCTCCACCCCGACCGTGGCGAGAACGGCTACCGCGACTACGGCGAGGCGGCCGTCCGGGACGTCCAGCAGATCCGCGGACTGCTCGACTCCGGCCTCACCACCGAGATGATCCGGGCGATCCTGCCGTTCCTGTCCGGGCCCGAGGAGATCGTCCTGCCCGCGCAGCACCTGACACCCGAGACCGCCGCCCTCCTGGCGGGGCACATCGACCGCATCCAGGCCCGGATCGACTGCCTGGCCCGCAACCGCGACCGGCTGAGCGCCTATCTGGCCGCGGTGACAGCGCGGTAATTGCGTTGTGGCGGCCGCGCCGAGGTGCTGGACTGGGCGGTATGGATCATGCTGCGGTACTCGCCCTGTACGACCGGGACATGCGCGAAGGTGCGCGTCCCGAGAGCTTCGACGCCCGCGTCGAGCGGACCGGGGGCGTGGTCCGGCACATCGGCGGCGACGGCGGCTGGAGCGGCGTCCTGTGGTCCGACCTGGACTCTGCCGGGGCCGACGCGGCGATCGCGGCCCAGATCGCCTGCTTCACCGGGCTCGGCCACGAGTTCGAGTGGAAGCTGTACGGCCACGACAGCCCCGCCGACCTCGGCGAACGCCTCACGGCGGCCGGTTTCACGGCCGACGCCGAGGAGACCCTGATGATCGGCGAGACGAGCGAGCAGCTCGTCGACGTCGCACCGCCCGACGGCGTCCGCATCGTCCCGGTCACCGACCGGGCGGGCGTCGAGCTCATGGTGGAGGCGAACGAGAAGGCCTTCGGTCACGACGGATCCTGGCTGCGCAGACTCCTGCTCGCCCGGCTCGCCGACGACCCCGACGCGCTCGTCGCCCTCCTCGCGATGGCCGGGGACGTGCCGGTGAGCTCCGCGCGGATGGAGCTGATCCCCGGAGTGCGGTTCGCCGGTCTGTGGGGCGGCGGCACCGTCGAGGGCTGGCGCGGCCGCGGCGTCTACCGCGCCCTGGTCGCCCACCGCGCCCGAATCGCCTCCGAGCGCGGCTACCGCTATCTCCAGGTCGACGCCTCGTCCCAGAGCCGCCCCATCCTGGAACGCCTCGGCTTCGCCGCGGTCAGCACGACGACGCCGTACGTGTACGCACGCTGAGCGCTCCGCTGAGCGCTCCGCTGGGGGTGCCGCGCCGTGCCGTCGTGCCGCTGCGGCGCCGTCGTGGCTGGTCGCGCAGTTCCCCGCGCCCCTTCAGGGCGTTGCCGCACCGCAGCCGACTTCGCCCGACCCGCTCAGCGCAGCCGGTGTTTCGTCCGTCAGTGGCGGCCCTTCGATCGGTCCAGGGCCGCGACGCCGACGGCGGCGAGGCCGATCTGGATGAGCCACTCGATCCAGTCGGGGCCCTTGGTGTCGCCCACGCCGATGCCTGCCGCGAGCGCCGAACCGATCAGCGCCGCCACGATGCCGACGGCGATGGTCCACAGCACGCCGATGCGCTGGCGGCCCGGGACGACGAGCCGCCCCAGTACGCCGATGATGATGCCGATGAAGATGGCACTGATCAGGCCGTCGATCTCCATCTCCGCCCTCCGTTTCCTGGCGAGACGCCGTTGCAGTGCTTGTGCCCGCTGGACGGTGGGGCAGTCCGTTCCGCTTCGCGGCTGACCGCCGCCGGTATGTTCACCGACCGGTAATGTCAGGTACCTTTCAATCGTTCCACGCGTGTAGAACCCTTCGACGCAAGGTCTACGCGCGCAGATTTGGCGCCCGCACCCGCCTCGTGTCCCCCCTTCCCCACGGAGGTTCGCCGGATGCTCGGATCACAGAGATCCCGCCGCAAGGTCCCCACCCTCCTGGCCGGCCTCGGGCTGCTCGTCACCGGAGCGGCCCTCCAGGTCTCCACCAGCGCAACGCCCGCAGAAGCGGCCACCCCCCACCGCATCCTGTTCGACAACGGCCACGCCGAGACGGCCGGCAACGCGGACTGGATCATCTCCACCAGCCAGCCCGACCCGCTCGGGGAGGACTCCTCGCCGTCCTCCGAGAGCGACTGGACCGGCGCCATCTCCTCCTGGGGCGTCGCCCTCCAGCAGACCGGCGACTACAGCCTCAAGACCGCCACCAGCGCCCTCACCTACGGCGGCTCGTCGACGACCGACCTGGCGAACTTCGACACGCTGGTCCTGCCGGAGCCCAACACGCTGTTCACCACCGCCGAGAAGACGGCGATCATGAACTTCGTGAAGGGCGGCGGCGGTCTGTTCATGGTCTCCGACCACACCGGCGCCGACCGCAACAACGACGGCGAGGACGCGGTCGAGATCCTCAACGACCTGATGACCAACAACAGCGTCGACTCCACCGACCCGTTCGGCTTCTCCATCGACTCGCTGAGCATCGGCTCCGACTACCCGAGCGCCATCAGCGACAGCAGCGATCCCGTGCTGCACGGCTCCTTCGGCACCGTCACCAAGAGCCTCATCGCCAGCGGCACGACGGCCACCCTCAAGCCCGCCGACAACTCCAGCGTCAAGGGCCTGCTCTACCGCACCGGTTACTCGGGCAACACCGGCGCCTTCTTCGCCACCAGCACCTTCGGCAGCGGCCGCGTCGCCTTCTGGGGCGACAGTTCGCCCATCGACGACGACACCGGCCAGTCCGGCAACACCCTCTACGACGGCTGGAACGACTCCGGCGCCACCAACGCGGCCCTCGCCCTCAACGCCACCGAGTGGCTGGCCGGCGGCAGTGACGACGACGGCGGCGGGGACGACCCCGGCGACGGCACCTGCACCGCCGCCCAACTGCTGGGCAACCAGGGCTTCGAGTCCGGCAACACCACCTGGACCGCCACCAGCGGCGTCATCACCAACTCCAGCAGCCAGGCGGCCCGCACCGGCTCGTACAAGGCCTGGCTCGACGGCTACGGCTCCGCCCACACCGACACGCTGTCCCAGACGGTGACCATCCCGAGCGGCTGCACCACCGCCACGCTCAGCTTCTACCTGCACATCGACACGGCCGAGACCACCACCAGCACCGCGTACGACAAACTCACGGTCACCGCCGGATCCACCACCCTGGCCACCTACTCCAACCTCAACGCGGCCAGCGGATACGCCCTGAAGAGCTTCAGCCTCGCCTCCCTGGCGGGCACCACGTCCACGATCACGTTCACCGGCGTCGAAGGGTCCGTCCTCCAGACGTCGTTCGTCATCGACGACACGGCGCTCAACGTGAGCTGACCCCCGCGCCGCTCGAAGTCGATCACTGTGCGCCCGCCGTCACCGCTCCCCCCAGCGGTGCCGGCGGGCGCACGGCTGTCACCCCCCCCGGGTCACCGCGGGCGTCGAGGCCGTCGAGGCCGTCGAGGTCATCGGTTGACATGCAGGTAATCACCTGCATAACGTTGAGTGTGCGATCGGAAGACGACCCGGAGGCGGACCCGGGCATGGACAAGGCCTTCAGGGCGCTGGCGGACGACACGCGCAGACGGCTTCTCGACCGGCTGCACGAGCGCAACGGCCAGACCCTGGGCGAGCTCTGCGCGCACATCGACATGGCGCGCCAGTCCGTGACCCAGCACCTGGCCGTCCTGGAGGCCGCGCAGCTGGTCGTGACGGTGCGGCGGGGGCGGGAGAAGCTGCACTACCTCAATCCGGTCCCGCTCCACGAGATCCAGGAGCGGTGGATCGACAAGTTCGAGCGCCCGCGGCTGCGCGTGCTCTCCGACGTCAGACGACGAGCCGAGGAAGCCATGACCGACAAGCCCACCTTCGTCTATGTCACCTACATCGCCAGCACGCCGGAGCAGGTCTGGGAAGCGCTCACCGACGCCGACCTGACCGCCGCCTACTGGGGCCACAGCAACGTCTCCGACTGGCGGCCCGGCTCCCGCTGGGAACACGTCCGCACGGACGGCAGCGGCATCGCGGACGTCGTCGGCGCGGTCGTCGAGAGCGAGCCTCCGACCCGGCTGGTCACCACCTGGGCCGCGCCCGACGAGGAGGGCCGGCCGGACCGGCACTCCCGGGTCACCTTCGACATCCGGCCGCACGGCGACATCGTCCGCCTCACCGTGACCCACGAGGATCTCCTCGACGAGGGCGCACTCGCCGATGTGTCGCTCGGCTGGCCCGCGGTCCTGTCCAACCTCAAGTCCCTCCTGGAGACGGGCCGGACCCTGCCCCAGGAGCCGTGGCTGATGCCGGCCCGCTGAGCCGGCGCGACAGGACTCGGCAGAGCGTTGTGCGAAGACGGCCGGGCCCAGCTCGCTGCCCTGGGCAGCGGGGAGCCGCAGCCCGCCACTCGGGCTCCCGGCGAGCGGCAGCCCCTCGCACTGGTCACGGGTGAGCCGCTG